>JBFIQI010000001.1:0-74219 GCA_041609715.1 Gammaproteobacteria bacterium
CTCGTCTTTCAAAATCTCCTGCAGGAGCGAGCGGATATCGGACTCGTCGTCGACTACCAGAATCTGTGGGGAACTCATGCGCGCTCTCTCCTGCTTTCACGCGGTGCTGAAGTGCGGCTCAACATCGCCGTCCGGGAATCCTCGTCCATGGGCAATCTTATGCTGATGCGGGCGCCGCCAGAATCAAGGTTATGTGCGTAGATGCGCCCGCCGTGCTCTTCCACCAGTTTTTTGACGATGGCCAGGCCAAGGCCCGTGCCTTTGGATTTGCTGGTTACGTACGGATCAAAGACCTGCTCCACAATTTCCATCTGGATGCCGGGACCGTTGTCCTGCACGATGATATCGGCAAAGCTGTGTTCTTTCTCGGTCACCAGCTCCGTTTTGATCTTGACGACGCCATGCTCCTGGCCCTCCAGCGCATCCAGCGAGTTGCGTATCAGGTTGTGCAAAATCTGCCGCAGCCTGCCACGATCCGCTTCCAGCGTCGCGATGCGATTGTCCAGTGACAGCTGCAGCTGCACGCTAGTGCTCTGTACCCGATACAACTCCTCCACTTCATGCACCAGGTGATTGAGGTCGAAATGAACCAGGTCCACATCCGGGGCACGAGCGTATTCGCTGAAGGCGTTCACCATGTCCTTCATGGCCTCGACCTGGTGGATAATGGTGTGCGTGGAACGCAACAGCACGCGCGCATCTTCACTGTCCAGCTTGGACATGAAACGGTGTCGCATGCGCTCCGCCGATAGTTGAATAGGCGTCAGGGGGTTCTTGATTTCATGGGCCAGGCGCCTTGCCACCTCGCCCCAGGCGGCATCCCGCTGAGCCTGCATCAGCGCCGTGATGTCGTCGAACACGATAACCAGGCCAGAAGGCTTGTCGGCTTCTCCCGGCAAGGCGGTGCACGCGCACATCAGCACCTGGCGGCCCACTTCGCCGCGCAATACCGCCTGCTCGCGCCACTCCGTCTCGCCTTCGTCCAGATGCCGGCGGCACAGGTCCACGAATTGTTGCGTCATGGGGCTTGCATCGCCCAGCTGGTCCAAACGATCACCAATATGCGCCTCCAGCTCATGCCCCAGAATGGCGCCGGCCGCCTGGTTAACGGCACGCAAGCGCAAATCGGCCTCCAGCGCAACGACGCCCGTGGACAGGCGCGCCAGCACTACCGCCAGGTTGGCGCGCTCGTTTTCTACTTGCTGGCGACTCTCCTCGGCCTGCTCGCGAGCTTCTCCGAGACGGCGGGTCATCTCGTTAAAAGAATTCACCAGGAATCCGATCTCATCGCGCCTTGGCACCGGCAGCTGGGTGTCGAAATCCCCTTTGGCGACCGCGCGGGTGCCCGCCACCAGGTCCTGCAGGGGGGCAACCAGGCGCCGCGACCAGTAGAAAGCGCCGGAAACAGCTGTGAGCAGTGCCAGTAACAGGGCCAGGGTCAGCGTGAGCGTGAAACTGACCTTTAGGGGCTGGCGCAGAAAAGCCAGTTCCCGATAGCGCATGTAGGCCAGCTGCACGCCTTCCGCGAGATCACCTTCGTTACTGGCAATGGGAATCAGTGCCAGCAGAATGCGCTCATTACCGGCGCCGCTGTCCGCCGGAAAGTTTTCAAAGAGTCGCCCGGCTTCACTGACCTGCGGCGCATCCAGTTTCAGCGCAATGCGTACTCTGAAACCGCCCGAGCTGATGGGATCCAGGTTGAAGTAAGGCAGTCCCTGGCGGGTCTGCAGACGAATCTCGTCTGAGGGTCGCATGGGCACCCGGGTCGCATCCAGTTCGCTGCTGGTTGCAATCAGCCGATTGTTGCTGCCAACGACGGTGATTTCCTCGGCGCCAGTGCTCTCGCGCACCCGCTCCAGTTCCTCCACCAACGCCTGCCCCGTCAATCCTTCCAGCTGCCTGGCTTGCACCTGCATCCGTTCCAGGTGTTCGCGAGTGCGGTTCTCCAGCGCGGTGCGACTGAGGAGCAGCGCGTCATCCAGTGCCTGCTCGATTTCTACGTCGAACCAGGAATCGATATCCCGGGTTATGAACTGCAATGAAAAATAATAGACCAGTCCCAGTGGCACCACTGCCAGCACCACGAACATGGTGACCATGCGGGCAGTCAGGCGGGCGCCCGGCATGTGCTGACGATACTGGCGTATCAGATCGACGAGATTGATAACTATCAGCGACAACAGCGCGATGACGCCTGCGGCGTTGAACAGCAGGATCGATGTTTGCAAGCGCCCGAATTCGGCCGTGTTCTGGGTTGTCTTGCTCAGGAACAGCAGCGAAATGAACAGCAGCGCCGCACCCAGGACCAGCAACATGATGGATAATGCGCGCCTCATATTCGCAGCGGCCATTCGTACCAGTCGCTTTCCAGCCGCCAGTCACGCCAGAAAAAAGTAATCAGGCGCAGCGGCCCGGCCAGGTCCCGGGTATCCAGCACTGCGCGCACCCTAATCTCGTAGCGCTTGTCTGGATTCAGCAAGGCATCGTCCAGCAAGGGCAGATCCCGCACTTTGCCCAGATGCTCGAGCGCCGCTGACAGGCTGGCAAAACTCATCTGATCGCCGCTATTCAGATTTTCGGTTATGTAGCGCTGGCTCAGCGGCTGATAGCTGAGCTGGTAGCGCTGCAAAAGCTCTGCTACGTCACGGTCAACCCAATAGCGGCGGTCCCGGACCACCTCGATCTGCAATTCAATCGTGAGGTCGACGCCGCTCTCCAGGGCTTCGCGGGCAATCTCGCTGAGTTCGTAGTCCACATCGGTGTTCAGGTAGACCACGCCGTCGCGCACATCGGTAAACACAGTGCGGATCACAAAGCGCCCCGCATCGGCGGCAAAAACTGCGCCGAGGCACAGTAGCAGCAACGCTGCCAGGCCGATGCGCGGCGGCGACAGTAGCGGGACCTTCAGCATTTTGCGGGCACTCGGCATGGATCAGGCGTTCTGTGACTTTCCAAGGCAAGCATAATAGAAGCCATCCATGCCTGTCTCACCGGGGAGCACCTGCCAGCCCGGCCCGGCGGCGCGCCCCGGCAGGCCCGCAGGTAGAGAGACGGGCGCTGCGTCGGGGGTTTGCTGCAGGAAACGGCTCACTACCGACTCATTTTCCGCGCGCAGCACCGAGCAGGTGACGTATAAAAGCCTGCCCCTGGGTTTCAGCAGCGGCCACAGCGCGGCCAGGATCGCCAACTGCAGTTGTGCCATTGCCGCTATGTCGTCGGGTCTTCGCAGCAGCCTGATATCCGGGTGGCGTCGAATCACTCCGCTCGCCGAGCAAGGCGCATCCAACAGAATTCGGTCGAAAGGCTGTCCGTCCCACCAGTCTGCCGGCGACTGCGCGTCGCCGAGGACCGGCTTGATGCTTTGCAAACCAAGACGTCTGCTGGTGTCCTGCACTTTGACCAGCCGCTCGGCGCTGATATCCAGGGCCATGATGCTGGCCTGGTCACCACTGCGCTCGGCGAGATGTGCGGTTTTGCCGCCCGGCGCCGCGCAGGCATCCAGCACCCGTTCACCCGCCTGTATGCCCAGCAAACTGGCCGCGAGCTGGGCACCGGCATCCTGCACCGACACCCTGCCATGGGCAAAACCCGGCAAGACGGCAACCGGTAGCGGCCTGGCCAGACGCAGTGCATCCGGCGCCGCCGGGTGTGGCTCGGCGTCCAGCGCCAGCTGGTCGCGAAGTTCCCGCCCGTAAGCTGCCGCGTCGCCACGCAAAGAATTGACCCGCAGCCACATGGGTGGCTGTTGGTTGCTGGCATCGGCAACCTGCCGCCATTGCTCCGGCCAGTCAGACTGCAATGCCTCGTGCAGCCATTGCGGCTGCATCAGGCGCTGATGCTCGACGGCATCCACCGCCGCTTCCAGCTCGACGCGTTCACGCAAAAACCGACGCAGCACGGCATTCACCAGCCCCTCTACATGCTGACGGCCCAGCAGACCACAGGCATTGACTGTTTCCGCCACCACCGCATGATCGGGCGTTTGCCCGGCGCGAAGCTCGAACAGGCCGACGAGCAGCAACGCGCGCATCACGGCGTCGCGTTTTTTCAATGGCCGGTCAAGCAGCTGTTCCAGCAGGGCCTGCAACTTTATATAACTGCGCACCGTGCCATACACCAACGCCTGCAAGGCGGCGTTGTCATGACTTGCCGTTTCGACCTCTGCAGGTAAGGCGGATTGCAGCGACTTGCCCGCTGCAACGGCGGCCACCACCCTGGCGGCGCGGGCGCGCAGGCGGGCCGGATGCTTCATGCTTGCTGGCCGCCGAGACGGACTCCATCAACAACCCGGGCGTTGAGAAATTCCTGCGCCGACAATCGCCGTCCACCGGGCAACTGCAGTTCCTGCAGCAACAGCTGCCCGCTGCCGCAGGCCACCCGGATGCCGTCAGCACCGGACGCCACCACGGCGCCGGGATCCGCAGCCCGGGAGTCCTCCAGCGCAGTGGCAGCCCAGATTCTCAGGCGGCGCCCTTCATAACCACACTCGGCCACCGGCCAGGGATTCAGGGCGCGCACACGCAGCGCCAGCTCGGCTGCAGATTTGCGCCAATCCAGCAGCGCTTCCTGCTTGTCGAGTTTACGCGCATAGGTGGCCTCGCCTGCATCCTGGGCAAGGCCCTTAAGCTTGCCCTCCAGGTAAGCGGGCAACGCTTCCAGCAGGGCCTCTGCGCCCAGCAGTGCCAGCCGATCATGCAGCGTCCCGCCGGTGTCCTGATCAGTGATGACCGTTTCCTTCTTCAGCAAGACATCGCCGGTATCCAGGCCCGTATCCATCTGCATGATGCTGACGCCGGTGACGGTGTCGCCCGCCATGATGGCCCGCTGCACCGGGGCAGCACCCCGCCAGCGCGGTAGCAGCGAAGCGTGAACATTGACGCAGCCGACCCGTGGCACCGCCAGGATGGCAGCCGGCAGAATCAGCCCATAAGCGGCAACCACCATGACATCCGGCTGCAGTTCCGCCAGTGCTGCCACCGCCATGCTGTTATTAAGTGATGCGGGCTGGCGAACCTGGTTGCCCTGTTCCCGGGCGCGCTGCTTCACCGGTGAAGCGCTGAGGGCGCGGCCGCGGCCAGCCGGCCGGTCCGGCTGTGTATAAACCGCCACCGGCATTTGCCACTGTGCCAGCGCCTCAAGCGCCGGCAGGGCAAAATCGGGGGTGCCGGCGTAAACAATGCGGGTCGCCCGGGTCATGGCTGCTCCGCCTCTGCCAGCTGCTGTTTTGGGCTCAGATCAACGGCGCAGCGGGCCGCTCGAGCCCCGCACCGGCAGGCCGCTGACGACGTTCTTTTTCCAGGCGCTTGCGAATACGTTGCCGCTTGAGTTCAGAGAGGTAATCAACAAACAATTTGCCTTCCAGGTGGTCCATCTCGTGCTGGATGCAGACCGCCAGCAAACCGTCCACCTCTAACTCGAAAGTTTCGCCATCGGTGTTCAGCGCCCGTACCTTGATGCGGTCCGCGCGCTCCACCTTTTCATAAACGCCCGGGACCGACAGGCAGCCTTCCTCCATAACTTCGATGCCGTCTTTCTCCATGATTTGGGGATTGATGAGACAGTGGGGTTGGCTGCGGTCTTCGGAAACATCAGCCACCAGCACCCGCTTGTGAACATCTACCTGCGTGGCGGCCAGCCCGATGCCCGGGGCCGCGTACATGGTTTCCAGGAGATCGCTGACCAGCTGGCGGATTTCCTCGTCCACCTTCTCGACGGGTTGTGCCCTGGTTCTCAGACGCGGGTCGGGGTACTCGAGTATTCTTAATTTCGCCATTATTGTTAAGCCGTGATTTCGTGTATTTTCCTGACAAATGCTGCTAAAGTGACCTTGAAGCTGGGCGCGGTATCTGGTTGAAAAATCAAGCGCCTCGGCCTTCGGACAACCGAGGGTCCCAGGAGTTTCGACTTGCCGTCAAATTCTTGCGGGCCGCAGTGGATTATACCAGCGTCGTTGCGATCATCGTGACGACGTTCGTGCAACGGACAGGACCAGAGAATTGCCCATGCGCTATCCGATGTCTTCCTCTGATCGTTTTTTCCGCCTGATTCCATTACTCGCGGCGAGCTTTCTCACCGCATGTAGCCTGAACCCATTTGCCAAAGACGAACAACCGTCCAGCTCTGGCATGGCTTCGTCAGGCGAGCAGGCCATGACGCAACCGGTGCAGGTTGCCCGGCCCGCAGCGCCCTACGTCGCCTCGCCCGCCGCGCAACCTGCTTACCAGAGCGCGCCCGCGCCGAGTGCGTCACCCGTGCGCCTGCGGGCGGACCACCCGGATCGTTACACCGTGGTGCGCGGTGACACCTTGTGGGATATCTCGGCGCGCTTCCTGGAAGACCCGTGGCTGTGGCCGGAAATCTGGCAGGTCAATCCGCAGATCGACAACCCGCACCTCATTTATCCCGGCGATGTCATCAGTCTTGTATATGTAGATGGCAGGCCGCAGTTGCGGGTTGACCGCGGTGGTGCTGCGCCGACTGGTTTGCGCACCGAGCGTCTGTCACCGCAGATTCGCTCGGCACCGCTGGATCAGGCCATCGAAACCATTCCTTACGACCTGATCAAGCCGTTTATTTCGCGGCCGGCCGTCATCGAAAAAGGAGAGGCCAAGCGCTTGCCTTATGTGCTCAGCACCAAGGGCCACCTGATTGCCGGCGCCGACCATGAGGTCTATGTGCGGGGCAGCGATTTCAACGAAGGAACCCGCTACAGCATCGTGCATGTGGGTGAGAAGCTGCGCGACCCTGACGATGGCGACGTGCTGGGCTACGAAGGCATTTACGCGGGCGAGGGTCGCATTATCCGCGTCGGCGATCCCGCCACGCTGTACCTGAAGGAAACGGAACGCGAAGTGCTGGAAGGTGATCGACTGGTCCCCAGTGACGCGCGACCACGCCTGGATTTCATTCCGCGGGCACCCGAACAGGCGGTGTCAGGCAGCATCATCTCGGTATTTGACGGTGTCGCCCTGATCGGCCAGTACCAGATCGTTGCCATCAATCGCGGACAGCGCCACGGCGTAGAGCCCGGCCATGTGCTCGCCATTTACCAGGCGGGCGACAAAGTGCGCGATCCTTACAAGGCAGGCATGCTGGGCAGCCTTTTGGGTGGCCGGGTACGATTGCCGGAAGAGCGCGCCGGAGAGATGATGGTATTTCGCAGTTACGATCGCATGAGTTACGCGCTGGTCATGGAAGCCACCAGCGAAATCCGGGTCGGCGACAAGATTCAAAACCCTGACTGAATTCGCCGGGTTCTGACCCGGCCAACGCGAAGCCATGGATCAGGCTTCGCCCAGCGCCCCGCGCTACGGGGGCAAGGATGCCTGGCATGGACGCCATTGACAGCTGGCTTGCATTGCTCGCCACTCCCGGGCTTGGCCCGATCACTCTCAGGCGCCTCTTGAAGCGCGCCGGTTCTGCCGAGCGCCTCCTGCAGACCCCCGTGACCACCCTGGCAGGCTGGGGGCTCCCGGCCCATGCCCGCCGCTGGCTGCGGCGCCCGGACCAGCGGCTGCTGGCGGAGCAAAGGGCCCGGCTCGACGCCATTGGCGCCCAATGCATCAGCCTCGATGACGAGCGTTATCCGTCTTTACTCAAAGAGACAGCAGGCGCGCCGCTGGTATTGTTCGTGCGCGGGTCACCAGCCTGTTTGCACACCCGCCAGCTGGCCATCGTCGGCAGTCGTAACCCCAGTCCCGGGGGCGCAGAGACCGCCCGCGAGCTGGCCTTTGCCGCCGCCGGGGCAGGTTTGACCATTACCAGTGGTCTCGCCACCGGTATCGACGCGGCTGCCCACCGGGGAGCCCTGGAGGCGGGCGGCGCCACCCTCGCCGTCATGGGCACCGGGCCAGAGCGCGTTTACCCGGTCAGCCATGGCCCGCTGGCTGAACATATTGTTGCCGCCGGCGCACTGGTTTGTGAGTTTCCGCCCGGCACGCCACCCCGACGGCAGAATTTTCCGCGGCGCAACCGGCTGATCAGCGGGCTGTCGCTGGGCACCCTGGTGGTGGAGGCGGCCCCCGGCAGCGGCTCGCTCATCACGGCGCATTACGCCGCCGAGCAGGGCAGGGAGGTGTTGGCGGTGCCCGGGTCCATTCATAATCCCCTCACGCGGGGCTGTCACCGCCTGATCCGCGACGGCGCCCGACTGGTGGAAGGCATTGACGACGTGCTGGAAGAACTGGGCTTCCTGGCGCTGCGCCAGCCGCCCCCCGGCCCCGGAACGCCGTCACCGCTGCCGGATCCGGCCTCATCCCGGGAGCTTCAACTGCTTAATTTGATGGGCTTTGACCCGGTTTCTGCCGACCAACTGGTGCAGCGCAGCGGATTGACGGCGGCGGCCGTTTGCTCCATCCTGTTTTCGCTGGAAATAAAAGGATCCATAGAACCCACTCCCGGCGGCGCGTTCATTCGCGTGTCCAAGAGGCCTTTGCATGAAAGAAAACGTACTTGACGTGCTCATGTACCTGTTCGAAACGTATATCGACGCGGAAGAAGACCCGGAGCCCGATCGTAATACCCTGCGCTGCGAGCTGGAGGATGCCGGCTTTCAGGATAGCGAAATTGACAAAGCCCTCGAGTGGCTGGACGGTCTGAGCGAACGGCAGCGGGATCCTGCGTCCAGCGATCCCACCGATCGCGCGATTCGGATATTCAGCCGACGGGAGCACGCGCGCCTCGATGCGGAGTGCCGCGGCTACGTCATGTATCTTGAACATGCCGGCATACTTTCGGCGGCCCAGCGCGAGCTGGTCATCGACCGTCTCATGGCGCTGGAAGCACGCGACATCGATGTGGAACAGATCAAATGGGTGGTGCTGATGATCCTTTTCAGCCTGCCCGACCAGGAAGCAGCTTACGCACGGATGGAGGACCTGGTTTTTGACGGTGGTGTGGGCGCCGTGCACTGAGCGCGACTCATCGCGCATATCGAAAATTTTGAATTCCTGAGCGGCCGCGACTAAAGTCGCGGTCTATTTGTTTATGAGCAGGAGCCGATTCCGCCCGATTGATGATGGCTAATAATCTCGTAATCGTTGAGTCGCCGGCGAAAGCCAAGACAATCGAAAAATACCTTGGCAAGGATTTCAGGGTGCTGGCCTCCTATGGTCATGTGCGCGACCTTGTTCCCAAGGAGGGCGCCGTTGATCCGGATAACGGATTCGCGATGAAGTATGCCGTCATTGATCGCAACGAAAAGCATGTCAACGCCATCAGCCGGGCATTGAAAAAATCTGACGCCCTGTATCTCGCCACCGACCCCGATCGCGAGGGTGAGGCCATCGCCTGGCATCTTTACGAAATCCTGCGTGAGCGCGGCTTACTGGACGGCAAGGATGTGCACCGCGTCGTCTTTTATGAGATTACCCGCAACGCCGTGGACGAAGCGATCAACCATCCGCGCACGCTGTCTGACGACCTGGTGAATGCCCAGCAGGCGCGTCGCGCACTTGACTATCTGGTCGGCTTCAATCTGTCGCCCCTGCTTTGGAAAAAGATCCGGCCAGGTCTTTCCGCCGGGCGCGTCCAGAGCCCCGCATTGCGGATGATCGTGGAGCGCGAGGCTGAAATCGAGGCCTTTGTACCGCAGGAATATTGGTCCATCGAGGCAGACGTCGCCAAGCAGGGGACCGAGTTCATCGCCCGACTGGCTGAGTACAGAGGCGAGAAGGTCAAGCAGTTCACTTTCACCAATGCGGCACAGGCGAGCGAAGTCGAGGCCACGCTGCTGGGCGCTGCCAACGGCAAGCTCAAAGTTGCCGGCATCGAAAAGAAACAGCGCAAGCGCCGGCCACCGCCGCCCTTCACGACCTCGACCTTGCAGCAGGAAGCTTCACGCAAACTGCGCTTCGGCGCACAACGCACGATGCGCGTGGCCCAGCGCTTGTATGAAGGCATAGATACCGGCGAAGGGGCGGAGGGCCTGATCACCTATATGCGCACCGACTCGGTGGCGCTGGCTGGTGAAGCTGTAGATGAACTGCGCGCAACCATCGCGCGGCAGTTCGGCAAAGAGGCCGTGCCGGAGCAAGCCAATGTTTTTCGCACCAAGGCCAAGAATGCCCAGGAGGCCCATGAGGCCATCCGGCCGACCTCGGCAGCACGCACACCCGAGTCCCTGAAAGGCCACCTGCAGGAAGATCAGCTGAAGCTGTACACGCTTATCTGGCAACGAACCATGGCCTGCCAGATGGTGCCGGCCCTGTATGACACCGTGACCCTGGATTTGCTGGCAGGCCCCGACGGCGAGCAGCGCAACCGCTTGCGCGCCAACGGCTCGGTGCTGGTCAAGCCGGGCTTTCTTGCGGTTTACAAGGACAAGAACGATGGCGCCGAGGGTGACCGCATCCTGCCGCCCATGCAGGAAGGCGAAGAGATTGACCTGCTCAAGATCCGGCCCGAGCAGCACTTTACCGAGCCGCCGCCGCGTTATTCCGAAGCCAGCCTGGTCAAGGCCCTGGAAGAATACGGAATTGGCCGACCATCGACCTACGCCAATATCATCTCCACCCTGGTGAACCGCGAATATGTCGAACTGGAGAGCCGGCGTTTCCGGCCCACCGACGTGGGCAAGATCGTCAATAGTTTTCTTACCGATCATTTCGAGCGCTATGTCGACTATGAATTCACCGCGCGCCTGGAAGACGACCTGGACGCGGTCTCGCGCGGCGAAAAGGACTGGATACCGCTGATGGAAACCTTCTGGTCACCGTTCCAGGAGCGCGTGGCCGACAAGGACCAGTCAGTGACCCGCGAGCAGGTCGCCAAGGCACGTCAGCTCGGCACCGACCCCAAGACCGGCAAGCCGGTGAGCGTACGCATGGGTCGATTCGGACCCTTCGTGCAGCTGGGCGACAAGGATGACGAAGAAAAACCAAAATTTGCCGGCCTGCGTCCGGGCCAGAAAATGGACGAGATCACCATGGAAGATGCCATGGAGTTGTTCAAACTGCCGCGCAAGCTGGGTGAAACGCCGGAGGGCGAACCGGTATCCGCCAGCATTGGCCGGTTCGGTCCCTATGTGAAGTACGGCAGCAAGTTTGCATCCATCAAGGAGGACGATCCGTACACCATCACGCTGCAGCGAGCGCTGGAGGTTATCGCCGAGAAAAAGGAGGCGGACGCCAATCGTTTGATTCAGGATTTCTCCGAAGACGGCATCCAGATACTGCGCGGGCGTTATGGCCCGTATATCACCGACAAGAAAAAGAATGCCCGGGTCCCGAAAGATCGCGAGCCCGAGTCGCTGAGCCTGGAGGAGTGCAAGCAGTTGCTGGCCGAAGCGCCTGAACGTGGGCGGCGCGGCAAGAAGAGCGCCGGCAAGAAAACCACCAGTAAGAAAGCAAAAAAGAAGACCGCCAAGAAAAAAGCCAGCAAAAAAACCACAAAAAAAACCACTCGCAAGACCTCCCCCAAGAAGGCGGCTGAAGGCTGAATCCGGTGGCGGCGCGGCAGCTCGTGCGGCGGGCCGCGCAGGCCCTGCACCAGGGGGGCATCATTGCCTATCCTACTGAAGCCGTTTATGGACTGGGCTGCGACCCGCGCAACGCCAGGGCGGTCTACCGCCTGCTGGCCTTGAAGCAGCGCAGCCCGCGCCACGGCCTGATCCTGGTAGCGGCAGAGTACGAGCAGCTGCTGGAATACCTTGCGCCCGTTGCCGATACCGTGATCGCCCGCATACTCGCCTCGTGGCCCGGCCCGCAGACCTGGGTACTGCCGGCGGCGATGCAATGTCCACAGTGGTTGACCGGCGAGCACGACACCATCGCTGTTAGGGTCAGCGACCACCCCTTGGTTCGCGACTTGTGCGAAACTGCCGGCATGGCCATCGTTTCCACCAGCGCCAACCGGCGCGGCCATCCGCCAGCGCGCTCTGCCCTGGGCTGTCGCATGCGCTTCGGACCGCAGCTGGATCTGGTTGTGCCGGGTCCCACTGGTGGATTGGCCCGACCCACCGCTATCCGTGACGCCATCAGCGGCGAACTGATCCGCGGCGCCTAGGGCGCTCATGGTTGCCATGACCCATCCTGAACAGCAAGTCAGCGAATTTCTCCATACACTGCAGGCTCAGATCTGCTCGGGACTGGAAGACTTGGAAACCGAAGGCGCTTTCGGTCGCGATGCATGGCAGCGCCCTGAGGGCGGCGGCGGTATCAGCAGGATTCTTGAAGGCGGGGCGGTTTTTGAGCGCGCCGGGGTGGGGCTGTCGGACGTGCGGGGCAACAAGCTGCCGCCGTCGGCCAGTCAGCGGCGCCCGGATTTGGCGGGCCTGCCGTTTCGTGCCATGGGCGTTTCCGTGGTCATTCATCCGCGTAATCCCTATGTGCCCACCTCCCACGCAAACCTCAGGTTCTTCTCCGCGGGCGGCGAAGATTCCGAGCCGCTTTGGTGGTTCGGCGGCGGCTTCGACCTGACCCCCTATTACGGCTTCGCCGAGGATGCCCGCCACTGGCACCAGGAAGCCAAGGCCGCCTGCGACGTGCTCGGTGATGCAGCGTATCCGCGCTACAAGCAGTGGTGCGACGAATACTTTTTCCTGCCGCACCGGAACGAGCCGCGCGGCATCGGTGGTTTGTTTTTCGATGATCTCAACGAGCCGGATTTCGAAAGCTGTTTCGAGTTTGTGCGTTCGGTTGGAGAACGTTACCTGTCCGCTTATCTACCCATCGTCGCCCGGCGCATGCAGATGTCGTACTCGGATCGTGAACGCCAGTTTCAACTCTATCGGCGCGGCCGTTATGTGGAATTCAACCTGGTGTATGACCGCGGTACGCTATTCGGTCTGCAGTCGCGCGGCCGCACCGAATCAATACTGATGTCGATGCCGCCCGCCGTGAACTGGCGTTATGATTGGCAACCGGAACCGGGCACGCCCGAGAGCGCACTTTACGAAGAGTTTCTGCAACCCCATGACTGGCTGGAGCAATAAGCAAATGCCACCGGGCGTGCCCTTTCACCTGGCGTTTCCTGTCACTGACCTGGAGGCGACCCGGCGTTTTTTTGTCGAAGCGCTGGGCTGCGCGGTTGGCCGTGAATCCTCGCGCTGGATCGATTTCGATTTTTTCGGGCACCAGATCACCGCGCATCTGAGCGACACGGGGCAAGCAATTTCACACAACCTGGTGGATGGAGACCAGGTGCCCGTACGCCATTTTGGCGCGGTGCTGCCCTGGGCAGAGTGGCAGTCATTGGCCGAGCGACTGCGGCAAATCGGTATCGAGTTCATGATCGATCCGCGGGTGCGATTCGCCGGCGAAACCGGCGAACAGGGCACATTCTTTGTGCGCGATCCCAGCGGCAACGCGCTGGAATTCAAGTCTTTTAAAGATCCAGAGCAGCTGTTCGCGCGCTGAAACCGGACTGGCCCGCCGCTATACTGCCAGCAACTTTTACGGCTTGGCACGAGTGATTTTATGGCCTGGATAGACGAGATCGAAGCACCGGATGCCAGCGGCGAACTGGCCGATCTGTACCAGGAGTTGCTGGAAAGACGCGGCAAAATTGCCAATATTCTCAAGGTCCACAGCCTGAACCCGCAGGCCCTGAAAGCGCACCTCGACCTGTACATGACGCTGCTGTTTGGCCGCTCGGGCCTGTCGCGGGCCGACCGTGAGAGCATCGCCGTGGTCACTTCCGCCAGCAATAAATGCGACTACTGCGTCAATCACCATGCGCAGTCCTTAGGTCGCTACCAGAAAGACCCGCAGTCCCTGGCCGAGATTCGGGCTGCTCAGGACTTCACGGTGCTGGACCCACGCACGCGGGCAATGCTGGCCCATGCCCGCAAGCTCACCAAGGAGCCCGATGCGGTGACCCAGGCCGACCTGGACACACTGCGCGCCACGGGGTTTAGCGATCGCGACATCCTGGACATCACGCTGGTCACCGCCTACTTCAATTTCGTCAATCGCATTGCCCTGGGCCTGGGCGTGGACTACAACGAGCAGGAATTGCAGGGCTATAAAGAAGCTACCTAAAAGCAATTTTACATATGCCAAATGTTAATTTTTGCGTAGTGTGACGAGCCCCACAGAGATTTTCACCGCGCCCCGGTAGCGTTTGCACGGTCCCGGCCATGGCGTAGGTGAGCCGATGAGCCAGCATCTGATAGCAGGTCTTTTGTTTTGCGGGCTCGCAAGCGCGAGCTCCGCTGCCGACCCCGGCTGGTTTGTGGAGACCCCACATGAACGCGCCGAGCGGGGCTTCGACACCGCTCTGCAGGACGCGGGATCGACGCTGTCGGGCCCCGACCTTGTCAATCTACGTGCCGGTTACCGCTTCAGCGAAAACTTCACGCTCAGTGCTGCGCTGGACGAATACCTGCTGGATGCGATGCGAATACAAAACTGCAATGCCATCGATTTTGTCTGCCTGGCCGCCCGGGAACGAGCTATCGATCACGGCACCACCTATACCCTGGCCCTGGCGCCGGCCCTGCGCCTGGATGAAGACCTTTCGGTATACGGACAACTTGGCTTGCAAGGCTGGCATATCAAGACCGGGGGCGACAGCCGCCCCCATCGCCGCGAGCTGATGTTCGGTGTAGGCCTGCGTTACGACCTGTCCAAACCATTTCGACTGAAGCTTGAATACCAGGCCCTGGACCTGGACATCAAGCTGACTTCCATCGGATTCAGCTGGCGTTTCTGAGGCGACCAGCCCCCGCGCCGGAACTTTGGCGCTGGCCTCTCAGGCCGCAAGAAAATTGAGCAGTAAAGCGCCAGCGGCAACCAGCAAGGCCGCCCAGGTCAGTGCCGTCCCGTAAAAGCGGCCGAAGGAGACGCCCGCATGTCTGGACAGCCCCCAGGCATGCAGCAGGCGACCGCCGAGCAGCAGCATGCCGACGGCATGCAGCATCCAGGGACTTCCCCCCGCCGCTTCCAGCAGTAACAGCAGCAACAGGGCCAGCGGAGCATGTTCGACCAGGTTGGCATGGGCGCGAATCGCCAGGGACAAGATTCGATTGCCACCATCACCGACGCCGACCCGAAGCTGCCTGCGCAAGATCACGACCCGTGCCGCCAGCACGACTGCCAGCACGGCGATACATGCGCCGTACAGGCCGGTGATAGCAAAGCCCATCACCGGTACCCGGCCTTAGAGCCTGACGAAGACTTCGTCTTCGCGTACATCCACCGCAAAGGTCACGAGCTTTTTCTTCGCCCTTAAAACGTCCAGCAGCTGGATGCCGGGTGGAAAGTTTGCCCACTCCTTCACTGCACCACTGGCGATATCGAAGCGGGCGCGGTGCAGCGGACACTGAACCATGCAGTCATCGATGATCTTGCCGCGCGCCAGGGGCGCAAACATATGGGTACAGTTGGCCTGACTGGCGTAATAGCCCGTGCCGATGTGGTAAATCACAAGCTGCTTGCCGTTCACACGAAAGGCGCGCATTTCGCCCAAGGGCACATCGTGCGTCTTGCAAGCCTGGTAAAATTTCATCTCAATCCCCGTATATCCTTGACGCACTCAGTCACGCTTGACCACCACGACCTCGACACGGCCCCGCGGACCTATATACCACGATGCCACCCAGCTGGTGAGGCTGATAATTATTGAGCCACCCAATGCCGCCCAGAAACCGGAAATCGCAAAACCTTCCAGGAACCACGCGACCAGGCCCAGCATCATGGCATTGATGACAAACAGGAACAGGCCAAGCGTCAGCAGGGTGAACGGCAGCGTAAGGATGATCATGACGGGGCGGATAATGGCGTTAACCACGCCAAGCAAAATACCAGCCACCAGCAAGACGCCCGTGCCCTGCACGCTGATGCCGCTGATGATCAGCGATGCCAGCCACAGGCCCAGGGCGCTCACCACCGAGCGAATCAGGAAACCAGCCATGGGCAGCCCTCCAGGCTCCAGTTAACCGGCCAACATCTTGCCATGCCGATCACATGCCAGCCAGCCGATCGGATCGAACAGCGCTAAGCCGTAGTCCGGACGACCAGCCCATGCGCGCCTTGAGCTGGCTGACCAAATCCACGTATTGCTGCCGGGCAGTGTCCTGATCGGTGCCCTGCAATTCTTTCCAGGCTTCGTATTTGGCGCGACCGACGAAATCCATGAAGCCCGGCGCTTCGCCATGCACGTCACCTTCGGTGCCTTGCTTGTAGAAAGCGTAAAGCTTCAGCAAGGTGTCGTTGTCCGGCTTTTCCGGCAGGTTTTTGGCCCCGGCCGCGGCCTCTTTGAAAGCTTTTTCCAAATCGGACATTTGTCTTACTCCTGCCAGTTGCTTGGTCAGGCCTGCTCGCTGGCGACCAGGCCTGTGCTGTCATCCATGAAGGTATGCTCAGTGACCCGCACCTTCATGCCGGTCTCGAACTGCCACTGCTGGCCACCGGGATCGGCGTTGATGGATACAATTTCATAGACATCATCAGCAAGCTGCACCGCTTCCACTGGCCGATAGACCGGCGGCTCCTCGCCTACTACTGCCACGTAAATGTTATGCCTGGTTTGCGCATCGCTCATTGCTGATCTCCGAATCAGGCGGACTGGCGCTGCAACCGCCCTGCCACTGCTTCTCGCTTGTCCTTGCCCGCCAGTGCACCAATCAGCACCAGGGCAAAATCCATGGCCGTGCCCGGACCACGTGAGGTGATTACTTTACCATCGCTAACCACCGCCGCCTCTTCGTAAGTGAGCCCCGCCAGCACCTCGTCAGCCAGGGCGCCCGGAAAGCTTGTGGCGCGGCGCCCTCGCAGCAGACCTGCTGCGGCCAGGGCCCGGGGCGCGGCGCATATCGCTGCCGTGAAGCGCCCGCTGGCAGCCATGTCCTGCAACAGCTTGCGCAAACGTGAATCAGCGGCCAGGTGGTCGGAACCCGGCAGACCCCCGGGCAATGCCACCATGTCGAACGCTTCCCCAAGGGCCGCTTCCAGGGTGGTGTCGGGGGTAATGGTAATGTCGTGGGAACCGCGCACCGGTCCATCCTCGAGACCGGCAACCACGACCTCGATGCCGGCCCGGCGCAGCAGATCGATTATGGTAACGGCCTCTAGTTCTTCGAAGCCCGGGGCGAGTGGGACAAGGACGCGTGCCATGCTGACGTCTCCGGATTCTTGTGCCGGATGAATTCTGCCACAGCAATTAACCGCACGCCCCGCTCCCCCAGCAGCGGCAGTTCGCGCTCCAGCACCGCCAGCGTGCCGGGATAGGGGTGCCCGATTGCCACCGCCGCACCTCGCTGACGAGCCAGCGTCACCAGGTTTTCAAACTCGCGCTGGATGGCTGCTGGATCCGGATCCCGATCCAGAAACACGTCGCGAGCGACCGCGGGCACACGATGTTCCCTGGCCACCTGCAGCGCCACGCTGTGAGGAGAGGTGATGCTGTCCACAAAAAACAGCCCGCGGGCATCCTCTTGCAAGCTGCGCATCAGCCAGGCCATATGCCCGGGATGCCGGGTTAACAGGCTACCCATGTGGTTGTTGATGCCCGTTACATGGGGCACGACCGCGAGATTGGCTTCCAGCAAGCGCCTCAGGTCCTGTTCGCCGGTTTCCAGCAGCAGCGCACCGTGGCCCGGATCCTTGCCGTTCATGGGCTGCATGGGCAGGTGCAGCAGCACCTCTTTGCCGGCGCCATGGGCGGCCCTCGCCAGACGCTCCCCGTAGGGCGTATGGGGCAACACCGAGCAGGCAACCGGGCCCGGCAGCTCCACGACCCGCAGGCCGTCTTGGAACTGATACCCCAGGTCATCAATGATGATGCTGATGACGGGCATCTCATCGTTTGCGTACGCCGGCGCGCCACCGAGCAGCAACGGTGACAGCAGGGCTGCCAGCCATGCCCTGGGCATGTTAGCGCAGGCCCTCGGCGCCCGAATCATCTGCGGGCGTCTTGCTGAGCGTAGTCTCGTAAGTGCCCTTCAGAACGGCCAGCGCTTCGACCAGGCCGATTTCACGCAAGGCCGTGTTGTTTTGCAACGGATCGAGTTCGATGTCCACGCCGATGCCGGTCTCGTGAATAGACTCACCCGAAGGCGTGAAATACTTCGAGGTGGTCAGTTTCAGCGCACGACCATCCGACAGCGGCATCACCGTTTGCACCGATCCCTTGCCGAAGGTGGTGTTACCCACGATGGTGGCGCGCTTGTGATCCCGCAACGCGCCGGCAACAATTTCCGATGCCGATGCCGAACCGGCATTCACCAACACCACGATAGCCGCGCCGTCAGACACATCGCCCGGCGTGGCGCGCATCGCAAAGCGGGCATCATCAATTCGGCCATCGCCGCTGACGATCAGGCCTTCATCCAGGAAAGCATCGGCAACTTCCACAGCAGCATCCAGCACGCCACCGGGATTGTTCCTCAGGTCAACCACCAGCCCCTGCAGGGGACCGTCGTTGGTGCGGCGCAAACGACGCACCGCGCGGTTGAGGTCTTTACCCGTGCTTTCACTGAAAACCGCGATCCGGATATAGGCGAACCCCGGCTCCAGCAGGCGCGAGCGCACGCTGCTGACGCGAATCCGTGCCCGCGTAATTTCGTAATCGATTATTTCATCACTGTCGCTTCGACTGATGCCCAGCTTGACGACAGTGCCCGCGTCACCGCGCAGGCGCCCGGTCATTTCTGCCAGGTTGTCCTGGGTGATGGCTTCATCGTTGATCATCACAATTACGTCGCCGGGAAGCAGGCCCGCTTCGGTTGCCGGTGTGTCGTCCATGGGCGCAATGATCTTCAGCACGCCGTCGCGGGTGGTCACTTCAATACCGACCCCGCTGTAACTGCCCCGCGTCGTGACCTGGATATCTTCGAACTGGGACGGGTCCAGAAACGTGGAATAGGGATCGAGGCTTGAAATCATGCCCCGGATTGCTCCCTCTATGAGCACCCCGTCGTCCACGTCCTCGACGTAATCGCGCTTGACCCGCTCCAGCACCTCGGCCAGCAGACGTGCGTCCTCCCAGGGCAGCGTATCGCTGGCCGCCGGGACAGGCTGATCGCGCTCGGCCAGCACCACGTGGCTGACGGTGAGGGCCAGACCAAGCAGGATTCCCACGCTTGCGGCGAGCAGGCTTCTGATTTGCAGGCTCATATTGGTTTCAGGACCGGCTTTTGACGATCCGAAGATAGCACAGCCGGATGTGGTGGTTCTGCGAACCCGGCCACCAATCATCGGTTTTTCAGGGGCTTGCCGAACCATCGATGGGGGTTCTCCGGCCGCGGGCCGTTGCGAATCTCAAAGTACAGGGCCGGCGAACGACGGCCGCCGCTTTCGCCCACCGTAGCGACCACGTCACCGGGGCGCACCCAGTCGCCCACTTCCCGGTTGATGGTGTCGTTATGCCCGTAGAGTGATAAGTAGCCATCGCCGTGATCGAGTATCACCAGCAGGCCGAGTCCCGGCAGCCAGTCGGCATAGGTAATGCGCCCTCTGGCCACTGCCCGCACCGGGGCACCTCGGGGTGCCGCAACCACAACGCCGTTCCAGCGAATGCTGTTACCTGCCCGGGGCTGCCCATAATCGCTGGCAAGGCTGCCGTTGACCGGCCAGCTCAGCTTGCCGCGCAACGCCGTGAACGGCTGCTCGCCCTGTACGGGAAATTCCTGCATGAGGGCTTGGAGGTCGCGAACCAGGCGATCCAGCGCGGCTTCTTCCGATTCCAGTTGCGCGATTTCGCTGCCGCGGGCCTCGATGCGTTCGCGGATATCAGTGAGCACCTTGGATCGCGCCTGACGCGCCTCAGCGCGAGCCGCAAGCTCGGTCGCGGCCGCCGCCGCCAGTTGCGCGAGGCGTGCCGCCACCTCGGCCAGCTCCGCATCCAGACGGGCAATCTCTGCCAGTTTCTCCAGCACCGCCTGGATGCGTGCGTTGCGGGCGCGATTGAAGTAGTCGTAATAAACCATCTGCCGGCCCAGCCGGGCTGGCTCCTGTTCGTTGAGTAACAGTTTCAGGCGCTCGCCGCGACCGCTGACATAGGCGGCGCGCAGCTGCCGACCCAATGCTTCACGCTCCAGCGACAGTTCCTGCTCCCGCTGCCGGCGCTGCGTTTCCAGGCGCTGGCGCCGTGTTTCGTTATCTTCCTGTTCTCCGCGTATCGCTTGCAGCTGTGCGGCGGCAGCCGCTTCCTGTTTCTCGGCATCCCGCAGGCTTGCCGTCAGGCGGTCCCGCTTGCGGATATCGCTCTGCAAGTCATCGCGCAAGTCCTGCAGCTGCTCCCGCAGCTTTTCCAGTTCTGCGGTGCGGGCCCTGACCTCGGAAGCCTGGGCCGCGTCCAGACCCTGCGAGACACCTCCCAGGCAAATGGCCGCCACGGCCAGCATGGCCGGCAGCGCGGCCCGGCTTGGGTGGCGTCGCGACAAATTCAGCCCTCCAGGGTGATCAATGGACGTCCCGTCATCTCAGCCGGCTGCTCGATTTCCATCAGGGCCAACAGGGTTGGTGCGATATCCGCCAGGGCACCGCCCTCGGCCACCCGGGCCGGGCGCCCGACATAAAGCAGGGGCACCGGGTTGGTGGTGTGCGCCGTGTGTGTCTGGCCGGTTTGCGGATCACTCATCATTTCGGCATTACCGTGATCCGATGTAATCAGCCACTCCCCGCCGGCAGCCACTATGGCGTCGGCGACGCGGCCCAGGCACTCATCCAGGGCCTCGATAGCTTTGACGGTAGCTGCAAAGTCACCACTATGACCGACCATGTCTGCGTTGGCGTAATTGCTGATAATCAAATCAAACTTGCCGCTCTCGATGGCGGCTACCAGCTTGTCAGTCAATTCGGGCGCGCTCATCTCGGGCTGCAGGTCGTAGGTGGCAACTTTGGGAGACGGCACGAGGATGCGCTCCTCGCCCGGTGCGGCGGCCTCTTCACCACCGTTAAAGAAAAATGTCACATGTGCATATTTTTCGGTCTCGGCAATGCGCAGCTGGGTGAGTCCCAGGCCGGAGACGTAGGCACCCAGGGTGTTTGCAAGCGCCACGGGCGGAAAGGCAACGCTGGTCTCCAGTCCCTTTTCATACTCGGTCAGGCTGACGAAATCCGCGAGCGCCGGCACCCGGCCGCGATCGAAACCAGCACAGCTTTTGTCGACGAAGGAATGACTCAGTTCACGAGCACGGTCGGCCCGGTAATTCATGAATATGACGACATCGCCGTCCTGGACCCGAACCGGCTCGTCGTCGCCGGCGTTTATTCGGGTGGGTTTTACGAACTCGTCAGACTCATCCCGGGCATAGGCGTCCGCCAGGGCTGCTGCCGCCGTTGCTGCACTGTAGTCTGCGGTCCCGTGCACATACATGTCCCAGGCTCGCTTTACCCGGTCCCAGCGCTTGTCGCGGTCCATGGCGTAATATCGCCCGCAGATGCTGGCGATGCGGCCCACGCCGGCTTCCTGACAAACCGCCTGCATGCGCTCCAGAGAGGGCCCGGCACTGCGTGGCGGCATGTCGCGGCCGTCCAGCATGGCGTGGATGAACACCGACGAAGCATCCTGGTGCGCCAGCATTTTCACCAGCGCATGCATATGATCCTCGTGACTGTGAACACCGCCCGGGGACAACAGGCCCATGACATGAATGGCGCCGCCGCTGGCGCGCGCGGCTTCGATGGCGTTTAGCAAGGCCGTATTGTTCTCAAAACTGCCATCCTCGATGGCTTGGGTTACGCGGGTGTAGTCCTGGTAAACGACGCGCCCGGCACCCAGGTTGAGGTGGCCCACCTCGGAGTTGCCCATTTGCCCATGGGGCAGCCCCACCACGATGCCCGAAGTATCCACCAGGCCGTGAGCATACCGCTCCCACAGCCGATCCCAGTTGGGCGTGGCGGCGCTCAGGATGGCATTGTGCTCCGGCTGCTCGCTGTACCCCCAGCCATCCAGGACCGTCAGTAGCATGGGTTTCGGTCTGTCACTCATCAGCATATTCCTTGGTTCCGGCGGTTCCCCGGGGCCGTGGCAAAAGCCGCAAGTTTAGTGAGTTTCCCGGCACAAACAAAGGGCTCCCCGGGTTGCGAGCGCGCGTTGCCCCAGGTCGCTTTGCTATAATGGTTTGTTTTGGAAACGTTCGGGGGCGCTGTCCATGCAGCAACTTATGGAGTTCGCGGGCAATCACCCGGTGCTGGTGGGTGCGGCACTGGTGCTGCTGGCCTTGATTCTTTATACAGAGTTGCGTCGCAGCGGCGGCAATCAGCTGAGCGTGGCGGAGACCGTAAAATTGATGAATGCCGGCGGGCAGGTGCTTGATGTGCGCAGCCAGGACGCATTTCATGCGGGCCATATTCTGGGGGCAAAAAACATTCCCCTGGACGAGCTTGCCGACAAGGCCGGGCAGCTCAACAAAGAGCAGGCGCTGATCGTGTGTTGCGATGCTGGCGTGTCCAGCCAGCGAGCGCTGTCGGTCTTGAGCAAGCGCGGCTTCGAGAAACTATTCAACCTGCGCGGTGGTATCCGCGCCTGGCAGCAGGATAACCTGCCGCTGAGCAAAAAAAAGTAGGAATCAACTTGCGTATGACCCAACAAGAAATACAAATCTACACCGCCGGTTACTGCGGTTTCTGCCGGCGCGCCAAGGCGCTGCTGGAGAGCAAGGGCGTCAGCTTCACCGAAATTCATGTGGATCATGATCCGGCCAAACGCATGGAAATGGTGCAGCGCTGCGGCCGCCGTACCGTTCCCCAGATTTGGATCGGCGAGCAGCATATCGGTGGTTTCGATGATCTTTATGCGCTGGAACATGCCGGTGAACTCGACGAGTTGCTGGCGCCTCCCGGTGCCAGCAGTGCGGCTTGAAATGCAGCGCTCAGTTAACCTATACCTAACTAAAACTTACTGACAGGAAAGACCAATGGCAGACACAGACCAGAACAATCAAAACAGCGCGGGGCGTAACGTCGTGGTACACCGTGTATATCTCAAGGACGCGTCCTTCGAGGCTCCCAACAGCCCGGAAGTTTTCAAGGGCAACTGGGAACCCAAGATGACGCTGAACATCAAGGCTGAGAACAAGCCGCTGGACAGCATCAGCCCGCAGCACTGGGAAGTGTCTCTGCACGCATCGGTTGAAGCCGTGCACGATGACAAAACCGCCTTCCTGGTGGAGGTGGAACAAGCCGGCATATTTGAAATCAGCGGTTTTGAAGGCGCTGAATTCGAGCATCTTCTCGGCGCTTATTGCCCCACGGTGTTATATCCATATGCGCGCGAGGCTATCGGTAGCCTGGTCAGCAAGGGCGGCTTCCCGCAACTGGTAATTCAGCCTCTGAATTTCGAGGCCATGTACCAGGCACACCGGGAACAGGCTGCAGCAAAGCAGGCCTGACCGGAAAGCACCGCGGCCCGAACGCCCGGTGAATAGCCACAAGCATCCGCCCATTGCGGTGATCGGGGCCGGCTCCTGGGGAACGGCCCTGGCCATCCAGTTTGCCCGCACGGGCCGTCGCACCCTGTTATGGGGTCGTGAGCCGGGCCAGCTGCAGCGCCTGTCGGCGGAGCGCCGTAATGCACGATATCTCCCCGACGCGCCATTCCCGGATACCCTGGAAGTAGAGCCCGATCTGGCCCGGGCCGTGGCCAGCGCCCGCGACGTGCTCGTGTGCGTGCCCAGCCACGCTTTTCACGAGACCCTGGAAGCCATCAAGCCACACCTGTCCGAAGATGCCCGCTTGTGCTGGGCCACCAAGGGTTTCGAGATGGATACCGGCCGCCTGCCCCACCAGGTCGCCGCCGATGTTCTGGGCGCCAGTCTGCCCACCGCGGTCCTGTCGGGCCCGACCTTCGCCAGGGAAGTGGGCGCCGGGTTGCCTACCGCGATGACGGTGGCGTCCCAGACCGAGTCCTTTGCCCGTGACCTGGCCGAAAGCATTTCGGATCATGGCTTTCGCGCCTACACTTCGTCGGACATCTCCGGTGTAGAGGTGGGTGGCGCAGTCAAGAACGTGCTGGCCATTGGCGCCGGACTTTCAGACGGCCTGGGTTTTGGCGCCAATACGCGCGTGGCGCTCATCACCCGCGGGCTCTCCGAGATGACCCGCCTGGGGTTGGCGCTGGGTGCGCGTCCGGAGACTTTTATGGGTCTCGCGGGCATGGGGGACCTGATCCTTACCTGCACAGATGACCAGTCACGCAATCGGCGCATGGGGCTGGCACTGGCAGCAGGCAAAACGGTGCGGGAAGCGGAGGCTGAAATCCAGCAGGTGGTCGAAGGTGTGCAGGCCGCCCGGGCGGTTTGGCAGCTTGCCGGCAGGCTGGGCGTGGAGATGCCCATCACCGAACAGGTTTACAAGGTGCTGTACGAGGAGCTGGCGCCGGAGCAGGCGGTGCGCAACCTCATGGGCCGCCAGTTGCGCGGCGAACACGACTGAAAAAACGCCCGTCAGCTGTTGGCATCAAGAAAAGTGTTGACGGTCAGGCGTCCCGCGGCCGGATCCGCAGTGAAAGTCATGGACTCGGGAATAAAGCCCGAGTGCAGATTGAAGCCGCGATAGACAAGTGCCCTGTTAAAGCATGCCTGGTGAGCTGCAATCTGTTCGAACTGCCTCGTGTCACCGGCACAATACCTGGCCGGCGGCAGGCCAGCGTCGGCCGCTTCCCGGTGCAGCGCTTCACGGTAGCGGGCAAATCGCTCGCTGGTGACAGTTTCAAATCCGGTTTGCCGATGCCGGTAGAACCGGGTGCCGCCGTGCTCGGCGCCGCAGAGGAAATGCAGCAAAGCGATGCGCCCGGGATCGGTGGTATCAAAATGCGGTAGCCGCTGGATGGGCGCCAATTCATCCGGCGGCGTGGTGACCAGCGAGTAGTGGCACTCCACCAGACGTACGCCCCGGGTAATGCCAAACACCTCCCGCAGCACCGACTCCAGCAACTCACCCGCCGACGCCAGGTGATTGGGGTCTGCCGGTGAGCGCAGCCCCGGGTAGTAGGGCCCGATGGGCTTGAAGCTCCGGCTGCATGCATCTGTCACCAGGGCCTCGGGGTGCGGCAGAAAATGGTCGATCACCACCACTGGCTGCCGTTCAGCCCCATGTCGGTGCGTGGTCACTTTTGGCTGTAGTGATTGCTCAGCCAAGGGTTGCGTCCAGGAACATGATGGTCATCGGGCCCTCCGGTCATGACAGCGTGGCCATGGTCTCATAGCCCTGCAGCGGGTTTGCGGAATGATCTCATCGCCGCCAGGGAACAGCATAGCCCCGCTGGCAGGCGCAGTCCGGCGAGTCTGGCGGGGCCTGCTCGCTTATACTGCATTTCTCAAGGAGGTCCGTGATGAAAAAAATTACCTGCCTGGTCTTACTGCTACTGGCCAAACCGGCCCTCGGTGCCGATGCAAAAATCAGCTATCAAGCCACGGAAATGGCCCCGGGCATCTTCATGCTCGAAGGCGTCGGCGGCTTCACCGGCGGCAACCTCGGCCTGTGGACCGGGGCAGATGGCGTGGTGCTGATCGACGATGGCATGCAGCCATACCTGGAGGTCATGCTGGCCACCATTGAAACCCACGCCGGCGCACCGGTTGATTTCGTCATCAACACCCATGTCCACGGCGATCACGTGGGCAACAATCCTGCGCTCAGCGAGCGCGGCGCTACCATCATTGCCCATGACAATATCCGCGCCCGCATGCTTTCCGATGGTGTGGGCGGGGGCGCGAACAAACAGCCGGCGGGCCCGCATATGCTCCCGGAAATTACTTTCGCCGATGGCGTCACCCTGCATCTGAATGGTCACCGGGGGCGCGTCCTGCATGTGCACCATGCCCACACCGATGGCGATGCGCTGGTTCATTTCCCGGACGCCGATGTCATTCATACCGGGGATGTTTTCTTCAATGGTCTGTTTCCCTACATCGATATCGACTCCGGGGGCAGTGTCGATGGTTACCTGGCGGCCCAGGACAAGGTCCTGTCGCTGGCTGGCGCTGACACCCGCATCATCCCTGGTCACGGGCCGGCCGCCGGGAAAGCAGACCTCGAGGCGGCCCATCACATGCTCATGACGGCGCGGGATCGGGTGCGCGCCCTGGTGGCGGCGGGCAAGACCCAGGAACAGATCCTCGCCCTCAACCCGCTGGCTGATTATGACGCCGACTGGAGCTGGGGCTTTATTTCCACCGAGCGCATGACCCGGACACTGGTGCGGGACGCGGCCAAGAGTAACTGACCAGGAGATGCTGGCGGCTATGCGGCCGGAATCTCAAAGCCCGTTGGTGCCGGGACCGCTGGGCGGCGACGGGCGTATCGAGGCCATCGATACCTTACGTGGATTCGCCGTGCTCGGAATCCTGGTGATGAACATCAATGCCATGGCAACACCCATGGCCGCCTACTTCAGCCCCAATGTCATGGGCGACACCTCGCCCCTGAATTTCGCCACCTGGCTGTTCGCGCATCTGTTCTTCGACTACAAGATGATGAACATTTTTTCCATGTTGTTTGGAGCCGGCCTGGTGGTCATGTGGCAGCGGGCACAGGCGGCGGGTCGTGGATTTGCTGCCATTTTTTACCGGCGCATTGTCTGGTTGCTGGTCATCGGCCTGCTGCATGCCTATCTCGTCTGGCATGGTGACATCCTGGTCACCTATGCACTATGCGGTGTGTTCCTGTTTCTGTTCAGGCGCCGCTCACCGCGTTTTTTGCTTATCAGCGCTGCGCTTTTTCTGCTGGTGGGCGCGTTGCTGGCCGTGGGCGGCGGCTACGCCCAGGAACGCTTGCGAACCGTGGCAGCCGAAATCGAAACCAAGGTTGCAGCAGGCCAGGAGCTCACGCCGCGCCGCCAGCAGTTGCTCGAGCAGTGGCAGGGTCTGCGCGCCACTTTCGATCCGGATCCCGGCGAACTGCAGCAGACCATCGAGAGCATGCGCGGGGATTTGCCAGAGGTGCTGGCGCAGAACGCCCATGAAGCCGTGATCATGCATACCCAGGCTCTGCCCTTCGAGTTGTTCTGGCGAGCCATGGGGCTGATGCTGCTGGGCATGGCTCTCATGAAAACGGATGTGTTCAGCGCCACCCGCGCTCCGGAATTTTATCGGCGCTGGATCCTGGCGGGCCTCGGTCTGGGGTTGCCCATCGTCGCTTACGGCGCCTGGCGCATGACCCTACATGATTTTGATTTTATCGCCCGTTTTCGCGCTGACGGGATGTTCAATTATTTTGCCAGCATCCTCATCAGCATGGCCTATGTGGGCATGGTCATGCGCCTGTGTCAGCGCGATGCGCTGTCCGGGTTGCGCCGACGCCTGGCGGCCGTCGGACGCATGGCGCTCAGTAACTACCTGGCACAGTCGCTGATCGCGGTAAGCATTTTTTATGGGTATGGCTTCGGGCTCTTCGGCCAGGTCAGCCGCTTCAATCTCTGGTGGGTGATACTGGGCATCTGGTTCGCACAGCTGTTGTGGAGTCCCTGGTGGCTGACGCGCTTTCGCTTCGGCCCCGCCGAGTGGCTGTGGCGCAGCCTTACCTACCTGCGCCGGCAACCCTTCCGGGTGGCTCGCCACTGAACTCAGGCCTCAGTTTTTGAGCTTGACGCCCAGGCTTTGCAACAGCGTTGCGCGAATCTGATTCAGTCGCTCATCGTTCATCGGCCCGTAAAGTCCGCGCGCCTGTTGGGGGAGGTGCGCCATGGGCTCGCCGTTCACCTTGAAAATGTAATGATCGAACAGGCTGCGCCAGGCCATTCGCTCACCCTCGGGCATATCACGAATGGAAAGCAGGGCGTGCAGCATGGTGAGTCTTGGGGTAAACATCCAGGGCTCGGCGTCGCGCCACCAGAAGTTCAGTAACCCGCCCAGCGGCTCCAGGGCCTCGACATGGTGAAACCACAGGCTGGGAATATAAATGGCGTCGCCCGGATGCAGCTCCACGGACTGTGCGTGCTCAAGCGCTTTTCTGAAGCGCGGAAAACGCTCCAAGTCCGGGGCATGAAAATCCACCAGGCTGATGGGCTGGCCGGCCAGGGTGAATTCCAGCGGCCCCACGTAGAGGTTGGGAATCTGGTCGGTGGGAAACAAGGTGAAGCGGCGGCGTCCCGCCACCACCACCGCTATATTCTGTGGCAGGTCCCAGTGCGCACCCACCCGCCCGCGGTTGCCGATCCAGATGGAGACCAGCTGTCTGCGGTCCGCCGCGACCAGCGGCATGGGGTTGGCTTCCCGTATTCCTGCCAGGCCTTCCTGCAGCGGAATGGCACCCGCATAAATACAGGGCGGCTGCGGGTCGTCGAGGTGTGCCAGCAAGGTGTCGAGCAGCTCCCCCAGCGGCAGCTTGCGGCGCTGGAAGTTGAACCCGTCGAGGGTCTCGTTGTAAAAAAAGCGGCCCTTGATGGTGGCGGGCGCCACGAACGCCTCCACCGGGTGCTGCTCGCCAAACCCCCGCACATAATCACAAAACGATGGTGCGCCCGACTGGGCGGCGCCCACCAGCGGCCATGCGGAAGCGATGCCGCGCAAAACCGCCGGCTGGTTACGCACCGCGATCTGGGCTGCGAACACCCCGGCATCCACGTCGGTCCACTCCCGCACGGCGCCGAGACCGCCCCAGTCGATTGCTTTCACTCGCTGTCCCCCTGCACCAGGTGGCCAGATGATAACGCCAACCGACTCCGCTTACTGGCCCGCCGGAACTGCCGGGGCATGGCTCAGGCAAAGCCGGCCTGGCGCCAGGCCTCGAAGATCACCACAGCCACGGCGTTGGAAAGATTCAGGCTGCGATTGCCCTCGCGCATGGGGATGCGCAGGCGCTGGGCGGCGGGCAAGGCATCCAGGACCGCCTGGGGCAAGCCCCTGGTCTCGGGCCCGAACAAGAAAATGTCGCCAGCCCGATAATCCGGTTCATCGTGGCGCGTGCTGCCGCGGGTGGACACCGCAAACACGCGCCCGCCGCCGGCGTTTCGTACCGCTTGTTCCAGGTTGGCACTGCTGGTGATGCTGGCATATTCGCGATAATCAAGTCCGGCGCGCCGCAGGCGTTTGTCATCCAGCTCGAACCCCAGCGGTTCCACCAGGTGCAGATCGCAGCCGGTGTTGGCGCACAGGCGTATCACGTTGCCGGTGTTTGGCGGAATCTCTGGCTCGTATAGAATGACGTGATACATGCGGGATTAACGCCTGCTTCGCTCGCTTCCAGGAAAATCCATGTCAGACACCGCTGCCAACGCCTCCGGAAATCCGCTGGCCAGCACCTTCTGCGGCATGTCATTCGCTTCACCCATCGTGCTGCTTTCCGGCTGCGTGGGATTTGGCGAAGAGTACACACGGGTCGCCGGCTTTACCAACCGGGACGTGGGCGCGGTTTGCCTCAAGGGAACAACGGAGCAGGCGCGGTTGGGCAACCCGCCGCATCGTATTTATGAAACGCCCATGGGGATGCTGAACGCCATCGGATTGCAGAACCCCGGGGCGCAGCATGTGGTTGAAAAAATTCTCCCGACGCTGGATTTCTCCGAAACCCGGTTCATTGCCAACGTCTGCGGTTCCACCATAGAAGAGTATGTGGCCGTGACGCGGCGTTTTGACGACTCACCCATTGATGCCATGGAAATCAACATTTCCTGCCCCAACGTGAAAGAGGGCGGTGTGGCCTTTGGCAATGACCCGGACATGTCGGCGCGGGTGGTGGCCGCCTGCCGCAAGGTCACCCAAAAACCCCTGATCACCAAGCTGTCCCCCAATCAAACGGATATTGCCGGCAACGCGCAGCGCTGCATCGATGCGGGCACCGATGCCTTTGCCGTAATCAACACGCTGATGGGCATGGCCATCGACGTGGAAAAGCGCGAGCCGGTGATCGGCAACATCCAGGGTGGGCTCTCGGGACCGGCCATCAAGCCCATTGCCCTGCTCAAGGTGCACCAGGTGCACGCGGTGGCCAGCAAACATGGTGTGCCCATAATCGGCCAGGGAGGCATCCACACCGCCGCCGATGCGCTGGAGTTCCTCATCGCCGGGGCCCACGCCGTGGGCATAGGAACCGCGCTGTTTTACGATCCCCTGATCTGCAAAAAAATCAACGACGGCATGCGCGATTACCTGGTTCGTCACCAGATGCAGAACATCAGCGAACTGATTGGCACGCTGCACCCCGGGCAGGTGGCGGTAGAAACCTGCGGCGCAGGCTAAAACAGGCGGTCTCAGTCGGCGTCGATTTCGAGGTCTTTGATTTTGCGCGTCAGCGTATTGCGGCCCCAGCCCAGGAGTCGCGCCGCTTCCTGGCGCTGGCCGCCGCTCTTGTCGAGGGCAGCCCGAATCATGACCCGCTCCAGCTCCGGCACCGCGATATCCAGGATACCCACCTGCCCCTCGTCCAGCGCCCGGCGCGCCCACTTGTCCAGGGCGCCCGACCAGCCGTCGCTGCGTTTTTGCGGTTTGCTCCACAGATCGTCGGGTAAATCATCGACATCAATGAGACGACCGTCGGTGAATGCCGTGGTGCGTCGGCACACGCTCTCCAGCTGTGGCAGGTTGCCGGGCCAGTCCAGTTCCACCAGCTTCTGAACCGCCGCTTCAGTCATGCTTTTTGCCATGATACTGAGTTCCTTGGCCTCCAGCGCCAGGTAATGTTTGATGAGGCCCGGGATATCGCTGCGACGGTGTCGCAGAGGTGGCAGGATCATCCGGTTGGCGGACAGCGCCTCCAGCAGGCGCTGATTGAAGAGCCCGGCGCTGGCGCGGGTTTTCAGGTCCTGGGTGGTGGCCGCCATGATGCGCGCGCCGGTCTTCACCGGCTTGTTGTGGCCGACGGGATAGAACTCGCCCTCTTGAAGCACGCGCAAAAGCTTGGCTTGTAAAGCCGGGATCAAGACGCCGATTTCGTCAAAATAAACGGTCCCGGCATTGGCGCGCATGAACGCTGCACTTTCGCCAAACAGCAGTCCCTCGATCTCGGCCGGCGCTGTCTCGCTCACATCCGCCACCACGAAAGCGCGCAGCGTCCCGCCAGCGTGCCGGTGCAGGGCCCGCGCAGTTTCTTCTTTGCCAGTGCCCTGCTCGCCCACCAGCAGGATGGGTGTGCGGCCGCCCGCCAGCTGTTCGAAAGACTCGCGGATTCTCACGACTGGCGGGCTGCTGCCCAGCAATTCAGGAATATTGACGGCGCGGCTCAGCACCAGATCGCACCATGCGCCGGGGTTCTGTGCCTAGTTGCGTACCCGGTTAAGAAGGTTGGTCTGGTGTACGAAAAACGTAACGGTTTCGCTGGCAGCCACCTGGCTGCCCTGTTCGTCCACCACTTCAGCTCGCAGATTGTGCTCACCGCGATATACATCCGTCAGGGTATGCCTGAGGCCCTGCGACGGCCAGCTGGAGATGAGCTGCCCGTCGTAATACACCCGAATGCTGTGGGTCCGCTGTAAACCCGGCACCAGGCTGAGGCTTACCGGCAGCTGGCCGCCGATGTTCCGGAAAGTTTCCTGCTCGGCGGGCCTCACTATGGTCAAACTCTGATAAATCCCCGCAGCTTCGGCTTCCCCCGGGGAGGCCGCCGCAGGTGCCCCGCTGCTCGGACGCACGCCTGGCCTCGCAGAATATGTTTGTGCGCCCCGAATCGTGATTTCCTCGGCATTTTCCCGAGGTCGATCGGAATAGTGCACGACACCGTTTTCGTCCACCCAGCGATAGGTTCCCGCCAAAGCCGGCAGGCACAGGCAAATTAACAATAATCCGCTGAGTACTTTCATGGCTACAGAATAAGGGCTGCATGGCCAACTCACCAAATATTGAGACCGGCGCGGCGCCGCACAATTCCGCGCGGCGCCGCCTGGCCCGGCTTTTTCAGAGGCTGTAGTACATGTCGAACTCCACCGGATGGGTGGTCATGCGCAACCGGGTGACATCTTCGCTTTTCAGGGCGATGAAGGCGTCAATGGCATCGTCGCTGAAGACTCCGCCGGCCTTGAGGAATTCGCGATCCGCGTCCAGGGCATCCAGCGCCTCCTCCAGCGAGTAACAAACTTCGGGAATATCGCTGGATTCTTCCGGCGGCAGATCGTAAAGATCCTTGTCCATGGGATCGCCTGGATGAATTTTGTTGCGTATCCCGTCCAGTCCCGCCATCAACAGGGCTGTAAACGCGAAATACGGGTTGCAGGTCGAGTCCGGGAAGCGCACCTCGATCCGGCGTGCCTTGGGGTTGGCAATGAAAGGTATACGAATCGACGCCGAACGATTACGGGCCGAATAGGCAAGTTTCACCGGCGCCTCAAAGCCCGGCACCAGTCGCTTGTAACTGTTGGTGCGTGAATTGGTGTAGGCGTTCAGGGCGCGCGCATGTTTGATGATGCCGCCAATATAGAACAGCGCCGTTTCCGACAGGCCGCCGTAGCTGTCGCCGGTGAACAGGTTGTTACCATCTTTGGCCAGCGACTGATGCACGTGCATGCCGTTGCCGTTATCGCCCACCAATGGTTTGGGCATGAAGGTGGCCGTTTTGCCATAGCCATGCGCAACATTCATAACCACGTATTTCAGAATCTGCACTTCGTCCGCTTTGCGCACCAGCGAATTGAAGCCCACGCCGATTTCGCACTGTCCTGCTGTGGCCACCTCATGGTGATGCACCTCTGTTTTCAGGCCCATTTCTTCCAGCGCCACGCACATGGCGGAGCGAATGTCATGCAGGGAGTCAACCGGGGGCACCGGAAAGTATCCGCCCTTGACTCCGGGGCGATGCCCGAAGTTGCCGTCCTGATAGACCTTCTCGGAATTCCAGCCGGCTTCGGAGGAATCGATCTTGTAATGGGCGCCGCTCATCTCGCTGCCCCAGCGCACATCATCAAACACGAAGAATTCGTTTTCCGGGCCAAAGAAAGCCTGGTCGGCGATGCCGGTGGACTTAAGGTATTCCTCGGCGCGCTTGGCAACAGAGCGGGGATCGCGTTCATAGCCCTGCATGGTGGTGGGCTCAATGACATCGCAACGCAATACCAGGGTGCTGTCCTCGCTGAACACATCGATAACTGCGCTCTCGGGCTCCGGCATCAGGATCATGTCCGATTCGTTGATGCCCTTCCAGCCGGAGATCGAGGAACCGTCGAACATCTTGCCGTTCTCGAAAAAATCGTCGTCCACCACGCTGCTGGGAATGGTCACGTGTTGTTCCTTACCGCGGGTATCGGTAAAGCGCAGGTCCACAAAGGACACCTCTTTTTCTTTCAGTAATTTGAAAACGTCTGACGAGCTCATCAATGGTTCCTCCGGAGCATGGGTTAAATTGTCTTGTTGCGGCCGCCATGCGGGCCACGCGCTTGACCTCGACTAGTGCATGATTCGCCCCACTTAGGCAGAATGGCCGCCTGCCGATTCACCGGCGGCCCCTCTTTGGCCCCGGAAACGGTGGGAACGAACACGTGCACCACTATGGGGCGGCAAGGATACCACTGCCCCCAAATGGTGCAAGCTTTTTTTTGGCGGCTTTTTGGCGCTGGCCAGAGGGTGGCGAGCCTGCTTGATCGGTGCTTTTATTCGTCAGATGGCAACACGTTCATGACAAATACAGACAATTTCCCCGCTCCTCAGACCTTTCAGGACCTGATTCGCAGCCTGCAGGATTTCTGGGCCCGGCATGGCTGCGTGGTTCTCCAGCCCTACGATATGGAAATGGGCGCGGGCACATTTCACCCCGCAACGTTTCTGCGCGCCATCGGCCCTGAGCCCTGGAACGCCGCCTATGTGCAGCCCTGCAGGCGGCCGACCGATGGCCGTTACGGCGAGAACCCAAATCGTCTGCAGCATTACTACCAGTTTCAGGTGGTCCTCAAGCCGTCCCCGCCGGACATACAGGCCGTCTATCTGGAATCCCTGGCGGCCCTCGGTGTAGATCCCCATGTTCACGACATTCGTTTCGTTGAAGATAACTGGGAGTCCCCCACCCTGGGCGCCTGGGGCCTGGGCTGGGAGGTGTGGCTCGATGGTATGGAGGTCACCCAATTTACCTATTTCCAGCAGGCCGGCGGGCTGGATTGCAAACCGGTCACCGGCGAGATTACCTATGGCCTGGAGCGCATCGCCATGTACCTGCAGGATGTCGAGTCTGTTTATGACTTGCTGTGGACCGAGGGGCCCCAGGGCAGGGTGACCTACGGCGGAGTTTTTCATCAAAACGAAGTAGAGCAATCAAAGTACAATTTTGAGGTGGCTGATACCGCGGCGCTGTTTGCACGCTTTGAGCAGTGCGAGGCCGAAAGCCGCGCCCTGGTGGATCAGGACTTGCCCCTGCCTGCCTACGAGCGGGTTTTGCAGGCATCCCATGCCTTCAACATGCTGGATGCGCGGCACGCCATATCCGTTACCGAGCGCCAGCGCTACATTCTGCGCGTGCGTGAATTGGCGCGGGCCGTGGCCAGCGCTTACTACGCGAACCGCGAGGCGCTGGGCTTTCCTCTGCTGGCCTCGGCGTCTGATAATTAAAGGCCACAAGTATGCCCGCCACCCATGAGTTCCTGGTCGAGATCGGCACCGAAGAGCTGCCGCCGAAAGCGCTGCGCCGATTGATGCTGGCCTTTGCTGCCGAGCTGGAGCGTGGACTGGACGATGCTGCACTCACATACACTGCGGTGCTGCCCTTCGCCAGTCCGCGCCGACTGGCGGCTCGCGTTCAGGGGCTGGCTGCCGGTCAGCCGGAACGGGCCGCGGAGCACCGCGGCCCGCCCGTTAAAATCGCCTTTGACGAGGCCGGCAATCCCACCCGTGCAGCCACCGGCTTTGCCGCCACCCATGGGGTCGAGGTGGACCAACTGGAGCGGGTCGAGACGCCCAAAGGTGCCTGGCTTTACTTTCGCAGCATGGAACGCGGCGCGCCCAGCGCAGAGCTGTTGCCGGGTATCGTGCAGGCGGCGCTGGAGCGGCTGCCCATTCCCCGCCGAATGCGTTGGGGCGCGGGCGAGGCAGAATTTGTGCGGCCGGTACACTGGCTGGTCATGCTGCTGGACGAGACCCTGGTGCCGGCAAGGCTGTTTGGCGTGGAGTCCGCTAGCCTTACCTATGGTCATCGCGTCCATGGTCCCGGGCCCCTGCAGCTTGGCCAGGCCAGCGACTATCCGGCTTTGCTGGAAGCGCGCGGGTTCGTGCTGGCCGATTTTGATGCCCGCCGCGCCCGCATCGAAAAGCTGGTGAGGGAGGCGGCGGCAGCTTCAGGGGGCGAGGCGGTGACAGACGACGAACTGCTGGATGAGGTCACCGCACTGGTGGAGTGGCCGCAGCCCATAAGCGGCGCCATACCCGAAGAGTTTCTCAGCTTACCGGAAGAGGTCCTGATCGCCACCCTCCAGGACCATCAGCGCTATTTTCCTGTGCGCGGCAACGACGGTGAACTGCTGCCGGCATTTATTGCCGTTTCCAATATCGAAAGCAAGCGGCCCGAGCAGGTTCGAGAAGGTAATGAACGGGTGGTTCGGCCGCGTCTCGCGGATGCTGCCTTTTTTTACCGGGAAGATCGTAAGCGGCCCCTTGCCGAGCGCTTTGAGCGCCTGGAGGGTGTGCTGTTCCAGGAGCGCCTGGGTTCGCTGGCGGATAAAACGCGCCGGGTCCGGGTGCTGGCCGCGAGCATAGCGGCCGACTGCGGTGCCCGTGGGGAAACAACCGAGCGCGCGGTCTTGCTGTCGCGCTGTGACCTGGTGACCAGCATGGTGGGGGAGTTTCCGGAGCTACAGGGCATCATGGGACGTTACTACGCCCTGGCCGACGGCGAAGAGGCGGAGGTGGCAACCGCCATAGAGGAACTCTACCTGCCCCGGCATGCCGGTGACCGACTGCCGGTGACCGCAACCGGGCGCGCCCTCGCCATCGCCGACAGGGTCGATACGCTGGCGGGCATTTTTTCCATCGGGCAGCCGCCCACCGGTACCCGTGATCCCTTCGGCCTGCGGCGCGCAGCATTGGGTGTTTTGCGCATCATCATCGAGTGCGAACTGGAAATCGATTTGCGGCCATTGCTCACAGAGGCCGTGGCCCTGTGCCCGGACCGGGCCGCCGCGCCGGCGGACATTGAAAGCGCCGTTCTCGATTACATGCTGGAGCGACTCAGGGCCTATTACCTCGAGGCTGAGGACAGCCCGATCTCACCGGAAATGTTTGAGGCGGTGCTGGCCCGCCGCCCTACCCGTCCGCTGGACTTTCACCGGCGCATTCTGGCGGTGCAGGAATTTATGGGCCTCGATGCGGCCGCGGCGCTGGCCGCCGCCAACAAGCGCATTGCCAATATTCTCAGGAAGGCGCCGGGCCAGTGGCCTGGCGCCAGCGATCCGAGCTTGTTTGAAGAAGAGGCGGAACGCGGGCTTTACGAGCAGCTGCAGGCGGTTGCCCCACGGGTCGCAACTGCGGCTGAGCGCGGCAGCTATACGACAGCTTTGCAGGAGCTCGCGGAGTTGCGCGCGCCGGTGGATCGGTTTTTCGATGACGTGATGGTCATGTGCGACGACCCGCAGCTGCGCAACAATCGGTTGGCGCTGCTGGACAGTCTGCACGGGTTGTTTACCGATACTGCCGACATCTCCCGGCTGTCGCCCGCGTGACATGAGCGTGCTGGTGCTGGATCGCGACGGCGTGATCAACCACGAGTCGCCCGACTTCATCCGGGCCCCCGGCGACTGGAATCCGCTGCCCGGCAGCCTCGAGGCCATTGCGCGTCTGAGCGCCGGCGGCTGGCAAGTCGCCGTGGCCACCAACCAGTCCGGCGTGGGCCGCGGTTATCTGGACGTTGCGACACTGGATGCCATTCACGACAAGATGCGGCGTGCTGTCGCCGGCGTCGGCGGCGAGCTCGGTGAGATCGTCTATTGCCCACACCTGCCCGATGCCGGCTGTCCGTGTCGCAAACCCCGCCCGGGTTTGTTAAATCAATTGGCGACCATTTACTCCGTGCCCGCCCGCGATCTGGTGATCGTGGGCGATTCTTTGCGGGATCTCCAGGCGGCCGCAGCCGTGGGGGCCCGCGCCTATCTGGTGCGCACCGGCAACGGGCGCACAAGCGAAAGTGCCGCTCCCAAAGACGTTACGGTGGCGGACGATCTTGCGGCCGTGGCCGAGCTCCTGTTGACGGGCCGCTGATGCCCCCCACGAGCACCAACAGGCTCGTTGTCTTTCTGCGCTCGTCGCTGTTTATGCTGCTGGCGGTGGTGTCGGTCCTGGCCCATGCCAGCGCGCTGGTGTTGTTGTTCTGGCTGCCCCATGCCAGCGCCTACCGCATCGTGTTGTCATTCGGCAAACAGTTCCTGTGGCTGCTGAAACATGTGGTCGGGCTTGATTACGTGGTGCACGGGACCGAAAACATCCCCGCCGAAAACACCGTGGTCTATCTCAAGCATGAGTCGGTATGGGAGACGATTGCCGAACTCATGCTGTTTCCGCGCCAGTGCTGGGTATTGAAACATGAGCTTATGTGGGTGCCTTTTATCGGCTGGGCGCTGCTCAAGCTAAAACCCATTGCCATCGATCGCAAAGCCCGCGGCACGGCATTGGAGCAGGTGGTGCGCCAGGGCCGGGAACGGTTGCGCGAAGGCCTGTGGATAATGATATTTCCCGAGGGCACCCGGGTGGCGCCGGGAACCACCCGGCGTTACGGGCTGAGCGGTGCGGTGCTGGCTCGTGAGGCCGGGAAGAAAATTCTGCCGGTGGCCCACAACGCGGGCGATTTCTGGCCGCGCCGGAGTTTCATGAAGTATCCCGGTACCGTCCAGGTTTTTATTGGCCCCCCCATAGAAACATATGGTCGGTCGCCGGGGGCGATCAACCGCGAAGCCCAGGAGTGGATCGAGGGGCGCCTGGCCTTGTTGCACAGCCGCCCCGGTGCGAGCGCCTGATGCGTCGCCAGGTTGGCGCCCGCATCAGGCGTCGATGTTGCTCGCCGAGAGCGCGTTGCGCTCAATGAAGTGGCGCCGGGGCTCGACCTGGTCGCCCATCAGGGTGGTGAAGATGTCGTCTGCCGCAACGGCGTCTTCAATGCGGACCCGCATCAGCCGGCGGGTTTCCGGGTTTATGGTGGTGTCCCACAGCTGTCCTGGGTTCATCTCCCCCAGGCCCTTGTAGCGCTGAATGGACTGGCCCTTTTTCGCCTGGGCCATCAGCCAGCCCATGGCCTCACCAAAATTGTTAATGTCCAGGCGCTGGTCGCCCCGCTCGATAAAGGCGCCTGCACCAACGAGGCCCTGCAGCTCTTCGCCCAGCTCGGCGATGCGCCGGTATTCCGCCGATTCGAAAAACTCCCGCTGAATGCTTTTCTTGGTGGTGGCGCCGTGATGTTTGCGGCTTACCTGCAGCTCAAAGCCTTTTTCAGGGTCGGCGTCTACCGCCACGCCCACCCGGTACCGGGCCGCGCCGTTGCGGGCTGCGCCGGATGCCAGCCGCTTCTCAAGGGCCGCAGCCCAGTCCCGCATGGCATCGACATCCTCCAGTTCCTCGGCCGCCACCCGGGACATGTAAACCAGCTCCCGCAACACGCGCTCGTCATAACGGCGCGACCAGCGCTCCACCAGCGCCTCGACCTCCATGAACTTGCGCGCCAGGCCCTCGAGAGCCGGCCCCTTGATGGCGGGCGCATCTGCGGACACATGCAATGCCGCCTTGTCCACAGCAGAATTCAAAAGCAGCGCGTTCAGTTCCATATCGTCTTTGACGTACTGCTCCTGCCGCCCCTTCTTGACTTTGTACAGCGGCGGCTGCGCGATGTAGATATGACCGTGCTCGATAAGTTGCGGCATTTGCCGGTAGAAAAACGTCAGCAGCAAAGTGCGGATGTGGGAGCCGTCCACGTCGGCGTCGGTCATGATGATGATGCGATGGTAGCGAAGCTTTTCCAGGTCGAATTCTTCACGGCTGATGCCGCAGCCCAGGGCCGTTATCAGCGTGCCAACCTCGGCGGAAGACAGCATCTTGTCGACGCGGGCTTTTTCCACATTGAGGATCTTGCCCTTCAGCGGCAGGATGGCCTGGGTTCGCCGGTCGCGGCCCTGTTTGGCAGAGCCGCCGGCGGAGTCGCCCTCCACGATAAATATTTCCGACAGCGCCGGGTCTTTTTCCTGACAGTCCGCCAGCTTGCCGGGCAACCCCGCAACGTCCAGCGCGCCCTTGCGGCGGGTCAACTCCCGGGCCTTGCGCGCCGCTTCACGGGCGCGTGCCGCCTCTATCATCTTGCCGACAATGGCTTTTGCTTCCTGGGGTGATTCCAGGAGAAACTCGTCGAGCTTTTCTGCCAGCGCCGACTCCACCACGCCCTTGACCTCCGACGACACCAGCTTGTCTTTGGTCTGTGAGGAAAACTTGGGGTCCGGCACCTTAACGGACAAAACTGCCGTCAGGCCTTCGCGGGCGTCGTCGCCGGAGAAGCTCACCTTTTCTTTTTTTGCCAGGCCCTCGCGGTCAATGTAATTTTTGAGGGTGCGGGTCAGGGCGCTGCGAAACCCGGCAAGATGGGTGCCGCCGTCTCGCTGCGGAATGGTGTTGGTGTAGCAGAACATATTTTCCTGCCACGAGTCATTCCATTGCAGCGCCACTTCGACATTGGTGTCTTCACGATCCGTGGAAAAATGCACGACGCTTTCGTGAATCGGCGTCTTGTTGCGATTGAGGTGTTCCACAAAGGCTTTGATGCCGCCCTGATATTCGAACACGTCGTGTTTTTCGTTGCGCTCGTCGATTAGTTCGATGCGCACGCCGGAGTTCAGGAACGAGAGCTCCCGCAGCCGCTTGGCCAGCACATCATAATGAAACTCGATGTTGGTGAAGGTTTTGGCGCTTGGCTTGAACCGTATCGTGGTCCCCGAGCGCTGCGTTTCGCCGGTCACCGCCAGCGGTCCCAGCGGCTCGCCGTGCTGATATTCCTGGCGGTGAACATTGCCTCCACGGTAAATGGTGAGCGTCAGCTGTTCCGACAGGGCATTGACCACTGACACGCCGACGCCGTGCAGACCGCCGGAAACTTTGTAGGAGCTGTTGTCGAATTTGCCGCCGGCGTGCAGGACGGTCATGATCACTTCGGCGGCGGAACGGCCCTCTTCCTGGTGGGTGTCTACCGGGATGCCGCGACCATCATCGGTAACCGTGACCGACTCGTCGGCGTGGACGGTCACGGTGATTGTGCTGCAGTGTCCAGCCAGCGCCTCGTCGATGGAGTTGTCCACCACCTCGAACACCATGTGATGCAAGCCGGTGCCGTCATCGGTGTCACCGATATACATGCCCGGCCGCTTGCGAACCGCCTCCAGGCCCTTGAGAACCTTGATGTCGCTGGAATCGTATTGTTTGCCTTCAGCCATAGATTTTGTGGTCTCGGGTTTTCGTGGGGCCAAACCGCCGCATTATACCAGCTTGACCACCTTCCCCGCGCTCACCGCAAAGCTTCGAGCGCAGCCCGAAGGCGCCAGGCCGCGGCTGTCCAGACCGGTGACCAGGCGCTGAGTGCCCATGACGGCAACGCGCTCCATGAGGCGCTCCAGGGCGCCAGCATCCAGCTCCGCCGCAGGATCATCCAGCAGCAGCAAGCCGCTTCTGCCGGTGGCGTCCTGCAGCACGTCGAGCTGGGCCAGAATCAGCGCCGCCGCCAGCAGTTTCTGTTGCCCGCGTGAAACCCGGTCTCGGGCCGGGCTGCCGTCCAGGCGTATCCTGAGGTCTGCCCGGTGAGGTCCGGCGTGGGTGATGCCCCGTTGGCGGTCGCGTTGGGCGTTGGCGGCGGTGGCGGCTGGCAGATCGAGGTCCGCGGGCCAGCCGGGGGTGTATTCCACGCTGGCATTCTGGCCCAGCAAATGCTGGGCCGCCGCGGTCAGCCCTGCTGCGAGTTTTTGAATGTATTCCCTGCGCATCTCGGTGATTTGCTGCGCTGCAGCAAAAAGGGCCGGGTTCCAGGTGTCCGGGTCTGCCCCCGGTTGGCGCAAGGCGGCGTTTCTTTGTTTCAGGGCCCGGCGAAATTGCCGCCAGGCGCCCAGAAACCGGGGTTTCACGTGAAACACCCCCCAGTCCACAAAACGCCGCCGGTGGCCCGGGCCCTCCTCCACCAGCTTGTGGCTTTCCGGGTCGATGATTTGCACCGGCAGGCGCTCCGCCAGGTCCGCCAGCCCGCCAGCCGGCTCCCCGCCGACCCGGGCCTCGATGCCCCCGGGGCCGCCGCGCACCCCAAGCACCACGTCGTGCTCCGCCCAGCGCACATGCCCCACCACCTCAAAACAGCCCGCCCCACCCCGCACCAGGCGCTGGGCGCGGTGGGTTCTAAAGGACCGGCCCCGCCCAAGGAAATAGGCGGCCTCCAGGATGCTTGTTTTGCCGGCCCCGTTGGGGCCGAACACATAGTTGTCTTCCGGCCCCAGCTCCAGGCAGGCCGCCTCGATGCAGCGCAGATTGCTGATTCTGAGCTCCCTCAGCAGCACGGCGGGGTCGGTTGGGGGTTTGGGGGGTCGCTCGGCCGTTTCACGTGAAACGCGGCAGGGCCAGCGCCCGGGCGCAGCCCGTCACAGCCGCATCGGCATCACAACATATTCGCAGCTTTGATCGCCGGGCGCTGCGATCAGGCAGCTGCTGTTGGAGTCCTTGAGCCAGATCTCCACTTCCTCGCTGTCCACCGCCGCCAGGGCATCCAGGAGGTAGTTCACGTTGAACCCGATTTCCAGCGGGTCCCCGGTGTAGGTCACCTCCACCTCTTCCTCAGCCTCTTCCTGCTCCGGGTTGTGGGCCTGGATTACCAGCCGCTCAGTGCCCACCTCCAGGCGAATGCCCCGGTATTTTTCATTGGAAAGAATCGCCGCCCGTTGCAGCGCATGGCGCAGCACCTCCCGGTCCGCGTGAATTGCCGGGCCCTCCGCGGCCGGTATCACCCGGCTGTATTCCGGGAACCGGCCATCGATCAGCTTGGAAGTAAAGCGGATGTCGCCCAGCTCAGCCCGGATGTGGTTGGCGCCGATACCCAGGGTCAGCGACCCGCCGCCTCCGATGAGCCGCTGCAGCTCCAGCACCCCCTTGCGGGGAACAATCACCTGCTGTGCGCCCTGGCCCTTCTCCAGCGCCACTTCGCACAAACCCAATCGGTGCCCGTCCGTGGCCACGCCCCGCAGGGTTTTGCCGTCTACCTCCAGCAGCAGCCCATTCAGGTAGTACCGCACATCTTGTTGGGCCATGGAAAAGTGTGTCTTCTCAAACAACCGCCGCGCCGCTTCCTGCTCCAGGGTCAGCTCCGTTTCCACCCCGATATCGTCCACCGTCGGGAATTCCCCGGCGGGCAGGGTGGCCAGGCTGAACCGGCTCCGCGCCGACGTCACCGTCGCCCTTTCATCGCTGACTGACACGGCAATCTTTGCCTTGTCGGGCAGGGCCCGGCAAATATCCGCCAGCTTCCGTCCGGGCACCGTAATCTCTCCGTCCTCGGCGCCTTCCACTGAGGCAGCCGCCACCAGCTCCACCTCGAGATCCGTCGCGGTTACCGTCAGGCGGTCGCCCTTTACCACCAACAAAAGGTTGGCCAGAATCGGCATGGTCTGGCGCCGCTCCACTACGCCGATCACGGCCTGGAGCGGTTCAAGGAGGGTTTCTCTCTGGGCGCTGAACTTCATGAACTCACCTGTTTATATATATTGGATATATATCTTTATTGTATTTAAAGAGGCCCCGGTTCAGTGTGGAAAACCAAAAAACCCCTATTAATTTCAACAAGTTATAAAACTCTTTCTCTGTACAGCCCTGTTGTCTTGGGCCCCGCAAACTGGTAACAGCCTGTGGATAACTATTCGTGATTGTTGCGAACACAGCTTATCCACATCAAGTGGTCAGCGTTCTCAACAGGTTGAGATAATCCTCTCGAATCCGCGTGTCCGAACCGCGCAGCTCCTTCACCTTCCTGCAGGCATGGAGCACCGTCGTGTGGTCCCGACCCCCAAAGGCGTCCCCGATCTCGGGCAGGCTGTGGTTGGTCAATTCTTTCGCCAGCGACATGGCAATCTGGCGCGGGCGGGTGATGGACCGGCTGCGGCGCTTGGACAGCAGGTCGGCGACACGAATTTTAAAGTATTCCGCCACGGTTTTCTGAATATTGTCGATAGTCACCAGCCGCTCCTGGAGCGCCAGCAAATCTCGCAACGCCTCGCGGGCGAGATCGATGGTGATGGTCTTGGCGGTAAAGTGTGCACTGGCAATGACCCTGCGCAGGGCCCCCTCCAGTTCGCGAATGTTGGAGCGGATACGCTTGGCAATAAAAAACGCCACTTCTTCCGGCAGGGTGATGCCCGTCGCCGCGGCCTTGCTCATAAGAATGGCCACGCTCGTTTCAAGTTCCGGCGGCTCCACCGAAACCGTAAGCCCCCAGCCAAATCGCGACTTCAGCCGCTCTTCAAGCCCGCTGACTTCTTTTGGGTAGCGATCACAGGTCAGAATCACTTGCTGGTTGTCCTCCAGCAGCGCGTTAAACGTATGGAAGAACTCTTCCTGGGAGCGCTCCTTGCCCGCAAAGAACTGGATGTCGTCGATGAGCAGCGCGTCCAACGACCGGTAGGCGCGCTTGAAATCGTTGATGGTGTTGTGCTGCAGCGCCCGCACCATGTCGCCCACGAAGCGCTCGGAGTGCACATAGGCGACGCTCGCGCCGGGGCTTTGCTCCCTGATGGCATTGCCCACCGCCTGCATCAGGTGGGTCTTGCCCAGCCCGACGCCGCCGTAAATGAACAGCGGGTTGTAGGCGGTGCCGGGGTTCTCCGCCACCTGCGTGGCGGCAGCGCGGGCCAGCTGGTTGCTCTTGCCCTCGACAAAGGTCGCAAAGGTATATTCAGCGTTCAAGCGCGCGCCCACAATGGGGCCCCGCGGCGCGCCGCTCGCGGCTGGCGGCTGCGCGGCCGGTGTCGGCGCCGGCCTGCTGTGGCCCATATCCAGCATGACCTGCTGGCTGTTGTCGCCGGCCGCGCGCACCGCCACCTCTGAGATGCGAGCCAGGTAATGCTCCCGCACCCAATCCACCACAAAACGATTGGGGGCGAGCAGCCGCAATACGCCCGGCTCTTCAACCGCCTGCAGCGGCCGAATCCAGGTGTTGAACTGCTGCTCTGGCACCTCGCCCTGGAGCTGCCGTACGCACTGGTTCCAAAGGGTTGTCTGCACCCCTGCTCCCTTGTTTGAATGCTATTGTGGCGGAAGCCGCGGAAAGCGCTCCAGTGTATACGTGCTGATCGCGCTTATCCACAGGCAAAAACGCTGCTCGCAGCGACGGCGCCCGGTTGACACCCCCGGGGCCGACCGGTACCCTTGCCGGCCGTTTCGGGGGGCCGAAAACCCCGCGACACCCCAATCAGAAATCAAGCGCCGGGCTGAACCATGAAACGCACCTTTCAACCAAGCAATTTGCGCCGCAAACGGACGCACGGCTTTCGGGCCCGGATGGCGTCGAAAAGCGGGCGCGCTATTCTTAATCGCCGCCGCCGCAAGGGCCGGGCGCGGCTCTGCCCGTAAGCCCCGCCAACCCGGCGGTTCGGCGCAACAGGCTTCCCGGCAGCGGTCGACTCAGGCATGCCGCCGACTACCAGGCCGTATTCGACAAAGCCGTGCGAGCGGCCGACCAACGCTTCACGCTACTGGCGCGGCCCAACCACCACGGCCGTGCGCGACTGGGCCTGGTGGTGTCTGCACGCGCAGCCGGCAACGCGGTCAGGCGCAACCGCATAAAACGGGCGGCCAGGGAAAGTTTTCGGAACCTGCAGCATGAGCTTGGAGATATCGATGTCGTTGTTTTGGCGCGACCCGGGGCGGGAGAAGCGGCGCCGGGGGAACTCAACACCAGCCTTACAAAGCTCCTGCGGAGCCTGAGCCGAAAGTGCGCAGAGTCATCACCCGCCTAATCCGCATTTATCAGCGCCTGTTCAGCGGCCTGTTTGGGCCGCGCTGCCGCTTTTATCCCAGCTGCTCCGCATATGCGGCCGAAGCCGTGGCGCGCCACGGCGCCGCACGTGGCGGCTGGCTGTCAGTGCGGCGCATAGCCCGCTGCCACCCCTGGCACCCCGGCGGCGTCGACATGGTTCCCGGGGGCCGCCGGGATGGATAATCAGCGCTTCCTGTTGTGGGCCTCATTCGCCCTGGTCTTGTTCCTGATCTACCAGGCCTGGATGCAGGACTACCACGCGCCCGCCACCGGCCAGCAACCCCAGCCGCAAGCCGCGCAACCCGCGGGCCAGGCGCCGGCGGATGGCGAGCTGCCCGGCCTCGAAGACCTGGCGCCGCCGGCTGCGCCGGCCGTGACCGCTGTCAGCACCGAGACGCCTCCCGCAGAACTGGTGAGCGTGGTGACGGACGTGCTCGATTTGCGCATCGCCAACGAGGGTGGGGCGCTGGTGTATGCGGCCTTGCGGGGGTATCCGCTGGAAAAATCCCGACCCGAGGACCCCGTCGTGTTGCTGGATATCGACCAGGACTATTTCGTGGTGCAGGCCGGCCTGCGGGCCGCGAACGGCGGGGAGGAACCGAATCACCGCGCCCGCTGGGAAACCGAGCAAAAAGAGTACCGCCTGCAGCCGGGGCAGGAAGCGCTGAGCGTGGTGTTGCGCTGGCGAGGAGAGGGGCTGTCGGCCACCCGCACCTATCGCTTCAGCCGGGGCAGCTATCTGGTCAAAATCGAAACCCGCCTGGATAACGCCGGGCCGGCCCCCTGGCGGGGCGTCGACTATGTGCAGCTGATTCGGGCCAACCGCAACATAGAGCGCTCGTTTGCTTCGGTGGAGTCTTATTCCTATCGCGGCCCGGCCGTGTTCGACGGCGAACGTTATGAAAAGCTCGATGCGGGCGACCTCGAGGAGGGCCCGTGGCAGGTCACCACCCAAGAGGGCTGGCTGGCGCTCATCCAGCACCACTTCCTCGTGGCCACCATCCCGCCGCGGGACAGCCCGTATCGGCTGGAGGCCATGCTGCTGGAAAGCGATCGTTTCCTGCTGCGCGCCCTGGGCCCGGCGCGAGAAGTGCCGGCCGGTGGCAGCACGACGTTTGACGAGCGGGTTTTCATCGGGCCCAAGCTGCACAATCAGCTCGCCGCGGTTGGAAAAAAGCTGACCCTGACCGTGGACTATGGCTTCACGTCCATCATTGCACAGCCGCTGTTTTGGGTCTTGAACAAAATCCACGGCGTGGTGGGCAACTGGGGCTGGGCGATCATTCTCCTGACCCTGCTCATCAAGATTGTTTTTTACAAGCTGGCCGAGACGAGCGGGCGCTCGATGGCCAAGATGCGCAAGCTGCAGCCACGCATGAAGGCGTTACAGGAGCGCTACAAAGACGACCGGCAAAAACTCAGCCAGGCCATGATGGCGCTGTACAAAGAAGAGAAGGCCAATCCGGCGGCAGGCTGTCTGCCGCTGCTGGTGCAGATGCCGGTGTTCTTTGCGCTGTACTGGGTGCTGATCGAGAGCGTGGAGTTGCGCCAGGCGCCATGGGTGCTGTGGATCAACGACCTGTCCTCCAGGGACCCGTTTTTTATACTGCCGGTGTTGATGGGCATCAGCATGTTTGCGATGCAAAAGCTCAATCCGCAACCCACCGACCCGGTGCAGGCCAAGGTCATGCTGGCCATGCCCCTGATGATGGGCGCCTTCATGGCGGTTTTCCCTTCGGGCCTGGTGCTTTACTGGCTGGTCAACAACCTCCTGTCCATTGCTCAGCAGTGGCACATCAACCGGGTCGTGGAGGCGGAGCGCTAACAGCACCCACCGGGTGGGGCGGCAGGGCCCCGCCAATGTTCCGTCCGAGACCGCCCCGGCAGCGGGGCCATCGGCCTCTGGTCCGACAACAGGCCGGGCACACCGCGCAGCGAGCGCTTCTGCTATCTTTGCCGACCACGCATCACAGGAGCCTGGCATGACCGTGTCGGCCGACGCCGCCCCTGCAGAAACCATTGTTGCGGTCGCCACGCCCCCGGGGCGGGGCGGGGTCGGCATCGTGCGGGTTTCGGGCCCGCTGGCGCAGTCCGTCGCCACCCAGGTGCTGGGGGCGTGCCCGGCGCCGCGCCAGGCAACGCTAAGACGTTTCCGGGACGAAAACGGCCAGATGCTGGACGAGGGCATCGCGCTGTTCTTCGCGGCCCCCAATTCATTTACCGGCGAAGACGTACTGGAGTTCCAGGGCCATGGTGGGCCGCAGGTCATGGATCTCCTGGTGTCCCGCGTTCTGGCCCTGGGCGCACGCATGGCCGGGCCGGGAGAATTTTCTTTGCGGGCCTTTCTTAATGACCGCCTGGACCTGGTGCAGGCGGAGGCCATCGCCGATCTCATCGACAGCGGCTCGGCGGAGGCGGCACGCGCGGCAGCGCGTTCGCTTCAGGGCGAGTTTTCCAGCCAGGTGCATGAGTTGGTGGAGGCGCTGACGGGGCTGCGCATGTACGTGGAGGCGGCCATCGATTTTCCCGAGGAGGAGGTGGACTTTCTTTCTGATACTGCGCTGGAGTCGCGGCTGCAGGATGTGTTCGGGCGCTTTGATCGGCTCGCGGCGGGTGTGCGCCAGGGCCGTTTGTTGCGAGAAGGCATGACCGTGGTGCTGGCGGGAAGACCCAACGTGGGCAAGTCCAGCCTGTTGAACCAGCTAGCGGGCCGCGACGCGGCAATCGTCACGCACCTGCCGGGCACGACGCGAGATCTGCTGCGGGAAGAGATTCAGATCGACGGCATGCCCTTGCATGTGGTGGACACCGCCGGCCTGCGAACCGGAGCAGACGTGGTGGAGCAAGAGGGGGTGCGCCGGGCACGCTCGGCGGCGCGCTCGGCCGACCTGGTTCTGCTGGTGAGCGATGCCACCAGCGGGGAGCCGGCACAACGCGCGCGTCTGCGTGACGAGCTTCCGGGCGAGGTGCCCGTAACCTTGCTGAGAAACAAAATCGATCTGACCGGCGAGCCGCCCGGCACGGTTGCGGGCCGCGAAAACACCTTGAACGTTTCGGCGCGAACCGGTGCCGGAATGGAGTCCCTCAGGGCGCACCTCAAGGAGGTGATGGGCTACCGGGAACCGGAGGCTGGCGCCTTCAGTGCGCGCCGCCGCCACCTGCAAGCGCTGGCCGCGGCCCGGGCCCATGCAGAAGCGGGCCGGCGACAATTGCAGGGGGGCAGGGCGGGCGAGCTGCTGGCAGAAGAGCTGCGCCTGGCCCAACAGGCGCTTGCCGAGATAACGGGTGAATTCACCAGCGACGACTTGCTGGGCAGGATTTTTCAGGATTTTTGCATCGGCAAGTGAGGCCGTGATATTGCAAACCGGACCGCACCAGGCAGCGGGGCGCCCGGAGCAATAAGGGAAAATGCTTACCCCCATGCGCCGATTCCCATTGCCGCAGGCGCACCGCGCCCGGTAGACTTTTTGCCTTCGGTTATTGCCGCGAACCCCTTATGTCCATGACCGCGCCGTTTGATAAAGACCTGATTCGACGTTACGAGGGCCCCGGGCCCCGCTATACGTCTTATCCCACAGCCGTCCAGTTCACCGAAGAATTTACCCGGGACGACTACCGCGCGCTGTGTGAGCGCAGCAATACCGCGGAACCGCGCAAGCCCCTGGCGGCTTACGTGCACGTGCCATTTTGTGCTTCGCTTTGTTACTACTGCGCCTGCAGCAAGATCGTGACCCGGCACCCGGAAAAAGTCAGAGCCTACCTGGAGCGTCTGCACCGGGAAATCGAAATGCAGTCCGGGCTGCTGGAGAGCGGTCGGCCGCTTCGACAGCTGCATTTTGGTGGCGGTACGCCAACCTACCTGAGCGCGCAACAAATGGCCCAGTTGATGCGGGCGCTGGAAAGTAGTTTCGGTTTCGCCGCGCCCTCGGAGCGGGAATTTTCCATCGAGATCGATCCGCGCACCCTGGGCCCCAACTGTTTGCCGACCCTTCGGGAGCAGGGCTTCGATCGCGTGAGCTTTGGCGTGCAGGACCTGGACCCCAGGGTGCAAGCCGCGATCAACCGGCTGCAGCCGGTTGAAATGACTCTGGCTGCCATAGAGGGTGCGCGATCTGCGGGCTTTGGCGCCCTGTCTCTGGACCTGATCTACGGGCTGCCGCACCAGAGTGTCGCCAGCTTCAGCCGGACGCTAGACCAGATCATAGCGGCCCGGCCCGAGCGACTCGCGGTTTACAACTATGCACATCTGCCCAACCTGTTCCGGGCGCAGCGCCTGATCGATGCGGCTGATTTGCCCGACGCAGAAGAGAAGCTGGAAATCTTCGCCGAGACGGTTCGCCGCCTGAGCGCTGCCGGTTATGTATATATCGGCCTGGACCACTTCGCGCTGCCGGATGACGCACTGGTGCTGGCGCAACGGGACCGCAGCCTGCAAAGAAACTTTCAGGGTTATTCCACCCATGCGGAGTGTGATTTGCTGGGGCTGGGCCTTACGGCCATTGGCAAAATGGCAGATGGCTACAGCCAGAACGCCAAGGCCCTGGCGGATTACTACGCGGCCATCGACGCCGGTCATTTGCCCATAGCCCGGGGCTTGCGCCTCAGTCGCGACGATCGCATCCGGCGCGCCGTGATCCAGGCGCTGATGTGTCATGCCACGCTGCCATATGCTGACATCGAGGCGCGCTTCGACATCGATTTTGCCGATTACTTCGCCCGCGAGCTGGCCGGTCTCGAGCCGCTGGCGGCGGACGGGCTGGTTGGCCTGGGCAACCAGGAAATCCGGGTCACCGACAGCGGGCGTTTTTTCTTGCGCCCCATTGCCATGGTGTTCGATACCTACCTGAAGGACGGCTCCACAGCCGGCCGGTTTTCCAAGGCCGTCTGACCGGCAGACTCGCGGTTGGCCTCGGGCCGCGGCGGGCCCGCCGGGCAGCCGCCATGAAACTGTGATGCGCGTCACATTTTTTTCCAAAATCCCCAATGCCACGGCGATAAATTGCCCGACTGCCGGGTAATTATGTGAAAACTTGATTTGTATCACACCGTTACGGCTCCGTTTGCACCACCATTGCGCTTAGTCGGGTAGCCTGCTTTGGAGCGACGCACGTGGAATCGGAAAAGTTTGACCCCAGCACAACAGTTATCCTGAACCCTGAGGAGCTCAGGGTTGGCATGTATGTGTCTTATCTGGACCGCCCGTGGATCGAGACGGATTTTCCGTTTCGCGGCTTTCGCGTCGCCTCGGAAGAAGACCTCCAGCAATTGCGCGAGAGCTGCGAGTACGTTTTCGTCGACACGGAGCGCAGCGATGACCGAACAGGCTACCAGGAATATTTTGAAAAGAGAGCGCGGCAGACTGAGCAGGCGCCTGCCAGCGCCGAGCCCGGGGAAACCCAATACGAGGACGCGCACCCTACCGAGCAGGAGTTTCGCTCGGCGAAAACGGCCCATGCCGAGTTTCGCAGTGCGGTAATTCGTGCCTTCGAGCTGGCGCGCGCCGGCGACCTGAAAAACCTCTCTGATCTCAAGAAAGCCTCAGAGCCGCTGATCGCCAGCGTTGAGCGCATGCCGGATGCCTTGCTGTACCTGGTGCGCACCCAGGCGAGCGGCGACTACCTCTATCGCCATGCCGTGGCCTGCGCGGTTATGTGCGTTGCGCTGGGCCGTGAAATGGGGCTGCCCCGCGGGATGCTGGAAACGCTGGCCCTGGGCGGCGCCCTGCTGGATATCGGCAAAACCCGGACTCCCAGTGATCTGCTGAATCGCACCAGCGCCCTGGCGCTGACTTCCGGAGAAATACACCAGCTGCGCCGCCACGTGGCTTACAGCCTGGAAATCATTTCCAAGGCCGACCCCGAAAACAGCCAGCTGCTGGAGCTGGTAGCGAATCACCACGAGCGCCACAACGGCTCGGGTTACCCCGGTGGACTGGCTGGCAACAGCATACCCTTGCTGGGGCGCGCGGCAGCGGTGGTAGACATGTTTGACGCTATGATCAGCGAGCGCAGTTATGGTCGTCGCGCCACGCCTTACGAGGCCATGCGTTATCTCAAGGGCCAGCGTGATGAAGATTTTGATGCCGGCATCATCAACAGCTTTGCCATGGCCTTTGGTTATTATCCCACGGGCTCCCTGGTGGAGCTGTCCGATGGCCGGGTGGGCTTTGTCATCCAGCAAAACCGCGAGGCACAGCTGCAACCGCGGGTTTATATCGTGATGGACGCCAAGGGCCAGCGGCCCCAGGAATTTCAGGTGGCAGACCTTGCCGATCGCTCCCTGAGCCTGATGGTCAAAAAATGCCTCAAGGCCGGTAGCTACGGCATCGAATTCTGAGCCGCATACCGCGGCCCCTTAGCCCAGGATGCTCTCACGCCCGTAAAGCCGGCCTGCCGTTATTGCCAGCAGGCCACCCAGCCCCAGGGTGCTGAGGGCGGAAATTGCGGCATGTGCCAGATTCAATGCTTCGCCCTTCATGAGCTCGGTAATGAGCAGGTGCTGGCCCAGGCTGGGGACCAGCATCAGCACGGCGGTGGACTCCAGTGCGTACAAGCCGGCAAATACGATAGGCAGGGTTGGCACCAGCAGCACAAAAGACAAGTAGCTCTGGGCCTCCTTGTAACTGCGGGTAAAACTGGCGACCAGCGTCAGCAGGGAGGCGCCAAAAAACACAAATGGCAGCACCAGCAAAAAGGCCCGCAACACCACATCCCAGCCAAAATTTGCCGACATGTCGACTTGTTCCAGCGGAATGTAAGAAAGGCTGACCGCGAAGGCCAGCAGGGTCAGCAGCAACGACAGGGTCATAAAGGCACAGGTGGCCGCCAGTTTGCCGCCAAGCAAACTGGCCCGGGATACCGGCAGCGTCAGCAGGGGCTCAAGGGATCCGCGCTCCCGCTCACCAGCCGTGGAGTCGATGGCAAGATAAAGCCCGCCCATGAGGGTGGCAAAGAACAAAAAGTAAGTCACCATGCCCAACACCAGCACCGACCGGGCGCTGGGCGTCGAAACATCAACCTCGCTGATCAGCACCGGCAGGGCCACCGACGGGTTGATGCCGCGGGCCTGCAGTCGCAACAGGGAAATGCGGGTCTGGTAGGACTCCAGTACCGAAGAAACCCGCAGCACGTCCTTGGCCGTATCGCGATCCGACTGGTCGGTCACAAGCTGCAGCAAGGCCGGCCGCCCCGCCTTGAACTGATCTGCGAAGCCGTCCGGGATGACCAGCACCATGGGCTGCTCGCCGCTGCTGACCAGTTGTCGCGCAGAAGCACCGGGCGAGAGCGGCTTCGGGTCCAGGTTGTTCTGGGCGAGAAAGCGCACCAGGTTGGGCGCGTTGTCGGCACCTGCAACGGGAATCTCCAGGGCCTGCTCGGAATCAGAAATCGCCAGCTCCAGCGATATGCTCATGATGACGGCAAAGAATATGGGCCCAAACAGAGGGCCGAAAAAAAGCGCTGACAGCAGGGTGCGCCGATCTCGAAGGTTATCGTGGACCTCTTTGTTGAAGACCGTCATTAACCCGCCGCGCTTCATTCCAGGCCCTCACCGGTTCCGATGGCCTGGACGAAAGCATCTTCAAGATTTTCCTCACCCGTTTCGGCGCGAATCTGGTCGGGGGTTCCGCTCGCCACCACCCGCCCGTTTGCGATGATCACGATCTCGTCACACAGGGCGGCGACTTCCTGCATCACGTGGCTTGAAAAGAGCACGCAGCGGCCATCGTCGCGCAGCCTGCGGATCAGCGTGCGTAAGGATCTTGTGGCCATCACGTCAAGACCATTGGTGGGCTCGTCAAGGAGAATATTGCGCGGCTCGTGCACCATGGCCCGGGCCAGGGCCACCTTGATGCGCTGCCCCTGGGAAAAGCCTTTGGCGCGGCGCCCTGCAAACTCGGAGATCTCCAGCATCTCTATGACCTGGTCGGTGCGGGCCGCCAGCGCCTTGCCGCTCAGACCGTTCATGCGCCCGAAAAACTCGATGTTTTCCCGTGCCGAAAGGCGCGGATACAGGCCGGCATCATGGGGCAGCACGCCCATGCGCTTGCGCACGGCCAGCTCTTCATGAACCACATCATGGCCGTCGACGCGGGCGCTGCCACCGTCTGGCTTCATGAGCGTATAAAGGATTCGCAGCGTAGTGGATTTGCCGGCACCATTGGGACCCAGCAGCCCGGTGATGCAGGCGTCCCGCGCCTCGAAAGAGACGCCCTTGAGGGCCTCAACCTTGCCGAAGGACTTGCGCAGGCCCTGTACTTCAATCACGGCTGGGGGCCAGCGAAAGAAGTAAAGAACGGCATGGGCTCGATGTTTTCCACGCAGGCTATGTCCAGGTCCCGAATTTCGGCCGCCTGCACATATTCCGATATCAGCCGCGGCAGGCAGCCAACGGGCGCGAGTATATGGCCCATGTCCTTACCTACCAGGTGCAGATGGTTGGAGAGCGTGCGCGCGGCGCGCTCGGCATAATCCGGCGGCGTGACCGGATCAGCGCCCCCCGAGAGCAGCAGTACAGGCAACGCGGACACCACGGGGGACTTGAACCCCGGGTCTATTTTACCTGCGGGCCAGACCGAGCAAATGTCCTGCAGCAAGCGCAGCTGGCTGGTGCCCAGGTAAGTATCCTGCAGCGTTCGGGGGTCGGTGTCGGCATCACTGTAAAACGGCACGTCCTCGGTGCAGACCACGGAATTATGCATGCCGAAGTTGAGGGCGCTGCTGAGGGCACTCTCGATCATCAGGGACTGGGCAGCCAGGGGTTCCAGGTGGGACCTGCTAATTGCTGCGTCGAGCAGCAGCGGCATGAGCGCAACGCTTTCCGGCGCGTAGCTCAGCAAGCGGATTGTGATGGCAAAGCGGTCATAGTCAAAGCTAAGGTCGCGCAATTGGCCCGAAAGGGGATCGGTGAGCCGCAGCTTGCGCTCTTCCCGCAGCAGTTCGGCCGCCAGCTCCTCAAACTGCCCTTGCATGTCCGGAAAAGTCGACTGGCATGCCGCGTTGACGGCGCAGCGTTCGAACACTTTGTTCAGCGCTCTCTGGGCACTCAATGCGATGCCCGGCCCCAGGTTGATATCCGCAGGCACCACACCGTCGAGAATCAGGCTGCGCACCCGTTGCGGGTACTTGCGCAGGTAATGCAGTCCGACACGCGTGCCGTAGCTGCCGCCGTAAATGTTGAGCTGCTCGTAGCCCAGGGCGGCACGCACCCTGTCGAGATCATCGACGGCGATGCTGGTGGTATAGAGCCGGGGGTCAGTCTGCAGGCCATCCAGGCATTCCTGCACCGAGCGTAACACCGCGTCCCCGGCAGGTTTTCCGCCGATCAATGGCTCATCCTGAGGGCAGTCAAGGGCAGCGGATTTGCCGGTGCCGCGCTGGTCCACCAACAAAATATCGCGGTCGCGTCGCACGCCCTCAAAGGCGTGCTGCAGGTCTACGAAAGCAGAGCTTGCTGCCTGCCCCGGACCGCCGGCCAGAAAAGTGAACGCATCGTCCGGCGGCTCTTCAGTCTGTGCCGGCACCAGGGCAACGAATAACTCGATGCTGCGACCATCGGTCGCGTCGGGGTTTTCCGGCACCCGGAAATAACCGCACCGGGCAGACATTGCGGAGTAACCTCCGGCGCCAATAATCTCGCAGTCGTCGAGTTGCAGCGTATCGGCGCCGCTCGCAGGCGGGGACTGCAGCAGCAAGACCCACAGCAAAGCAAGCGACCACCAGCAATTGTGGGGATGGTCCGGCATGGGTTAGCCATCATAGAGAGGGGCGCTGCCCCGGGCAATGAAAAAGGCCGCCCGGAGGCGGCCTTGTTTGATATTTCAGCCTGGTATCAGTGTTTGACCATCGGTGCCAGGATCTTGGCCTGTGCGACCCAGCCGGCTACTACCTTTGCGCTTGGCACATTACGAACCAGGCGCTTGGCCTTGTTGATATCAGCCATGGCTGCAGCCAGGTTGTCGGCGTTACGGTTGCGCAGTTCCTTCACCGTGTCCACTCCGGCACATTCCAACAGCTCGGCGTACTGGCTTGCGACGCCTTTCACGCGAAACAGGTCGGCATGATTTACCCACTTCAGAATGTTGCTTTCGCTGAGGCCGGTCTTCTCGGCAATCTTTTTGCGGCCCTGCTTGGTGCAGCCCATGTCCAGAAGGTGCCCCACGCTACGGCATCCAGCCGCCCGCAACTTGGCCCCGTATGCCGGGCCCACACCCTCGATATCTTCAATTTTCTTCGCCATTATCTTGCTCCCGCTATCTTTGGTCTGTTGGAGTCAGTAAAAGACGGCCGGATTTTACGCATTAAATGCCCGAATTTCATGGTGGGGATTGCAAAACATTGTAGCTTGCGGGTTCCCACCAGGCGCACACAGGCACTGATCGTGCTGGTTATTGTTTCGCCAGCTGAATAAAATACCGCCACCTTTTTCCGGCAGTATTTACAGTGTATGCGAGATTCAGCCCGATTTGACGTTATCGTCATCGGTGGCGGCCATGCCGGCACCGAGGCTGCGCTGGCGGCTGCCCGGCTGGGTGCCCGGACGCTATTGCTTACGCAAAATATCGAGACCATCGGGCAAATGAGCTGCAACCCTGCCATTGGCGGCATCGGCAAGGGCCACCTGGTACGCGAAATCGATGCGCTGGGCGGCATCATGGCCCGGGCGGCTGATGCCGCGGGCATCCAGTTTCGCACCCTCAACGCGCGCAAAGGCGCGGCCGTGCGCGCCACCCGGGCTCAGGCAGACCGCTCGCTTTATCGCAGCGCGGTGCGACGCCTGGTGGAAGCCCAGCCGGGACTCAGCCTGTTCCAGGGGGCGGCGGACGATCTCGTCATCGAGGGCACCAGGCTGCGGGGCGTCAAGACCTCCGGGGGCCTGGTATTCCAGGCGCCCGCCGTGGTCCTGACCGTGGGGACGTTCCTGGGCGGGCGCATCCATGTCGGCGAAGAAAATTCACCGGGAGGCCGCGCCGGCGACCCGCCTGCCAACCGGCTCGCACGCCGAATGCGGGAACTGCCGTTTCGCGTCCGTCGACTGAAAACCGGCACGCCGCCGCGCATCGACGGCCGCAGCGTTAACTTCAGCAAACTGGCAGAGCAGCCAGGCGATGATCCGCGGCCGGTGTTTTCTTTCGTGGGGCATCCGGGACAACATCCGCGCCAGGTGCCTTGTCATATCACCCATACCAACGAGCAAACCCACGAAATCATCCGTGCGGCCCTGCATCGTTCTCCCATGTATTCAGGCGCCATCGACGGCGTCGGACCGCGTTACTGTCCTTCCGTCGAAGACAAAGTAGTCCGTTTTGCCGACAAGATCTCGCACCAGATTTTCGTGGAGCCGGAAGGTCTTCACAGCCGCGAACTTTATCCCAATGGCATCTCCACCAGCTTGCCATTTGAAGTGCAGCTTGAGTTTGTGCGCAGCATCAGGGGTTTTGAAACAGCCCACATTACCCGCCCCGGCTACGCCATCGAATACGATTTCTTCGATCCCCGCGACCTGCGCTATTCGCTGGAGACGCGAGCCATCAGCGGGCTGTATTTCGCCGGCCAGATCAATGGCACCACGGGTTACGAAGAAGCCGCAGCCCAGGGCTTGCTGGCCGGTACCAACGCGGCCCTCGCGGTCCAGGACAAAGCGCCCTGGTGGCCGCGCCGCGACGAGGCGTACCTGGGCGTCCTGATAGACGACCTGATATCCCGGGGAACCAGCGAGCCTTACCGGATGTTCACCAGCCGCGCCGAATACCGCCTGAGTTTGCGAGAGGACAACGCGGACCTGCGGCTGACACCGGTGGGTCGCCAACTCGGCTTGGTAGACGAACACCGCTGGCGGATATTTGCGGCGCGTCGCGATGCCGTGTCGGCGGAAACGCAGCGCCTCGCCAGTCTTGTGGTGCGGCCCAAAGACGTGCCGGCGGACCTTGCCGGCGCCGTGTTTGGTGGCGGGCTTTCCCGGGAAAGCAGTGCCCTGGAGCTGCTCAAGCGCCCCGGTGTCGACTACGCGAGTGTTGCGAGTATTCCCCGGGTGGGGCCCTTGATCCCTCCCGAAGGCATCGAGGCGCCGCTGCTGGAAACGGTGTGTCGCTCCGTCGAACGCCAGGTGGAAATCGAAGCGCGTTACGCGGGTTATATAGATCGCCAGCGCGAAGAAATTGATCGCAATCGTCGCAACGAAGACATGCTGCTCCCGCCCGACATCGATTACGAAACCGTGCGCGGCCTCTCCAGCGAGGTTTGCCAGAAACTGGATGAGCGTCGCCCGGAAACCCTGGGGCAGGCTGCGCGCATTCCCGGCATTACACCGGCGGCGATTTCCTTGCTGCTGGTGCACCTGAAAAAACGCCAGCCGCGACGCAGAGCATCCTGAACATTCGTTCCTCAATTGTTTGCTTGCTTGTCTGCATGGTGCAGCTGGCCGCTTGCGGGAAGAACCCACAGCCGCCCGCCAGCGCAGGCCCGCAAGCCGGCACTGCCGGCGAGGGCAAGGTGTTTCGCCGCGGGAATGGTGGCGACCCTGACTCGCTGGATCCGCATCGCTCCGAGGGCACTGGCTCCGCAGAGATCCTGCGCGACCTGTTCGAGGGCCTGGTGGGCGAAACGGTAAGCGCCGAGCTGCGCCCCGCAGGCGCGCAGCGCTGGGACATCAGCAATGATGGGCTGACTTATACCTTCTACCTGCATCGCGACTCGCGCTGGTCCAACGGCGACCCGGTGGTGGCAGAGGACTTCGCGTTCGGTCTGCGCCGCAGCGTCACGCCGGCCACGGCCTCGTCCTATTCCCAGCTCCTCAAGCCCATCGAAAACGCGGCTGCAGTCATTGCCGGCGAATTGCCGCCCAGCGCCCTGGGGGTTGCGGCCCTGGACGACCATACCCTGCGGATCCGGCTGGCCAGTCCGACGCCGTATTTTCTTGGGCTGCTCACGCACGCATCCGCCTATCCGGTGCACCGCGCCAGCCTGGAGGCGCATGGCGACAAGTTCACGCGCCCGGGCAATCTGGTAAGCAACGGGCCGTACAGGCTGGACGAGTTCGTCGCACAGTCCCACGTAAAGATTGTCAAGAACCCCCACTATCGGGAGCGCCAGCACGTCGCCATCGATACCGTGTATTACTACAACACGGAAGATCGCAATGCCGAGCTCAAGCGTTATCGTGCAGACGAGCTGGACTACACCTTTGTCATTCCTACCACGCAGCTTGGCTGGATACGGGAAAACCTCGGGGATGAGCTGAAATCCGCCCCTTACCTAAGCGTCTATTACTACATTCTGAATCTCTCCAAACCGCCATTCGAAGACCAGCCGAAGCTGCGCCAGGCGCTCAGCATGGCCATCGACCGCAAGGTGCTGGTGGAAAAGGTGACCGGTACCCGCGAGGTTCCCGCTTATGGCTTCGTTCCGCCGGGCGTGGCGGGGCATGAATCGCAAAGCTACGCATGGTCCGGGCTGGAGGATTCCCAGCGTATTGCCATGGCACAGGCGCTGTACACCGAGTCCGGGTACTCACGCGACCAGCCGCTCAGAACCGAGATTCGCTACAACACCTCAGAGAATCACAAGAAGATTGCGGTGGCCATCGCCGCCATGTGGAAACAGGTGCTCGGGGTGGAGGCAACGCTGGTTAACGAAGAGTGGAAAGTGTTCCTGCAAACCCGCAAGAATCGCGAGGCCTGGGAGGTCTTTCGTTTCAGCTGGGTTGGTGATTACAACGACGCCAACACCTTTTTGGAAATCATGCATTCAGAGCATGGCCAGAATGACGCGGCCTACGCAAACCCCCGCTACGATCGGCTGCTGGACGCGGCGGCCGTGGAAACCGACATGCGGGCGCGCAGCGCCCTGCTGGGCGAAGCGGAGCGCGTCCTGCTGGGGGATTATCCCGTGATCCCGCTTTATTTCCCGGTCAGCAAACACCTGGTCAAACCCTGGGTAAAGGGTTACGTGCCCAATGTGATGAACCGCGACCAGTCACGGTACTACCGCATAGAAAAGAACTGACCCTTTCCGGGCGGGGTGCGGTGTTATGATCGCGCACGCCATGATTACTGGAAATACGCGGCCGTGCTGAGCTATTCCTTGCGCAGGGCGCTGGGCGCAATTCCCACCTTGTTGCTGCTGTTGGCGCTGACCTTCGTACTGGTACGCGTTGCACCAGGCGGGCCCTTCGACACCGAACGCAACCTGCCGCCGGAAATCGAAGCCAACCTGGAGCGCGCCTATCATCTCCACGAATCGCTGCCGCGGCAGTTTTTGCGCTACCTCGGAAATCTGCTGCAGGGAGATTTCGGTCCGTCGTTTCAGTACCGGGATTACACGGTCGGCGAACTCATCGCTGCCGGTTTTCCCGTGTCACTTAGCCTGGGCGCCAGCGCCATGCTGCTGGCCCTGTTGCTGGGCGTCTTCATCGGTGTAATTGCCGCGCTTCGGCAAAACAGTCTGGCAGATCACGGGGCCATGGCCCTGGCGATGACCGGCATATCGGTGCCCAACTTTGTCATGGCGCCGCTATTGATTCTGGTCTTCGGCGTGTACCTGGGATGGCTGCCTGCCGGCGGGCTTGGCGGCAGCAGCCTGCACCTGACCAACATGATATTGCCGGTTGTCACTCTGGCTTTGCCGCAAATTGCATATATCGCCCGCCTGACCCGCGGCAGCATGATCGAAGTGCTGCACAGCGACTTCATACGGACGGCCCGCGCCAAGGGTCTGCCACTGCGTCAACTGGTATTGCGCCACGCCCTGAAGCCGGCACTGCTGCCGGTGGTTTCCTACCTCGGACCAGCGACGGCAGGCATCATCACCGGATCGGTGGTGATTGAGCAGATTTTCGGGTTGCCCGGCCTGGGCCGTTATTTTGTGCAGGGAGCGCTCAATCGCGACTACACACTCGTCATGGGCGTGGTGGTGTTTTTTGGTGTGCTGATCATTCTCTTCAACTTGCTGGTAGATCTCGTGTATGCGGTGCTGGATCCGCGGGTGCGGCACAAATGAACGCCGCCCCGGTGCTGGCAGCATCGTCTGAACCGCTTACGGGCCGCAGCCTGTGGCAGGATGCCCGGCGGCGCCTGCTGCAAAACCGGGCCGCCATGATCAGCATCACCCTGCTCGCGCTTATGAGTCTGGTGGTGGTGGTGGGTCCGCTATTGAGCCCGCATGCCTACGATTATGCTGATTTTGGTCACATCTCCGCGCCGCCCTCGGTCTCGGACTGGCACTTGTTCGGCACCGATGCCGTGGGCCGCGATCTGTTCGTTCGTACCCTTTACGGCGGACGGGTGTCGCTGATGGTGGGTCTGGTGAGTACTCTGGTAAGCCTCCTGATCGGCGTGTCCTGGGGCGCAACGGCCGGCTATCTCGGGGGCCGCATCGACGGCCTGATGATGCGCGTCGTGGATATCCTGTACGCCCTGCCTTTCATGTTTTTCGTGATCCTGCTGATGGTGGTATTTGGTCGCAACCTGTTGCTCATTTTCGTTGCCATCGGCGCGATCACCTGGCTGGACATGGCGCGCATCGTCCGCGGGCAAACTCTGAGTCTCAAGCATCGCGAGTTTGTGGAGGCCGCGCAATCTTTCGGAGCGTCCAGCGCCAGCATCATCCGGCGACATATCGTGCCCAATCTCCTGGGCATTGTTATGGTGTACGTGACGCTCACCATTCCCCGGGTAATCCTGGTGGAATCTTTTCTGAGCTTCCTGGGGCTTGGTGTGCAGGAGCCGCTCACCTCGTGGGGCGCACTGGTCAACGAGGGCACCCAGGAGCTCGAAAGCGCCCCTTGGATGCTCATTTTCCCGGCGGGCTTTCTGGCCACCACGCTGTTCTGCTTCAACTTTATCGGCGATGGTCTGCGAGATGCGCTGGATCCGCGCGACCGCTAGCAATGTTGCTTGAAGTAGAAAATCTGCAGGTTCGTTTTGACACGCCGGACGGCGCGGTGCATGCGGTCAACGGGCTGGATTTTAGTCTGGACAAAGGCCGCACTCTCGGCATCGTCGGCGAGTCCGGTTCGGGTAAAAGTCAAAGCGTGTTGGCCATGATGGGGCTGCTGGGGGCCAGCGGACGGGCGCAGGGCAGGGTGCGTTTCGATGGCGAGCAGATTCTGAATTTGCCGCCCGGGAGATTGAATCGCCTGCGCGGTCGACGCATTGCCATGGTTTTCCAGGACCCGATGACCAGCCTCAACCCCTATTTGACGGTCGAAACACAAATGTTGGAAGTCCTGCGGCTGCATCAAGGTATGGACCGGAACACGGCGCGGCGTCGCTGTGTGGAGATGCTGAGTGCGGTGCACATTGCCGATCCAAAGACGCGTCTCAGGCGCTATCCCCATGAGCTTTCCGGCGGCATGCGGCAGCGCGTGATGATTGCGATGGCGCTCCTGTGTGACCCGGATCTGCTGATCGCCGATGAGCCGACCACCGCGCTGGATGTGACCGTGCAAGCGCAGATCCTGGCTTTGTTACGGGACTTGCAGGCGCAATTCGGCACCGCGATTATCCTGATCACCCACGACCTGGGCGTCGTTGCGGGCAGCTGTGACGACGTGCTGGTGATGTACGGTGGCCAGGTCATGGAAAGCGGGGCCGCAGAGGACATTTTCTATGCTGCGCGGCATCCTTATACCCAGGCGCTGTTGCGCTCCATGCCAAGCCTGGAGCACGAGCCGGGCAAAACTTTGTCGGCCATACCCGGGAACCCGCCCGATTTACGCAAGCTGCCGGCAGGCTGCCCCTTTTATGCGCGCTGCCAACACCGCTTTGCAGTATGTGCAGACAAGCGGCCCGCAGTGCACCGGCTGGCCGGTCGGCATGCCAGCGCCTGCCACCTGGAAAGCGCATCATGAGCGCTCCCGTGCTCACGGCGCTGGACCTGAGCGTTGATTTCGAGGTGCCGGGGGTCGGCCTGATGAGTCGGCCGCGGCGCCTGCGCGCGGTTGACAGCGTCAGTTTCGAGCTGGCTGCGGGTGAGACCCTGGGGATTGTGGGTGAGTCGGGGTGCGGCAAGTCGACACTGGCTCGCGCTCTGCTGGGATTGGTGCCGGCCAGTGCCGGCGTCGTAAGTTTTCTGTCGCACCCGCTTAACCATGCTGACAGCCGGACCCTGCGCCGTCGTCGCCGGGAGTTGCAGTTGATGTTTCAGGATCCGCTCGCCTCGCTGAACCCCCGTATGAGCATCGGCAAAATCATCGCCGAGCCGTTGCAGGTGCATTTTCCGGATATGTTGCGCAAAGACCGCGAAACCCGCGTGCGCAAAGCCATGGAACAGGTCGGTTTATCCCGGGAGTTTCTGAACCGCTATCCCCATGAGTTTTCAGGCGGTCAATGCCAGCGTATCGGCATCGCCAGGGCCCTGGTTCTTGAGCCCCGCGTGATTATCTGCGACGAACCGGTCAGCGCGCTGGATGTTTCGGTGCGCGCGCAGATTATCAACTTGCTGTTACGTTTGCGGGAGGAACTGGGCTTATCGCTGGTGTTCATCGCCCACGACCTCGGGGTTGTGCGACACATCAGCGATCGGGTACTGGTGATGTACCTCGGGCGGGTGGTGGAGGAGGCTCCGGCTGCTGCATTGTTTGCGCGGCCCGCGCATCCGTATACCCGTGCCCTGATTGCTGCAGTACCGATCGCCGACCCGCGGCGCCAGCGCCAGCGTCTGCCCGAAGCGCTGGCTGGCGAGATGCCCTCGCCCCTGCACCCCCCGTCCGGGTGCAGTTTCAGAACGCGCTGTCCCTGGGCGGCGGACAAGTGTGCCGCCAGTCGACCGGGTCTCAGGCCCTTCGATGACAGTGAGGCTGCCTGCCACCGACTGGAAGATATTCGCAACGCCTGAGCGGTGTTCAGAAACTCATAGGCAGCGGCAGAGGCTGGCCGTTGATGGTGAGCAGTCCGCCCTTGAGCGCGGCATCCAGGCTGAGGTGGTCATCATTCAAAAGCAACAGCCCAGCGGCCTGCAAGCCTTGCAGCTGCGCATGGGCATCGGGATTGAGGGCGGCCAGTCTGTCCACCAGCGCTGTTGGCAGACGCAAGCTGGCGGTGGCGTCCAGACCCAGGATCAGCGCACCCAGCCCGTGGGGGTCTGATTCAGGAAAAACCACATGGGCCGTGAACAGCAGATCGCCGTCGGGCGTACCGAATCTAAGTTCCCGCAAATGCATGTCCGGTCCACTTGCCAGCAGCGCCTGTACGGCCGCCAGGATCTCGGCCTGTGCTTCCTCGCCCGGTTCCTGGTGCCCGGCTATTAACTGCAAGCTGTGCAGCAATTCGCCCAGCGCCGGGGCGTTGAGCCCGCCGATTCTTGCACTCAACACGAGCGGGCCACCCTGCCACCCTGCGATCTCCAGGCGCTCCATTTCGAACACTACGTCTTCTTCGACCGCGGCTCCCGCGACGCTAATATGCCCATCCCATGTCATGGGCCCGAGAGCTATGCCGGCCCGGTCAGGGACATCGATGCGCAGACCCCCGAAATGCCCTGTCTGCCGGCCGCTCCAAAACCCGTATTCGGTAAGCTGCTGCTCGCCCTCGAAGTCCATTGCAGACATATCCAGCTGGAACTGCGGCATGTTCAGTTCGAATTTCCCGATCTTGCCGTCGAAGCGAAAATCATCCAGGGCGCTGTTGAAATGCGTCAGCATGCGCATACCGGCCCAGTCAGACCTGCCGACCTTGCCATCTTCCTCAATGGGAATGGTAACTGGCTGGATGTCGATCAGGTTGCGGTGCCGGCCGGTCAAACCGAGCCGGGTGCTGACCGCCCCCGGCAGGACTGTCGCGGTGCCCGAGGCGTCAACGAATTCCAGGGAATCGATACTATGGGCCAGTGCCGGCGACAACGGCACCCGCTCGTTTAGCAGTGCCGCAGTGAAGAAGGGACCATGATAAATTGCCGCGGAATTTCGCAGGGTAAATGGCTGCCCGAATTCGTTTTCCTCTTCTGCCAGTAGCTGCGCCAGCGACGCAGGGTCCACCCGAAGACGGTACTGGGCCCTCGATTTGAACCAGCCACGCTGGTAGTCGGTAACTTGCCAGGTGAGGCCCGGCAGAACCTCCTGGACATTGCCGGATACTTTGCGAAACTGATTTTCGGCAACCACGCCGACGGCTCCCGGCAGCACCAGCAACACCAGGGCGATAATAACCAGCACGGCAACAAGGATTTTTTTCACCGGCACACTCCGGAGTCAGGGCGATTGCAGAAGCAGAATGCTAGCATAGGGCCAGAGCGCAAAAGGGCACGGCTATGACCAGCATCAATGACTTCACGCTTCCCGGTATTCAGGGCGACGAGAATCTGCTGGAGGGGCTCGCGGGTCGGGCCATCCTGCTGGTCAATGTCGCCAGCCAATGTGGCTACACGCCCCAGTATAGTGAGCTGGAGTCGTTGCACCGCGAGCTGAGCCAGCACGGGTTCAGCGTAGTGGGGGCGCCCTGTAATCAATTCGGCGCCCAGGAGCCTGGCAGTGCCGCCGAAATCGTGCAATTTTGCACTTCCCGCTTTAACGTCAGCTTTCCCCTGAGCGCGAAGCTCGAGGTCAATGGCCCGGGGCGTCACCCGCTTTACACCTGGTTAACCGCGCCTGAGCAGGGCTTCGCCGGCGATATCGCATGGAACTTCGAGAAATTCCTTATCGATGCTGCCGGCCAACCGGTGGGTCGTTATCCCTCCGCGGTATCGCCGCGTGATAATGGCCTGTTGCAGGATATCGCCGCGGCACTGCCCGTGGCGGGGGACGCCAGTCCTTAAGGGGCGATCAGCAAGTCGAATACCGCGTTGACCTGGGCCTGTATCCGGATCTCGCCCGGCTCGTAACTTTGCTCCGCATCGGCGCTTTCGGCGGCAACGCCCAGCATGGCCCGCGCCATCATCGGCGGGCGCGGCAGGTGCATAGCACCAGCCTGAATGTTGTGCACGGGGCCCAGTTTTGCGCCGAGAGTTTCGGCGAGCACCTGGGCATTCAGTCGGGCATCCTCCGCTGCGCGACGCAGTGCGGTGCGCTGCAATTCGTCCTCCCGACTTGATTTGAAAAACGGGCCGCTTACCTGGTTGATGCCAATGGCCGTGGCGCGCTCCAGCAACATACCCAGCTTTTCCAGGTCATCGAGTTCGACCTGCACCTGGCGGGCAACGTAGTAACCCGTGAGCTGGCGCTTGCGAGCCGCCGCAATCCAGTCGTACTCGGGACGGACGGTGAGCTGCGAAGTGTTGACCGATTTTTTTTCGATGCCCAGCTGTTTAACGAGAGTCAGAAATTCGCTGATGGTTTTGCCGACCTGGTCGCGCGCGCTCTGCAGCTCGCGGGCGCGCATTTCCACGCCCATGGACAGTTGGGCGCGGTCGGGTACTACGGTCACCTCGCCGCTGCCGCTAACCGCCACCTGTCGCATGTTTTCATCGGCGATCGCCGGCGTCGCCAGCAAAGTCATTGTCAGTAAAGCGATTGGGAAAATTCGATCAAGCATAGCGACTCTCCTTGATGGGACTTATCCTGAGACTGCGGGCGGGCATGCGGGTTCCGGGTCGCCGGTTGGCGTGCAACAATAAGCCTGCGCGCAGGACGGGGAACAGCAGATGGGCATCGCTAGTTTAATTCAAGACATGGGCGATCAGGTCTATGCCATCGACACGGGATACGTACGACCAGGGATGGCCGCGAGCCATCTTGTGGTGGACGCGGGGCGCGCAGCATTCATCGATACCGGCACCAGCAATTCCACCGAGCGCCTGCTGGGGGCTCTGGAGCATGTCGGCCTGACACCGAAAGCCGTCGAGTACATATTGCTGACCCACATTCACCTGGATCACGCCGGTGGCGCCGGACGATTGCTGCAGTCCCTGCCCAACGCGACCATGGTGGTACATCCACGTGGCGCGCCGCACATGATCGATCCGGCGCGGCTAATCAAGGGTACCAAGGCGGTTTACGGCGAGGCGGAATTCCGCCGGCTTTATGGCGAGATTCCCCCGGTGCGTGCCGACCGGGTGCGCGCAGTGGAAGATGGCGAGCGCCTGGTGCTTGGAGAGCGCCAACTCGATTTTATTCATACCCGCGGCCATGCCAACCATCACTACTGCATCGTCGATGCAAAGGCCAACAGTATCTTTTCCGGCGATACCTTCGGGGTGTCCTACCGGGATACGGATACCCGCCTCGGCGCATTCATTTTCCCAACCACCACCCCGGTGGACTTTGATCCCGAAGCGGCGCACGCCTCCATCGACCGCCTGATGAGCTTGCAGCCGCAAGCGATTTATTTAACGCACTACAGCAAAGTCACCGAGCTGGAACGGCTGGCGGCTGATCTGCACCGGCACCTGGATGAATTCGTCAACATTGCGCGCTATTGTGTGGATATGCCGGATCGCATGCAGAACATCGCCGACCGGTTGCGAGATTATCTCTGGCGCGAACTCAACAAGCATGAGTTTGAGGGCAACGACCGGTTACGGGAAGACATACTGGGCGCCGACATCGAGTTGAACGCCATGGGGCTGGACGTGTGGCTGACGCGGTCGCGGAATACCCGGGGAGCAGCATAATGGAATCCTTTCGAGCTTACAGAATTCATCAGGACGGCAAGTCGGTGCACGCCCGTTATGAGGAGCGACAGCAGAGCGACCTGGGCAATCGTCCGGTGCTTGTTCGTGTGCAGTACTCCGGCATTAATTATAAAGACGCACTGGCTGTCACCGGCGCCGGGAAGATTCTGCGCAGCTTTCCACTGACCGCCGGCATTGACCTGGCGGGAACCGTGGTCGCCAGCGGTGATACTCGCTACCACGAAGGCCAGGAGGTGCTGGTGACCGGTTGCGGACTCGGCGAGGAGGTCGATGGCGGTTATTCAGATTATGCGCGGGTCGATGGCGACTGGGTGATACCCCTGCCCGAGGGCATGGATGCCCGCGATGCCATGACTTTAGGCACGGCGGGTTTTACGGCGGCGCTGGCAATTCATCGCATGGAGCGCAATGGACAGAACCCGGAGCGTGGCCCCATCGTGGTCACCGGAGCCAGTGGCGGAGTGGGCAGCCTTGCCATAGACATGTTGGCAGGCGCTGGTTATGAAGTGGTTGCTATTAGCGGCAAGACGGACGCGAGCAGCTGGTTAAAGCGTCTCGGGGCCGAAAAAGTGCTGGATAGAAACCAGGTCGAGTTCGGCCAGCGTCCCCTGGAAGCGGCGCTTTGGGGCGGCGCGGTGGACAATGTTGGCGGCGATACCCTTGCCTGGCTCACTCGCACCCTAAACTGGTGGGGCAATATTGCCAGCGTGGGGCTGGCCCACAGCGCGGAACTCCACACCACGGTGATGCCGTTTATCCTGCGCGGCGTCAGCCTACTCGGCATTAACTCTGTGAAAACACCACGCCACGAACGCAAACAGGTGTGGGATCGCATTGCCGGAGATCTGCGGCCGCGACACCTGGGTGCCATTCGAACCCGGGAAATCGACTTCGAGGACCTGTCGGGCGCCTTCGATGCTTATCTTCAAGGTTCGGTACGCGGGCGCACAGTGGTTCGCATCGCCGGCTGAGTCTGGCGCAATTGGCCAGGGTCGCGGTGGGGCCGTCGGTGCTTGTCAGGCGCCGTCCTGCATGAGTCGGGATATCCTGAATTTCAGGGCCTTGATTTCCTGCTTGCTGGTTTCGGGATCTTTTTCCGCGTCGCGCAATTCCATCAGCTTGGCAGGCAGGGTCGATTCGCGCAGCAACTCGCGGGCAGCCTTCCAGGCCTGCTGTTCTTCATTGGGCAGGGCCAGAATCGTATCGTCGCCGCGTACCACGGCTGCCTTATGTTTACAGAAGCGCCCCAGGGCGCCAGCCGGGCAATCACAAAACACGGAGACCTTGCTGCCCTGGCCCAGGACCTCGATGCGATAGGGTCGCTTGCGCGAACTCGCTTTTGCGCTGACTTCTACTGTTTGTTCCAGCATGCTTTCATTGTAGCCGCGCGGGCACGGCCAACAACAGGCGCCACCGAAAAAAAAGCGCCGGCTGGGTTAAAATGCCGCCCCCGATCCAACCGCAGTGTGGTGCAGCTGGCGGTATCCAGGAGTTCCTTAATGACCAACAAGCAATCCGCCGGCCACGGCTTTCGCAGAGCCCTTGATGCCGAACGGCCCCTGCAGTTGATGGGCACGGTTAATGCCTACACCGCACTCATGGCCAGGCGAGTCGGCTATCGAGCAATCTATCTTTCCGGGGGTGGCGTTGCCGCCAATTCTCTGGGTATGCCGGATCTCGGCATCAGCACCATGGAGGATGTGCTCACCGACATCCGGCGCATTACCGATGCCTGCGATCTGCCGCTGCTGGTGGATGCCGATGTGGGCTGGGGCGGAGCATTTAATATAGCCCGGACGGTGAATCGTTTTATCAAGGCGGGCGCCGCCGGGATGCACATTGAAGACCAGGTGGCCAACAAACGTTGTGGCCACCGTCCCGGCAAAGCGATCGTAAGTAAGTCGGAGATGGTGGACCGCATCAAAGCTGCCGTAGATGCGCGGGGTGACGACGGCTTCGTCATCATGGCGCGTACCGACGCGCTGGCGGTGGAAGGTATGGACAGCGCCGTGGAGCGGGCGGTGGCCTGTGTGGAAGCGGGCGCTGACATGGTGTTTCCCGAGGCCATGCGCACTCTTGAGGATTACGCCACTTTCAAGCAGGCGGTAGGCGTGCCAGTCCTCGCCAACATAACGGAGTTTGGCCATACGCCGCTGTTTTCCCGTGACCAGCTCGCGGGTGCCGGCGTCGACATCATCCTTTACTGCTGCAGCGCTTATCGAGCCATGAATAAAGCGGCACTGACGGTATATGAGGCGATACGGAAGCAGGGAACCCAGCAGGGCGTGCTGGATATGATGCAAACGCGTGAAGAGCTTTATGATTTCCTCGGATACCACGATTACGAAGCCAAGCTCGATGAGTTGTATGCAAGTGATGACTGAACAATGGAGCCACGGAGATGAGTGACAAAAACAAGGCAGGCGGGTTGCGCGGCGTGGCGGCCGGCACCACCAGTATCTGTACGGTTGGTGCCAGCGGCGATGGGCTGCATTATCGAGGCTACGACGTCGCCGACATGGCGGTGGACGCCGGATTCGAAGAAGTTGCCTACTTGCTGCTGTATGGTGACCTGCCCAGCCAGAAACAGCTGCTGGATTACCGCCAACGGCTCATGGCATTCCGCGGCCTGCCGCACGAGCTGCGCGAGGTCCTCGAGCGCATTCCCGCCAGCGCACACCCCATGGAAGTGCTGCGTACCGGCTGCTCGATGCTGGGCAACCTGGAACCGGAAGGGGATTTTGCCAACCAGGACCGGGTGGCCGACCGGCTGTTGGCAGTTATGCCTTCCATCATGGCGTATTGGTACCGTTATGCGCACGACGGCAAGCGCATCGATACCGAAACCGACGACGACAGCATGGCCGGGCATATCCTGCGCATGATCACAGGCCGGGAGCCGCCGGCCGACCACCAGCGCTACATGGATGTTTCGCTGATTCTTTACGCCGAGCACGAATTCAACGCCTCCACGTTCACGGCACGGGTTATTGCCGCGACACTGTCCGATATGTATTCGGCGGTGACTGGCGCAATCGGCGCATTGCGCGGTCCCCTGCATGGTGGCGCCAACGAGGCCGCCATGGAGCTGGTGGAAAAATTCAGGACTCGCGAGGAAGCCGTCGAGGGCGTCACTGCCATGCTGGCCCGCAAGGAAAAAATCATGGGGTTCGGGCACGCGGTCTACAAGCAAAAGGACCCGCGCAACGCCATCAACAAGCAGTGGTCCAGGCAGCTTTCCACTGGCGCCGGGGATGCTTATCTTTACGACGTGTCGGACGCCATCGAGCAAGTGATGGCCGACGAAAAAGGGTTGTTTGCAAATGCCGACTTTTTCAGCGCCTCGGCGTATCACTTCATGGGCGTTCCCACACCGCTGTTCACACCGCTGTTCGTCTGTTCCCGCACCAGCGGCTGGTGCGCCCATATCAAAGAGCAGCGGGCTCACAACAAGCTGATTCGGCCGGGGGCGGAATATACCGGCCCGGCTCCGCGACCCTTCGTCAAGCTCGCGGACCGCGGCTGAGTTAACCACTGACAATCAAGCAAGGAGCTACCCATGTCCGGTGCTGACATTCGTATTGCCAATCGTCCTGATCCCGACCAGGAGCTTGCCGCCATTGCCGATTATGTTGGCGGCTTCGGTGCTGCCGACAAGCTTGCGCGCAGCACCGCCCGCTACTGCCTCATGGACTCCTTGGCCTGCATGTTCCAGGCGCTGGATTATCCGGCCTGCACCCGGTTGCTGGGGCCCGTCGTGCCGGGGGCGACCCTGCCCGGGGGGGCGCGCGTACCCGGCACATCCTTCGAGCTTGATCCGGTCAATGCGGCTTTCAATATTGGTGCGCTGGTGCGCTGGCTCGACTTCAATGACACCTGGCTGGCTGCCGAGTGGGGCCACCCCTCGGACAATCTGGGCGCAATCCTCGCGGTAGCCGACTACCTGAGTCGCAGCAATGTCGTTGCCGGCCAGGACTCCCTGACCATGGGCGAAGTATTGACGGCGATGATCCAGGCTCACGAAATCCAGGGCGTCATCGCGCTTGAAAACAGCTTTAACCGCGTGGGCCTGGACCATGTGCTGCTGGTGCGTATCGCATCAACCGCAGTGGCAACCCGGATGCTGGGCGGTGATCGCGCTACCGTGATCAACGCGGTTTCAAATGCTTTCCTGGACGGCGGCGCATTGCGGACCTATCGACATGCGCCAAACACCGGTTCGCGCAAGAGTTGGGCGGCAGGTGACGCCACCAGCCGCGCCGTGCGGCTGGCCCTCATGGCAATGACCGGCGAGATGGGCTATCCGTCGGCTCTGAGCGCAAAGACCTGGGGGTTTTCTGATGTGCTGTTCAAGGGCAGGCCGCTGGCATTCACCCAGGGTTATGGCAGCTACGTAATGGAGAATGTGCTGTTCAAGATTTCCTACCCTGCCGAGTTTCATGCACAAACCGCAGTCGAGGCGGCCATGACCCTGCATGCAGAGGTCAAGCACCGCATCGACGATATAGCAAAGGTTGTTATCGAAACCCAGGAGCCCGGGGTGCGCATTATTGACAAGATCGGGCCGCTGGATAATCCGGCCGATCGCGATCATTGCATTCAATACATGGTTGCGGTGCCGTTGATTTTCGGCCGCCTCACGGCCGCCGACTATGAAGATGAGGTGGCCGGCGATCCGCGTATCGACGCGCTGCGGGAAAAAATGGAAGTCACGGAAAACAAGACGTTCACGGAAGAATATTTCGCCCCTGACAAGCGCTACATTGGCAACGCGATTGTGGTGCACTTCAAGGACGGCAGCAGTACCCGACGCGTACAGGTGGATTACCCCATTGGTCATCGCAAGCGTCGTGATGAGGGCATCCCGGTGCTGATCCGGAAGTTCCAGCGCAGCATCGCCGGTAAACTTTCTGACAGCCAGATCGAGTCCCTGGAGGAGTTGTTCCGGGACCAGCAGCGCCTGGAGCGTTTTCCGGTCACCGAGTTCATGTCTTTCCTGGTGCGCTGAGCCGGCCGGCCTGCGCGGGAACGCGCGGGAGCGGCTGCGGTCTCAACAGTTCTGAAGAGCAAACAGCCGGCGTACAAGAGCATTGATGAAAAGTTATACATGGCGCCAATGGCGCATTCCGGTTGCAGCCGCGGCCTTCGTTGTGGCGGCGCTCGTTGCGGCACAGTTTTTTTCCGGGGTGCAGGAGTCAACTGCAGCACCGAAGGATCAGCCTTCTTATGCGGGCCAGCGGCCTGCACCCGAATTTCCTGCCGGCCTTGATTGGATCAATACCGGCGGCAAGGCTCTCTCGCTGGAACAGTTGCGCGGCAAGGTCGTGCTGTTGGATTTCTGGACCTTTGGCTGTATTAACTGCATCCACATCATTCCCGATCTGAAAAAGCTGGAAGCGGATTATGCCGATGAGCTCGTGGTTATCGGCGTGCACAGCCCCAAATTCGAGCACGAAAAAAAGACCTCGGCAGTGCGCAAAATCACCATGCGCTACGATCTCGAGCATGCGGTGGTCAACGATCGGGATATGCAGATCTGGCGTAGCTTCGGTGCGCGTGGCTGGCCGCACCTGGCCTTGATCGACCCGGAGGGACGACTGATAGGTTCGGTTTCCGGCGAAGGTCACTACGAGCTTCTGGACCGCGTTATCTCCGGCGCCATCCGCCAATTCGACAAGCAAGGCAAAATCAATCGTGAGCCGGTCAAACTGGTCCTTGAAAGAGACTCTCTGCAAGATTCCCAGCTGCTGTTTCCCGGGCGGGTGCTGGCAGATACTGGCGGCCAACGCCTGTTCATAGCCGACACCAACCATGACCGGATCGTGGTGGCTACGCTGACCGGCGAAGTGCTGGATGTCATCGGCAGCGGGATTGCCGGTCTTGCCGATGGTCCCTTTGCAGAAGCGCAGTTTTTCCGGCCCCAGGGGATGGCGCTGGGTAGCGAGAACATGCTGTACGTGGCGGACACCGAAAACCACGTGATCCGCGCAGTCAATCTTGCCGCCAGGACCGTGGAGACTGTCGCCGGGGTGGGGCGGCAGGTATACCAGACCGAGTCCGCCGGCCCGGCGGCCACCACGGGAATGAATTCACCCTGGGGCTTGCTGTATCACGATGGTTTGCTCTATATCGCCATGGCGGGTCAGCATCAGCTGTGGATATACGATCCCGATAAAGAAGCAATCCGAGAGTACGCCGGCTCGCGTCGCGAAGAGCTCAAGGACGGGCCACTGTTGCGGGCCGGGCTCAATCAGCCCAGCGGCCTGGCCACCGACGGTCGCCATATATTCATTGCTGACAGCGAGGCCAGCGCGGTGCGCATGGCGGACATCGATCCCGGCGGCAGGCTGGATACCATCGTGGGAACAGGGCTTTTCGATTTCGGCGATGTGGATGGCCGGGGCGCCAGGGTGCGTTTGCAGCACCCGCTGGACCTGGTGTATTGGGATGGCGCCTTGCTGGTGGCGGACACCTATAACAGCAAGATCAAGCGCGTCGTGCCCGAGCGTCTGGAAAGCCAGACTTTTATCGGACCCGGGGCCGGACTGGATGAGCCCGGTGGCTTGTCATTGGCCGGTAACACGCTGTTCATCGCGGACACCAACAACCACCGCGTGATGGTGGCAGAACTTGACGGAGGCGACACGAGGCCCCTGGGACTCAAGGACCCAAAAAACATCTTGAAACGCTAACTTGCTACTAAAAGCGTCGAAAGCGGCGCTAAAATCCGTTAAATACAAATCTCCTTTCCTGGCAAAGCGCCGGCCATGAGCCAGCGCAGCGTCTCCCCGCAGGCGCTGTCGCCGAGGCGTCGGTACCCGTGCACGGCCTCGGTTTACCGCGCGCCGGGGCCGCTCACAACGGGCGCCTATTCGGGCCGCCTTGACAGGCTGATCATAAAATCCTGAATATGCACGGGTCTTGCCAGGGTTTCGGCGGGGACGGCCGCGGAAAACTGACAAAAAATGTCACTTATGGTCGCCATGGGGAGGGACGGCCTGCCCAGTCGCCCGATGCGCATGACCTGCGACCCTGGTGCCATGCCCAAGCCGTTGATTTTAAATGTGATGCGGTTCGCAGCGAAACCGGGCATGATTCTTGCAAAATAAAGGCGGTTTTTCGGAAAAGGGTCCGAAAACGCCAGGCGGGAATGTGTCCCGCATGCACTCCAGCGGAATAGCGAAAGCCAAGAGGCGGACCAGCTGAATGAACCAAGTGATCGGTTCAGCCACGTTGATTGCAGGGCAGAGTTTTCGATTCAACCGTCGATGCAGACGGGCAGGCGTGCAGATCCGCAAGCGTCGCAAGGGACTGGTTTGACAACACCATCCAGGCAGCATTTTTTGCGTTGGGTGACTGCAAGGGTCGCTATCTTCCTGCTGTGGTTCGCGGCGCCCGCCTTCGCTGATCCCGATCTGCCCAACCCCCCGCCCAACCTGGAGCTGATCCCCAGCGGGTCGTTGATCATTCCCATGGACAACGACAAGCACAACATCGGGGTTAATTTCAATACCGCCGCCTATGGGCTCGCTACCCATCTGTTGCACGCAGATATTCCCGTCAAATGGTCCATTGCTGCCGGCAAGGCGAAAGACGGCATCGACTTTACAGCGCAATCCCGGCAGGTTTATCCGTCGTCTGGCGGCAGCGCAGTGCGCAATTTCCGCGGGGGCCCCTTCATCATTCACCGGGATTTCGTCGCGCTGGCAACGCCCGTCATCACGTCCTTCGGCAACAATGTCGCGGTTTACGAGCTTGAACAAAACCTCAATATCGATATCCGATACGACCTCGTGCACAAGCCCAAGGTCGCGGTTTTTAACGATGGCGGCAATGCAAAGATTCACCGCGACCTGATGCTGGATGCGGGTTTTGTCCTGAATGTGCATCTCGAGGAGGTCGCGGC
>JBFIQI010000002.1:0-60340 GCA_041609715.1 Gammaproteobacteria bacterium
AGGATCTGGGGCACAACTGGTTGCGGGTAACTTTGCGAGGCAAGCCGCCCAACACTTCTGCCATTGGTGCCAGGGTCGAATTGCAGGCGGCTGAGAGCAGGCAGTTGCGGGTCGTGAATCCGTCACGCAGCTACCTTTCCCAGGTGGAGCTGCCCGTCACCTTTGGCCTTGGCGATTATCAGGGCCCGCTGCTTATTACCGTTTCGTGGCCGGGTGGCGAGCAGAGTCGCCATGAAGTGCCGCCGGGTCAGCAGCGGCTTGCCATCAGCCAGCCCTGATCAGCCGGAGTCCGGCGCTTGCTTGCGCAGCAACACCCGTGTGGGTGGGGCTGCGCGCAAAACCCTGGCAATACGCTCGGCGGCATGGCCGTCACCGTAGGGATTGTCGACGCCCCGCTCCTGCAACTCGCGCCTGAATTTCAGAGAAGACGCCAGCGTCACGGCCTGCAATATCGCGTCCCTGTCGGGCTCCGCATCGACGATGTTGGCGGCTCGTTCTCTGCCCGCCTGGCGCTGCCCTATGTTCACGGTGGGCAGTTGCAGTGCCGGTGTCTCCATGATGCCGCTGCTGGAGTTGCCCAGCATCAGATCGGCTTCACGCAGCAGGGCCCAGAATGCCAGGTGTGGCAGGTTGACGAACACATGGGCATCGGCGTGCTCGTTGCAAAAGACCCGGGCGCGCCTGATCAGCTCACGGGAGCCGGCATCAGCGTTGGGGAAGCAAAACAGCAATTGCCGGGGCATCGCCGCCAACGCCGAGTAGACGGCGTCTGCTTCACACAGCGTATCCCTGGCCAGGGTGACCGGGTGGTAAGAGACAACTACGGCCTCGGGCGCCAGCGAGATGCCCATCAGCGCTTCCAGTTCCTGGCGGCTTGGCAGCTTGCTTTTCTGCAGATGATCCAGTGATGGTGCGCCGGTGCAATGCACTCGCCAGGGTGCTTCGCCCATGGCGATTACCCGTTCGGTTGCCTGGCGCGTCGGTGTGAAATGCAAATGCGCGAGCTTGGTGATGGCATTGCGAACGGCGTCATCGATGGCGCCTGCGCTGACCTCGCCGCCCTCGATATGTGCCATGGGAATCCTCAGCGCGCAGGCTATTGCCGCCGGCGCCAGCAATTCGTAACGGTCTGCGATCAGCAACAGTATGTCGGGGCGTAGGCGTGCGAGTACGTCGGTAAAGCCGGCGGCGGCGTTGGCGATGGTGCGCGCCATGTCGGTGTCGGTATCACCGTCCGCCAGGCAGGGGACGGTCTCGTGCACCCTGAAGCCTTCGGCACGAATTTGTTCGATGGTATTTCCGTACTGCTCCGCGAGATGGGCGCCGGTGACAATCAGGCGTAAATCAATATCCGGTGTGTCCCGCAGCGCCCGCAGCGGCCAGTAGAGGTGTCCGTAATCGGCGCGCGAGGTGCTGACGACAGCGATGCGACGGGCTGACATGGCGGCTGCTTCTGGCGTCTGTCAGTCGCCAGCGGGGGCTACCAGATCTCGCAGGCTGCGATCGCCGACGGCATCCACGATGGCACGATCTATGGTGCTGCAAAGGGCTTCCACGGCCTGTGCACTGAGGCCGATGCCGCCGTGGGCGGCGTCAGGAGCATGCCGCACTGCCAGGATGATGTCGTTCACCTTGATACTTTGCAGGTCGCGTCCGGGCAACAGCGTTTCATCCTCGCCCTCGATCAATAGACCGCTGCTTTGCAGCGAATTGGTCACGTACCAAAGCGCATCGCCGGGCAGCCCGATGCGCGCCGACAGGGTATTGGCCGTCCACCGGCGCTGGCCCTTGCTGAAATCCTCGCCCACCAGGTACATCACCAGCAACGCCAGTTCTTCGCGCAGCCGATTGCTTAAATAAATGCGCGCATGTCCCGAACGGAGGAATTGCGGGTTCTGATGGTAGAAACTGATTTGCGCGCCCAATAGCAGTATCAGCCAGTTGAGGTACAGGAGAATCATGAACAGGACCAGCACCGCGAAGCCGGAATAAATGGCGTCGTAGCGCGTGGTGGAGGCTGCAAAGCTGGAAAACAGGAAATGCGCACTTGACCAGAGCACGCCAGCGACCGTGGCACCCGCGAGGGCAGAACGAAATTGCACTCGGGTATTGGGAATAAAGGTGTAAATGAACACAAAGGCGCTGATGACCAGCAAGAATGGAATCAGTTTGCCCATCAGCAGCAAGGTCGTGCCGAAGGGCTCGATCTCGACAAGCTTCTGCACCAGGGTATGGCTGCTGATGGAGGCGATGATTCCCAGGGCCGTGAAAATGAGCACGGGTCCCACGAGAATAACCGATATGTATGCCGACAATCGGGTGGCAAAATTCGTCGAGGGACGCACGCGCCAGATGTGATTAAAACCGTCCTCGATCTTGCGCACCAGAGAAATGACCATGTACAGCAGGAACGCCAGGCCCACGGAACCGAGCACATCGACGCGCACGTTGTCCACAAAAGTCACCAGATTGCGCGCCAGTTCCTCGCCCTTGGGTCCCAGTGGCTCGGCCATTCGATACAGCAGAGGTTCAACCTGCCGGTGCACACCGAAGCCCTTGAGCACGGAAAAACTCAATGCAATAAGGGGTACCAGCGATAACAGCGTGGTGTAAACCAGGCTCATTGCACGCAAGGTGAGCTGGCCGTCGAGTACATCGCGCACCAGTGCGACCACGTAACGACCGGTTCGCACAGCCCAGCTCAGTGGCAGCGGCGCGCCTTCCAGCCGTGTGTTCCAGATCAGAGTCTCGAAACGCGCGTAGAGATTTGCCAGCATCTTGATAATCCTCTGTGGACAAGGGTTACACGGGCAGTCCGGGCCCGCAAGCTTCGGGTAGCTGCTTCGCCGCGTTAAGCTTGGGACATGCCGAGCCAATATCCGGAAAGAATCGTATGCCTCACGGAGGAGACGACCGAAACGCTGTACCTGTTGGGGGAAGAGCGGCGCCTGGTGGGCATATCCGGATTCACCGTGCGTCCGCCACGGGCGCGCAGGGAGAAGCCCCGGGTATCTGCTTTCACCAGTGCGCGCTTCGACAAAATCATGGCGCTGGAGCCGGATCTGGTACTCGGGTTTTCAGATCTGCAGGCTGACATAGCGGCCGAACTGGTCAGGCGAGGCGTGGCAGTGCATGTGTTTAATCACCGCAGCGTGGCTGGCATCCTGCGCATGATTCGAATGCTGGCGGGCATGGTGGGTGCCAGTGATCGTGGCGAAGTGCTGGCCACCGGACTGGAGGAACGGGTTGAGGGCATGCGTGCGGCTGACAGTGCCAACCGGATCAGGCCGCTGGTGTATTTCGAGGAGTGGGATAGCCCGCAGATTTCGGCGATTCGCTGGGTATCGGAGTTAATTGCCATTGCCGGTGGTCGGGATTGCTTCGAGGAACTGTCCCGGCAACCGCTGGGCAAACAGCGCATCATCGCCGATCCTGACGAAGTGGTGCGGCGGGCGCCGGACATCATCATCGGATCGTGGTGCGGCAAGAAATTTCGGCCAGAAAAAGTTGCAGCACGACCGGGCTGGCAAGCCATACCGGCCGTGCGTAACGGCGAGCTTCATGAAATCAAATCGGCGCTGATCCTGCAGCCCGGGCCCGCGGCATTGACCGATGGCCTCGACAGTCTTGCAGGTATTATCAGCGACTGGCGGAGGCGGGCAGACTGATTATCAGGTGGTCAGCAGGCGCAGAGCCTCGCGATACTTTTCGCTGGTTCGGGTGAGAATCTCCTCTGGCAAACGGGGTCCCGGCGGGCGCTTGTCCCAGTCGAGGGTTTCCAGGTAGTCGCGCACGAACTGCTTGTCGAAGCTGGGTGGACTGATACCTTCGCGATAAGAGTCGGCGGGCCAGAAACGAGAAGAGTCCGGTGTCAGCGCCTCATCGATCAGAACCAGCCTGTCATCAGCATCGAGCCCGAATTCGAATTTGGTGTCGGCAATGATAATGCCGCGCTGGCGGGCAAATTCTGCGGCAAATTCATACAACGCCAGAGCGGTATCCCGCACCTCTTCGGCGCGCTCCTTGCCCAGCAGCTCGCAGGTATCTTCAAAGCTGATGTTCTCGTCGTGTTCGCCCACCTCAGCCTTGCTGGAAGGCGTGTACAGGGCCTGCGGCAGTTTCTGGGCCAGTTTGAGGCCCTCGGGCAGGGGAATCCCGCAGACCTCGCCGCTGGCCTGGTAATCCTTCCAGCCGGAGCCAATCAGGTATCCGCGCACCACGGCTTCCACGGGCAGCGCCCGCAGGCGCTTGACGACCATGCCGCGACCCGCCACCTGGGCCCGTTCCCCGGGATCTGGCAGCACATTTTCCAGGCTGAGATCAGCCAGGTGGTTGGGCACGATTTGAGTTGTCCTGGCAAACCAGAAGCGGGAAATTTCATTGAGTATTTCACCCTTGCCGGGAATCGGGTCGGGAAGGATGACATCGAAAGCTGACAGTCGGTCGCTGGTGACAATCAGCATGTGCTCATCATCGATGGCATAAATGTCACGCACCTTGCCGCTGTGCAGGCGTTTCAGACTTTGCAGGTCAGATTTGTAAAGCGCTTTGGGAGGTGAATCTACAGTCATTTTGATTCCATTGTTGATTTACGAATAATACTCAGTGTTGAACCCGGTCGGCATCCGGATCAATTTCCCGGGGCATGCTTTCCGGGTCCTCGAGCAGTTCCTTGAATCGTTCGGCGGCCTGCGCATCCTTGTCGATAAACATGCGCCGTACCGTGTCAGCGCCAGCGCGCATGGTATTGTGCGCGTAAACGTCGTCAACGCGATCAACCATCAGGACAAATGAGCGGATTTTCTGCTTGCTGCCGGGTTCCAGGAAGCTCATGGCCTGGGAAAGCGCCGACAATTTCTGCTCGCGGCTCAGAGGCCTGGCCGGGCGCAGATTGTCTCCCAGCCACAGGATCGCGCCGAAAACAAAAAACAGGTAATAGTTGTGAATAACGGGATCATCGAAAGTCTCCGCCGGCACCGGGCTCGCGCAGGCCACGCCGAACTGGAAGGCCTGTTCAGCCACCTTGGCGATAAGCTCGGCGTCCGCTGCGCTGGCGGTCGTGTCACTGCTGTCGGCCATGCCGGGGATCCTGTATGGGTGCTCGTGGGCCGGGAATTCTGGCAACCGGGTCGGGCCGCCGTCAAGGCGTAGCAGGAGAATATGACTTGATTCACGGCTGGACGGGAAAAATCATCGGCGCATTCCTGGGCTATATCCTGGGACGAACGCTGGGTGCGCTGCTGGGCCTGATACTGGGCCATCAATTCGATCGCGGATTCCAGAGCTGGGGTCGGCGAGGGCTGTTCGGGAGCTCGGCCCGCGGCGGCGCCCGGGACCGCACCGTGTTCTTCCGCGCCGCTTTTTCGGTGATGGGTCATCTTGCCAAGGCCGACGGGCGCGTGTCCGAGCAGGAAATTCAACTTGCCCGCAGCGTCATGTATCACATGCGCCTCAGTCCCGAGCAGGTCAAGGAGGCGATCCAGCTGTTCACGGTGGGCAAGGCGCCCGGTTTTCCGCTCCGGGAAACCCTGCAGGAGCTGCGTCGCGCAGCAGGGTTCGACCGTGCGCTCATCACCGCATTCATGGAATTGCAGGTGCAGGCAGCGGCAGCGGACGGGCATATCTCCAGCGCGCGCCGGCAGGTGCTGTGGGAGATCTGCCAGCATCTGGGCGTGTCGCGAGTAGAGCTCGCGCAGATAGAAGCCCTGATTTTCGCCCAGCGCCATGGACCGCGTGCGGCCCAGGAAAGCAGTTCGGGACTGCGCCAGGCCTACCAGATACTGGGGGTGGCCCCCGAGGCCAGCGACAAAGCGGTAAAACTGGCGTACCGTCGACTCATGAACCAGCACCACCCCGACAAGCTGATTGCCCGCGGTTTGCCGGAGGAAATGATGCAGGATTCCAAAGAGAAAATTCGCGAAATCCGCGCCGCTTATGATGCTGTCAAAGCCAGCCGCCGCCTCAAATGAGCCGGCTGCAAATGCCTGCGCCTTGGGTTAAAGTCGGACCCGCCCGAGCTGCCGGAGATTCCGCATGACCGACTACAGGATCGCGCCTTCCATTTTGTCAGCGGACTTCGCGCGTCTCGGCGAAGAGGTCGATTCGGTGCTGGCCGCCGGCGCCGATTTTGTCCATTTCGACGTCATGGACAACCATTACGTACCCAACCTGACCATCGGGCCCCTGGTCTGCACGGCGTTGCGCGAGCATGGCGTAACAGCACCCATTGACGTTCATTTGATGGTCAAGCCGGTGGATCGGATCATTCCCGATTTCGCCGCGGCGGGCGCCACCTACATCACCTTCCATCCTGAGGCCAGCGAACATGTCGATCGATCCCTGCAGTTGATTCGGGACCAGGGCTGCAAAGCGGGCCTGGTATTTAATCCGGCGACGCCGCTGGCGTGGCTGGATCACGTTATCGACCGCCTGGATATGATTCTGATCATGTCGGTGAACCCGGGATTCGGCGGTCAGGCTTTCATCCCCGGGGCGCTGGACAAGCTGCGCGACGCGCGGGCCCGCATCGCAGCCAGTGGCCGGGATATCCGTCTGGAAGTGGACGGCGGGATCAAGGTGGATAACATTGGCGAGGCAGCGGCCGCAGGGGCCGACACATTTGTCGCCGGCTCCGCAATTTTCAATACCGAAGATTATGCTGCGACGATCGCGGCAATGCGCGAGCAGCTGGCGGCCGTTAAACGCTGAGCGGTGCCTTAGCGGGGCGCTGGCGTCAGCTGCATGTTCTCACCCGGGCGAACGTTGTAGATTACAATCGTCTTGCCACTGGCCTGGATCAGGCCCTGGTTTTCGAGAACCTTGAGGACCCGGCCCGCCATTTCCCGCGAGCAACCAACCAGCCGGCTGAGTTCCTGGCGGCTGACCTTGATCTGCATGCCCTGCGGATGCGTCATGGCATCCGGTTCACCGCACAGATCGATCAAAGCATGGGCAACGCGCCCGGTAACGTCCACGAAAGCCAGGTCGCTCAGTTTGCGGTTGGTGCGATCCAGGCGGGTAGCCAGCTGGGTAGCCAGTTCAAATATGAGCCCGGGACTTTCGTTGGCAATCTGGCGGAAACGAGGGTAGGTCATTTCTGCAAGCTCGCACTCGGTACGCGTCCGCACCCAGGCACTGCGCGTGGGTTTTTCGTAGAACAGACCCATTTCGCCGAAGAATTCACCCTTGTTGAGATAGGCAAGCACCATTTCGTTGCCGTCTTCGTCTTCGATCATGACTTCGACGGAGCCTTCGACGATAAAGTACAGGATGTCAGGGAGATCACCCGCATGAATCACCGTCGTTTTGGGAGACACCGTACGAATCCTGCAATAACTCAGAAATCGATTGATGGCAGGAATGTCGGTCAGTTCACGCGTGGACTGGCTCATAAACACACTTCCTCAGGAAGCCTCGAAATCAGGCACAGCGAAGAAGGTATCTTAGACGGCCAGCAAGCTCAAGGGTAAGACTCGCTGGCCGGCGCCAAAAGTGCCTGATAAATAAACGAAAGCCACGCGGCATAATGGCCGGGCGCAAAGTACTTTGCGCAACCAGGGTGCTCAGATGCGGTAGGCGGTGCGGGTCATCAGGCCCGCGACAACGCGCATCAGCCCGCGCACCGGACCGGGCAGTTCTGCGCCACCGGCAGCCTTGGCGGTGTCCCGATGACTGGCCTCGTCAAGTTGCATCTGGCGAACGATTTTGCGACTGCGCGAATCTTCCTCGGGAAGCTTGCCAAGATGCTTTTCGAGGTGTTCAACCACCTGCTGCTCGGTTTCTGCCAGAAACCCGAGACTCCAGCGATCGCCGGCGAGGCCCGCCAATGCGCCAATCGCGAAGGAGCCCGTGTACCACAGTGGATTCAACAGGCTGGGCTGGCTGCCCAGCTCACGGAGCCGCAGTTCACACCAGGCAAGATGGTCCTGCTCTTCCTGGGCTGCCTCCTCCATCGTGGTTCGCACGTCTTCCAGACGGGCCGTAGCCGCCTGGCCCTGGTAAAGGGCCTGCGCTGCCACTTCACCGGCATGATTGACCCGCATCAAGCCGGCGGCATGGCGGCGCTCATCGGCAGAAAGCGCGGGCTCCGCAATGTCCCGGGCCGGGTAGTCTCGCCGCGCGGTGGCCGCAAAACTGGCGCTATGGCGCAGGGCTTTGTCGGCCTCGCTCAGCAAGCGGTCGAGTATCGAGTACTGGCGTGGGGTCATGATGGTGATTATACCGCTGCAGTCGCAGTTTTAGTCGCAGGATGGCGGCTGGTCAGTACAAGAAATTTTACCTTTGCAGCCGCGGTGCTGCACTGAAATCCGTATAATGCGCGGCTGATTTCACTTGTAGCCTGTCGCGGACCCATGGAGGGCGTGTCGCTGACAGGCGTTTTTTCTGGATTGAATGGGAGTATCAGATAGTGAAGGCCGTGATTTCGAGAACAGTATTGACTCTTTTGGTCGCCAGTGTGTTTTTTGCAGGCCCGGTGGCCGCAGCGCAACAACAAGGGCCGTGGTCAGGCAAAGCCGGACTGGGATACCTTGCGACCTCGGGTAACAGCGAAAACAGCAGCCTCAATGCGGTATTCAAGCTTTCCTACGACCTGGAGTCCTGGCACCACCAGTTCAGCGCGCAGGCCATCGGTAATGTGACCAATGAGGTCACCACTGCAGAACGCTACCAGGCTGGCTTTAAGAGCAAATACGATTTTACCCAGCATGACTATATTTTCGGATTGGTCAGCTGGGAGAAGGACCGGTTCAGCGGTTACCGCGAGCAAATGTCAGAAGCCATTGGCTATGGGCGCCGCCTGTTGAACAGTGAAACCCAGGTGCTGAACGTGGAAATCGGTATCGGTGCCAAGCAGGCCGATCTATCTGATGGTACCCGCGAGACCGGCATGATCGGGCGCGCCGGTGCGGATTACCTCTGGAGATTCAGCGAATCGGCTGAGTTCTCCCAGCTTTTGGCCATCGAAAACAGCTCTGACAACACCTACATCGAGTCGGTAACAGCCGTGAGCGCCAAACTGCTCGAATCGCTGACGCTGGGAATCAGTTACACCATCAAGAACAACAGCGACGTACCGGTGGGGCAGGAAAAAACCGACACCTACACGGCAGTCAATCTGGAATACGTATTCTGAGTACTGCTTGCCGCCGCCCGGCAGGCGCGGCACACTGTCCTCGCTCCCGTAATGCGGGGGTGAGGGCGGTGGTCTATGAGTTACTACAAGCGGCACCTTTTTTTCTGCACCAACAAGCGCGAGAGCGACCGGCGGCCCAGCTGTGCGAACTGCGGGTCGGTAAAAATGCGTGCCTATGTCAAGCACAAGATCAAGAAACTGGGGCTCGCGGGGCCCGGCGGCGTGCGCGTGAACAGTGCCGGTTGCCTGGACCGCTGCGAAGAAGGGCCGGTGCTCGTAATCTACCCGGAGGGCAGCTGGTACACCTACGTGGATGAGGAAGACCTCGACGAGCTGATCGAAGAGCATGTGGTGGCGGGTCGAGAGGTCCCGCGACTCAAGATCTGACAGGGTTAAGTGATTGACACAAAATAAGTTTTTGCGAGCCCCTGGGGGGGCCGCAGAGCCGCTTGGGGAGTTGCCCGATCATTGCATTGGGCACGCCCCTTGAGTAGAATGGCGGGCTTTTCGCGCACACGCGCCAGAAATATTCGGAGCACCCAACAATGAAGACCTTTTCCGCCAAGGCGGGCGAAGTCAGGGGCGACTGGTTTGTCGTCGACGCCTCGGGGAAGACCCTGGGTCGGCTGGCCAGTGAAATCGCGCACCGTTTGCGTGGCAAACACAAACCCGAGTACACACCGCATGTAGACACCGGCGACTACATTGTCGTGGTCAACGCGGAGAAGATCCGGGTTACCGGCGCCAAGCTTTCTGACAAGATGTATCACCGGTATACCGGCTACGTTGGTAATCTGAAGTCAATCAGCCTGGGCAAGCTCCTGGAGGAGCACCCGGAGCGCGCATTAGAGCTGGCCGTGAAAGGCATGTTGCCCAAGAATCCTCTGGGCAGAGCCATGTTCAAGAAGCTGCGCGTATACAGTGGCCCGGACCATCAGCACGCGGCTCAGCAGCCCCAGCCGCTTGAAATCAGAGCCTGAAGCAGGCTAGCAAAGAGATACCAGCAATGACTGATAATGTTTTTTATGGCACAGGCCGGCGCAAGTCATCGACCGCGCGCGTTTTTCTGCGCAACGGCAACGGCAAAATTACGGTTAATGAGCGTCCGCTGGACGAGTTTTTCGGACGCAAAACGGCGCGCATGATCGTTCGTCAGCCGCTTGAACTGGCCGATCTCGAGAAGAAATTCGATGTCAGCGTGACCGTAACCGGGGGCGGTACCACCGGGCAGGCCGGCGCGATTCGCCATGGTCTCACCCGTGCTCTGATGGAGTACGATGAGACATTGCGGCGCCCTTTGCGCAAAGCCGGGTTTGTAACCCGCGATGCCCGCGAGGTCGAGCGCAAGAAGGTAGGTTTGGCCAAGGCACGTCGGGCCAAGCAGTTCTCGAAGCGCTGATCCGCCGAAGCAGCCGCCGGAGAGCCGATTCTTGGGGGATCGTCTAGCGGTAGGACTACGGACTCTGACTCCGTCAACCCAGGTTCGAATCCTGGTCCCCCAGCCAAGATAAAAGCCCGCCGCCCGGCGGGTTTTTTATTGCGCGGCCATCGAGTACCTATGCATTGACTGGCGCTGCCCACGGGCCAGTTGACTGCCTAGCGAGTCAATTTACGCACCCCTGTGTCCGAGGCAATCAGGAGCAGGTCAGCGGGCCGGCTGGCGAACAGCCCCACGGTTACCACGCCAGGTATCATGTTGATTTGTTGTTCCAGGGCGACAGGCTCGGTGATGTCGAGGTTATGCACGTCGATAATCTGGTTGCCGTTATCGGTTGTGAAGCCCTCACGGTAAACCGGCTGACCACCCAGACCCGTCATCTGCCGCGCTACGTATGAGCGCGCCATGGGTATAACCTCCACCGGCAGCGGGAAACGACCAAGAACCGGTACCAGCTTGCTGTCATCAACGACGCAGACAAACTGCCTTGAGGCTGCAGCGATAATCTTTTCCCTTGTAAGGGCGCCACCCCCCCCTTTAATCAGGTGTAGGTGTTTGTCTGCCTCGTCCGCGCCATCCACATAGATAGAAAGGCCGCCCGCCTGATTCAGATCCATAACCTCTATGCCATGTGCCCGCAGGCGCCCGGTGGAGGCCTCGGAACTCGATACCGCCGCCTCGATCAGGTGCTTCTTTTCTGCCAGCGCGTCAATGAAATAGTTCACGGTGGAGCCGGTGCCCACCCCGATGATGCCCTCGTGGATGTATTCCATCGCTGCGTGGGCAGCGAGTTGTTTTTTCTCGTCCTGGTTCATGGCTGCATCTCTTTATTTCGGTAATTCACCTGGTTTTGCGGCGGACAACAAAAAATGGGCCCGGTGGGGCCCATTTTATGCCGGGTCGATCCGCTGGCAAGGCCAGGGACCGCCCGGGTTCTGGTCTGTTAAACCAGTGTTGCCTAGCGCTTCTTGCTAGAACGACGCTTGGAAGTCTTCCGGCGGCTGGCTTTCCGCTTGGGAGCCTTTTTCCGGGAAGCCTTCTTCTTGGTCTTGCGCTTCGCAGCCTTCTTCTTGGTCTTGCGCTTCGCAGCCTTCTTCTTGGTCTTGCGCTTCGCAGCCTTCTTCTTGGTTTTGCGTTTCGCAGCCTTCTTCTTGGTCTTGCGCTTGGCGGCCTTCTTCTTGGCAGCCTTCTTCTTGACCTTACGTTTGGTCTTGCGCTTGGCGACCTTTCTCTTGGTCGCGGGTTTCCGTTTACGCACTACCTTTTTCTTTTTGGAAGTGCGTTTCTTTTTGGACGACTTCTTTCTTGCAGCCATGTGGTTTCTCCGTGTCGGGGTAAGTCGAATTTAGTATATACAACAAAACGCAAAATTCCAGCAAGTCAACAATCTTGAAGTTCGCAGATCGCTGTTGGACCCGGCCGCTCCTCTGCCCTCAACCCGGCCTTAAAAGTCTGCTCATTTCGGCATCGCTGGAATCGCGATAACGGATGCCTGATCTTGTCCTTCAACGCTTCACCCTGTTGTTGTCAGAGGCGGGGTTTTTTTCCAGCCGCAGGATGAAGTCCCAGTGCTTTTTGCTGACCGGCATTACCGACAGGCGATTGCCTTTTCGCAAAAGATCAAAGCCAGACAGGCTGGAATCCGCGTAGTTACGCAATTCTTTTAATCCGATGATCCTTTTCAGCTTGCGTTTATAGCGCACATCAACCATGAACCAGCGTGGATTTTCCGGGTCGCTCTTGGGATCAAAATGTGGGTCAGCGGGATCCAGGGCAGTGTGGTCCGGGTAGCCCTCGGATACCACTTCGACGATGCCCGCAATACCCGGTTCAGCGCAATTGGAATGGTAGAAAAAGGCAAGATCCCCCTTTCGAAAATCATCCCGAAGCATATTGCGGGCCTGGTAGTTTCTTACCCCGTCCCAGCAAGTTTTGCGCTGATTTTGCGCAAAAAGTGCGTCGAGGCTGAATTCGTCAGGTTCGGACTTCAATAACCAGTAGGCCATTCGCCGCCTCTCTACTCTGTGCGCTCTGTTTCATTAAACCATGAAATTCCCGCCTCGGTTGCCACGCAATCCAGAGGCACATCCCAGTCCTCGGCGGGCAGTTGCAATACGCGTTGGCAGTCATATGCGACACCGCAAAACACCGGTCGCCTTTCTCGGCTGACACGGCGGAGCCTCGCGAAATAACGATCATAAAATCCGGCGCCCATCCCGAGACGATTACCCCGTGCATCAAATGCCAGCAGGGGCACCAGCACGAGATCAAGATCGTCAATCCTTTTTAAATCATTCTGGCCGTTGGCGGGCTCTGAAATACCGAACCGGTTTCGAACCATGGTCGTGGTGGGGTCAAGGCGTGTGAAACACATTCCGGATCCAGCCCCGGCGAGGACCCTGGGGACAAATACCTGTTTGCCTGCCTGCCAGGCATGCTCGATTAGCCCGCCAAGCTGAACTTCTGTGGAAAACGCGAGGTAGGCTGCCATGACCGAGGCATTCCGGTAGCTTGCGCTGGCCAGCAAGGAGCGCACGATAGCCTCTGATGCCTGTTGTCGCGGCGCGGCGCCCAGCGCCTGGCGGCGCTGCTTCATTTCTGCCCGCAAATGTTCTCGCTGACTGTTTTTCAATGCCGCGAACCAGAAAAGTGGCGTCTCCCGCATGTGCCGTTTCGGACCATTGCTCTCGAACCAGAGCAACAGGTGGGGCAGGCCGCGACGATTAAGGCTCTCCGCAAACAGCGGATTTGCTCAGTAGCGCCAGCAGGACCACGCCCCTGGGTTAGTAATTAGGGTCGAGGGATCCCGGCCCTTGGCGAACACCGCAGGAGACGCCAATGACAGTTTAAACCATATACGAGTCTGATGTTGTGAGCTGGTTCCGCTCAGAATTCGAGCTGCTTGCCTTTGCCCACGGCGGCTTCCACACGTTCGCGAATTTCCCGGATGCGCAGGCTGACTTCCTCGCCGGGGACCTTTTCTTCATTGCGCTCGGCCAGCAGTTCATTGGCGATATTCAGTGCAGCGATTACAGCAATCCTGTCCAGTCCCACGACTTTTCCTGAATCGCGAACCTCTTTCATACGCGCGTTGAGGAATTCTGCCGAATCCAGCAGCGCGGTACGTTCTTCGACCGGGCAGGCAATCTGATATTCCTTATCCAGAATCCGGACGCTCACGGTCGCGACGCTCACGTGCCGTGCTCCATGGCTTTCAGGCGCGAGATCATGGCTTCGACGCGGGCTCTGACCTGCTCGTTTTTCTGCAACAGCCCGGCCCGCTCCGACATCAGGGTTTCCTGCTTGCGCCGCAGCGACTGGTTTTCCTCTTTCAGGCGGTCACAGACCAGCACCAGCTCATCAATACGCTTGTCCAGCCTCTCCAATTCCGATGCGAACAGGTCTTTGGCGCTGGCTTTGTCTTGTTTGCTCATCGGCCAAATATAGAACTGCGCGGCACCCACGGTCAATCAAGGACCGCGCTGCAGGCACTGTGCGTGGCCACTGGCGGTGCTAGAATTGGGCTCCAGGCCACCAACGGTGGCGGCTTTTGCCAGGCAGGCCTAATTCCATTGAGCGAGACCAGTTACCAGGTGCTGGACGATCTGCTGCAACGAGCGGGCGCCGAGTGCGACGCCGCTGAATGTCATGGTGCGCTTTCGGGCCTTGCCAGTGCAGGCACCCTGGCCGGTGCCGATCAACTGCTGGAGCAGTTGCTGGGTGACCTGGATCCCGCGGATGTCCGGGTCGCCGAATGCCGTGACAGCATGTTGCGGGTATTGCGTGTCTGTCAAAGTGAGCTGGCGTCAACCGATTTGCCGTTCACGCCGATGCTCCCCGATGACGACGAGAGCATCAGCGTCAGAGCTTCGGCGCTGGGCCGCTGGTGCCAGGGCTTCCTGTTCGGGCTCAGTCTCGGCGGTCTGCCTGATCTTGCCGAGCTGCCGGGTGATGTGGGCGAAATTATTCGCGATCTTGCCGAAATAACCCGCGCCGGCGTCGACGAAGCCAGCGACGAAGAACAGAGTGAGGCAGCCTATGTGGATATCGTCGAATTCATCCGGGTAAGCGTGCAACTGGTCTACGAGGAACTGAATCCACCGGTCGAGTCCCAGGATACTGTGCCGACCCTGCACTGAAACTGAAGAGGTCCAAGGCTTGAATCCCAGGGAATTTGCGCGTCGGCGCCGGCAGCTAAAGCAGATGATTGGCCACGGCGGTGTGGCAATTTTGCCAGCCGCTCAATTGAAAAAGCGAAACCGCGATGTGGAGTACCGGTTTCGACAAGACAGCGATTTCTATTATCTGACCGGTTTTGCCGAGCCCGAAGCGGTCGCGGTTCTGATACCGGGCCGCGATCGGGCAGAATTCGTATTGTTTTGTCGGGAACGCGACCCGGAGCGCGAAATCTGGGACGGTGCGCGCGCCGGACCCGAAGGCGCAACCGAAGTGTTCGGTGCCGACGATGCATTTCCCATCGATGACATCGATGACATTCTGCCCGGGATGCTGGAGTCGTGCGAGCGCGTCTTCTACACCATGGGCAGTCATCCGGAATTCGACCAGCGGCTGATCGAATGGATTCGCAAGCTGCGGGAAAGCGGCGGCCGAGACGCTCATTCTCCCCAGGAATTCATCGCCCTCGATCACGTGCTGCATGATATGCGTTTGTTCAAAAGCCGCAGTGAAGTTGCCGCCATGCGCAAGGCTGCGCGCATAGCCGTGAAGGCCCACGAGCGAGCCATGCGCAACTGCCGGCCGGGCAAGTGGGAATATGAAATCCATGCCGAATTACTTTACGAATTTGCCCGTAATGGCGTGGAGGCGTCCTATCAGCCTATAGTCGGGGCCGGCACCAACGCCTGTACCCTGCATTACATCGACAACAACAGCCGCATTTGTGAAGCTGACCTGGTGCTCGTGGACGCGGGCTGTGAATATGACTATTACGCCTCGGATATCACCCGGACCTATCCGGCCTGCGGCCAGTTCTCGCCGGAACAACGCGCGATTTATGAAATAGTGCTGGAGGCCAACGAGGCAGCCATCGCGGAAGTTCGGCCGGGCAATCACTGGAACGCGCCTCACGATGCCGCGGTGACCGTCATCACCGCCGGCCTGAAAAAACTTGGCCTGCTGCAGGGCGGCATCAAGACCCTGATCAAGCGAGAAGCCTTCCGGCGTTTTTTCATGCATCGCACCGGCCATTGGCTGGGCATGGACGTGCACGACGTGGGTGATTACAAGATCGACGGCGAGTGGCGACTGCTGGAGCCCGGCATGGTTATGACCATCGAGCCCGGCATCTACATCGCTCCCGACGATTCCGAGGTGGACGTGCGGTGGCGTGGCATCGGCGTGCGTATCGAGGACGATGTGCTGGTGACTCGTCATGGCAATGAAGTGCTCAGCGGCAAGCTCGCCAAGCAGCCAGACCAAGTCGAACAACTGGTTGGAACAGCGTGACCGAGTCGAGCGGCGAATTTGCAACGATAATCGTAGGCGGCGGCATGGTAGGCGCCAGCCTGGCAATCGCGCTTGCCAGTATTGGCCAACGGGTAGCAGTGATCGAAGCACACCCGCCCGGTCGACCCGGCCAGCCCTCCTTCGATGACCGCGCCACTGCGTTATCCAATGGCAGTCGCCGGGTGTTCGAGGCACTGGCCGTGTGGCCGGAACTGGCCAAGCAGGCAACGCCAATACTGGAAATCCATGTGTCGGACAGGGGCCGCTTCGGTATCAGCCGCATCAAGGCCAGCGAGGAAGGCGTGCCCGCCCTGGGATTCATGATACGTAACCGGCATCTTGGGCACGCGTTGATGACGCGTATGCAGTCCGAGCCGGGAATAACTTTGCTGTCCCCGGCCAGAGTGCAATCCCTGGCATCAAAGTCGGGCCGGGTCGAACTGGAAGTGACGGGTGAGGGCGCGACAGCACCCCGGATCACGGGAGGCTTGTTGGTGGCAGCTGACGGAGCGCGTTCCTCGATGCGGGAGCTCCTGGGCATCGCTGCCGATGTCCGTGATTACGATCAGTTGGCGATCGTCGCCAATATCGCCACCGAAAATGACCTTGCGGGCGTTGCTTACGAACGGTTTACTGAATCCGGTCCGTTGGCCGTGCTGCCTATGTCTGACGAGGACTCGCCGGGCACGGCAGGTCGCGGCACGATCGTCTGGTCGGTGGCACCAGAAGCGGGTCAAAGCCTGCTGGAACTGCCCGAACATGAGTTCCGGGCCGAGTTGCAGTCGCAGCTGGGATTTCGTCTGGGCGCCATAACCCGAACGGGACAGCGCAGCAGCTACCCGCTGGCCCTGGTGCAGAGCGAGGAACAGGTCAGGGAACGTGTGGTCATTATCGGCAACGCCGCCCACAGTCTGCACCCGGTGGCGGGACAAGGTTTCAATCTGAGTCTTCGCGACGTGGCCGCGCTGGCCGAGACCATTTCAGAGGCGGCCATGCGTGATGAGGACCCGGGGTCGCTGGCGGTGCTGCAGCGTTATGCTGACTGGCGCGCCCGGGATCAGCGCGACGTGGTACGTTTTTCGGATGGTTTGCTGAAAATTTTCGGCAGCCCCAGCCCCTTGCTGCGCACCGGGCGCAATCTCGGCCTGCTTGCTCTGGAACTCGTTCCAGGCGCCAAGCACCTGCTGGCGCGGCAGACCATGGGTGTGGCCGGCCGGCTGCCGAAACTGGCGCGCGGCGTGGCGCTCAAATGAATCACCATTTCGACGTAGTCGTGGTCGGGGCCGGAATGGTGGGCGCAAGCCTTGCGGCGCTGCTGAACCGCGATCCCCGCAGCCGGGGTTTGTCCCTTGGTCTGCTTGATGCGCGGGCCCCGGAGCCATTGGCAACCGACGGGCCATATGCGTTGCGCGTGTCGGCCCTGTCACGGGCGTCGCAGAACATCCTGGCGACTGCCGGCGCCTGGCCGTCGATTGCTGCGGCTCGGGTTTTTGCCTACCAGGAAATGCGGGTATGGGATGCAAACGCGGATGACAGCGATGATCCCTTGACCGATGGGCTGCATTTCGACAGTGCGGTTTTGGGCGAGCCGGATCTGGGACATATCGTTGAAAACGGTCTCGTACAGTCAAGCCTGCACGATCTGCTCGCACGCGCTCAGGGCATCGAGATGTTATTGGGAGTCAGCCTGAAGGACGTTACCTTCGAAGCTGACAGGCTTGTCCTTGCGACCGATGCGGGGCACACCCTGACCACCGGACTGCTGATCGGCTGCGACGGCGGTGCTTCGCCGGTACGACAACTGGCGGGCATCGAGGCAGACACCGCGGCTTACGACCAACTCGGTATCGTTGCCATCGTGCGCACCGAGAAGCCACATGGCGCCACCGCATGGCAGCGGTTTCTGCCTTCCGGGCCGGTGGCCTTCCTGCCGCTGGCCAGCGGCGAGTGTTCCATCGTGTGGTCCTGCGAAAATGAACGGGCGCGACAGCTCATGGCGCTGAACGAGGAGGACTTTGCTGCGGCCCTGACCCGGGCCAGCAACAAGGCGCTGGGCCACATACAGTTGGTCAGCCGTCGCGGAAGTTTTCCGCTGCGGCGTTTGCTGGCTCGCCATTATTGCCGCGAGCGGCTGGTGCTGGCGGGCGACGCGGCCCATGTGGTCCATCCCCTGGCGGGGCAGGGTGCCAATCTGGGACTACTGGATGCGGCGGCACTGGCCCAGGTACTGGCAGAAGCGCTGGCGAACGGCGAAGCTCCTGGCGATTTGCGGGTCCTGCGGCGCTACGAGCGCTGGCGCAAGGGCGACAACCTGGCCATGCTGGCCGCGCTGGACGGTCTGAGTAAGCTGTTCGGTTCCACTCGACTGCCGCTGGGCAAGTTCCGGCGAGCGGGATTAAGCCTGGTGAATCGGGCCCAGCCCGCCCGCAACCGGCTGGCGCGCCAGGCGCTGGGACTGGCAGGCGAACTGCCGGAGGCAGCCTTGGGTCGATTGGGAACCGGGGTCAGGGCCGGTTTTGCCTAATCCAGCAGGGCGTCGATCTTCATCGCGCAGATGAAGTCGTTTTCAGATAGGCCGTCTATGGCGTGGGTGGTGTAACGAACCAGGCAGTGGTTATAGCCCACTTCCAGGTCGGGATGATGGCCTTCGGCGTTTGCGATCCAGGCGACCGCGTTAACGAATGCCATAGTCTTGTAATAGCCCTTGAATCTGAAATCTTTGACTATCTCTTTGCTGTCGTCGGAAACTTCCCAGCCGTCCGCCAGATTTTTTTTCCGCAGGCGCTCCGCTTCAGCACGATCCAGCGGCTGAATTCCACCTTCACAGGGTACACAATGCTTGCCGGCCAGGTCGGACATGGTCGCTCCTTCTTGTTTCCAAAAGGCAGCCGCGCTCAGGCGGACTTGCGTGTTTCTTTGGGCGGAAAAGTCGGTTCGTGCATGCCGAGGCGACGCGCCTCACGAATGAGAGCAAGCAAGTCTTTCTGCGCCAGGCTGAACAATTCGTCGAAACTCTCGATGACGAAATACACCGTTTGGAATATATCGATGCGGTACGGCGTTCTCAAGGCATCAACAGGGTCGAAGCGGCGGCGCTCGGGCACCTCGCTTTCCAGCGCATAGGGTGTTTCACCAATTGAGGAAACGATGCCCGCGCCGTAGGTACGCAAGCCTTCCTCCGGTCGGTGAATGAGGCCGAATTCCACGGTGAACCAGTACAGCCTCGCCAGCATGACGCGATCCTCTTTGCTGGCCGCCAGACCGGCCTTGCCGTAAGCATGGGTGAAGGCCGCAAATCGCGGGTCCGTCAGCAGGGGAGTGTGGCCGAAGATCTCGTGAAATATATCCGGCTCCTGCAGGTAGTCGAGTTCCTCGCGGCTGCGAATAAAAGAAGCCGCCGGGAATTTCTTGTTGGCCAGCAGGCGGAAGAACTTGTCGAAATTGATCAAGGCCGGCACTGGCTCGACTTCCCAGCCCGTGTGTTGCCGCAATACCCGCGAAACCTCTTTGCACTGGGGCACGCGATCCTCGGGCAAATCGAGGCGCTCAAGAGCTTCCAGGTACTCGGCGCAGGCGCGATCGCGGATGACCGCTTTTTGGCGCGTGATCAGTTCGTTCCAGATGGCGTTTTCTTCATCCGTGTAGTGGATGACACCGTTCTTGTCAGGGATCTTGGCGACGTAGCGGGTAGATTTGGCCATGGTTGCCGGGACCTCCGGTGATGCTGGAACACCTGCTCACTGCGGATCAGCCGCAGACCGGAGGAATTATAGTGATATTTTTCAGGTATTTTCTTGCTTTTTTTGCCAAAAAAATAAGATAATTAGAATAATTTATGGAAAGTAAGGCCAATTTTTAGAAGAAAATACCTAAGCGATGAAAGAACTCGACAAAACTGACCTCAAGATCCTCGATGTGTTGCAGCAGGACGCCAGGATTTCCAACCACAAACTGGCGGCCAGGGTTGGCCTGTCCCCGTCGCCGTGCTGGCGGCGGGTAAAGCGCCTGGAAGACTGCGGCCTGATCCTCCGCTACGTCACATTGCTCGATACCGAGGCGGCCGGGCTGCCGGTGCAGGCATACCTGCATGTGTCCCTGGACAACCATCATCCGGATACGGTTGCGGCCTTTGATCGCATGGTGCAGGCGCGCCCGGAGGTGCTGGAATGTCACGCGATGAGCGGCGAATATGATTACCTGCTAAAGGTGGCCGCGCGCAGCATGTCCGACTACGAGCGCTTCATGACGCGACATTTGTTGCGCGAAGCGGAAGTTCAGACGGCCAATACCAGCTTTGTGCTGAAGCGCATCAAGCACACCACTGCCATCCCTCTGCAGCAGGCCAAGGAATAATCCGGCTCAAGGCCCGGCGAAGCGGCTGGCGACGTATTCTTCCACCAGCTGCTGGAATTCCTCTGCGATCCTGTCGCCTTTCAGCGTCACGTCTTTTTTGCCGTCGATGTAGACCGGCGCTACGGGACGCTCACCGGTACCGGGCAGGCTGATGCCGATGTTGGCGTGCTTGGATTCACCGGGGCCGTTGACCACGCAGCCCATCACCGCGACCGTCATCTCCTCCACTCCCGGGTATTGCTGTTTCCACTCGGGCATGCGCTGCCGGATATGTCCCTGGATCTGCTGTGCCAGTTCCTGGAAGTAGCTGCTGGTGGTGCGCCCGCAGCCGGGGCAGGCAATCACCATGGGAGTGAACGACCGCAAGCCCATGCTTTGCAGGATTTCCTGGGCCACGATGACTTCACGGGTGCGATCGCCGCCCGGTTCCGGCGTGAGGGAAATGCGGATAGTGTCGCCAATGCCCTCTTGCAGCAGGACAGCCAGGGCAGCCGTTGAAGCGACGATACCCTTGCTGCCCATGCCCGCCTCGGTCAGTCCCAGGTGCAAGGGGTAGTCGCAGCGTTTAGCCAGCATGCGATAGACGGCGATCAGATCCTGCACTCCGCTCATCTTGCAGGAAAGAATGATGGCGTCGGAGCGCAGGCCGAGTTCCTCTGCACGCTGAGCACTGCCCACCGCCGACTGCACCATGGCTTCGTAAACAACGTGGCGGGCATCCGCCGGTTCGCGGCTGGCGGCATTTTCATCCATCAGCCGGGTCAGCAGTTCCTGATCCAGGCTGCCCCAGTTGACCCCGATGCGCACCGGGCGGTCGTTGTCACAGGCCACCTGGATCATTTCAGCAAACTGCGGGTCCCGCTTGCTGCCGCGACCGACATTGCCGGGATTGATGCGGTATTTGGCCAAAGCCTTCGCGCACTCGGGGAAATCGCGCAGTAGTTTATGGCCGTTAAAATGGAAATCGCCCACCAGCGGTACATCGACACCCCAATCCATCAGTTGCTGGCGAATTGCGGGAACCTGTTCCGCAGCGGCGGCATTGTTGACAGTGATCCGCACCAGCTCGGATCCGGCACGCGCCAGGTCGCGAACCTGCGCAGCGGTCTTGTCGCGATCGGCAGTGTCGGTATTGGTCATGGACTGCACCACAATGGGCGCGCCCCCGCCCACCCATACCTGGCCGATGCGCACGGCGCGGGTCTGGTGACGTCGGCTTGGAGTATTTGAGGGCGTCATAGGCTGAGTGCTGCAGGTATCGGATGGACGGCGCGCCGCATCGTTCAGGTGGGGTCGCTATTCTGGCGATCCCATGCGGCACAGGCAAGAGCCGTCGGGCTTGTAGAGGCCACAGCGACGATGGGCTATCATTCTATGTTCAATCAGCAAATATCGCGAGAGAGTGTCCCGGCACTAGGCCCGGGATCGCCGAAGGCGCAACCCGCCCGGAAACGCTCAGGCAAACGGATCGTGATGTCAGATTGGCTCTGGAGAGCGGCAGGCGCAGGCCTGCCCACCGAAGGGGAAAGGCGTATCCGCGCAGGCGCATTCGCCCCATCTCTCAGGTAACCGGACAGAGGGGCGGCAGGCTGCGAGGCCTGCCGCCCTTGTATTTTTGGGTCCCGCGGCGGGGCCGCGGTAACGAGTGACACCGGAGTTGTGATGGGTAAGAAAACGCCTCTTTTTGATCAGCACCAGGAGCAGGGCGGGCGCATGGTGGACTTCGGTGGCTGGGATATGCCGGTGCACTATGGTTCGCAGCTCACCGAGCATCACGCGGTGCGCCAACGGGCCGGGATGTTTGATGTCTCCCACATGACGGTTATCGACATCTCGGGCGCGCGTGCCAGCGACTTTCTCCAGCACTTGCTGGCCAACGACATCGGCAAGCTGAAAGTCCACGGCAAGGCGCTTTACAGCTGCATGCTGGCGGAGGACGGCGGGATCCTGGACGACCTGATTGTCTATTTCTTTGATGCCGGGAGTTTTCGCATGGTGGTCAACGCCGCCACCCGCGACAAAGATCTCGCCTGGATTCGGTCCCAGGCCGCGTCCTTCGCTGCGCAGATCACCGAGCGCGATGACCTGGCGATGATCGCGGTGCAGGGCCCGGAGGCGCGGGCGCGAGCAGCGTTGGCGCTGCCCGACACCTGCCGCGAGGCCGCAATGGCACTCAAGCCTTTCATGGGGGCCGAGTTGGACGGTCACTTTGTGGCGCGCACCGGCTACACGGGGGAAGACGGATGGGAGATCATGGTACCGGCGGACCGGGCCGGCAGCTTCTGGTCGAGTCTGGTGGCGCAGGATATTGTGCCCTGCGGGCTGGGCGCCCGGGATACCCTGCGGCTGGAAGCAGGCATGAACCTTTACGGTACCGATATGGATGAACAAACCTCGCCGCTGGAGTCCGGTCTCGGGTGGACCATTGGCTGGCAGGACCCGGAGGGGAATGATCGAGACTTTATCGGCGCAGACGCCCTGCGCCGCCAGCGGGCCGCCGGCGTGAGCCGCAAGTTCGTGGGACTGGTGCTGGAGGACCGCGGCGTACTGCGCGGGGGCCAAGCCATTATTGTGGACGGGTCGGACGCGGGCCTGGTCACCAGCGGGACTTATTCGCCAACCCTGGAGCGCTCCATCGGAATGGGGCGCGTGCCCGTTGCCATTGGCGATAATTGCAAGGTTGAAATCCGTGGCCGTCGGCTGGCGGCGCGGGTGGTGAAGCCGCCGTTTGTCCGCAACGGCAAGGCCTGTATCGAGATTTGATGGGGAGAACACAATGAGCGAAATTCCGGGCGATCTCCGCTACACGCGGGATCATGAGTGGTTGCGGCCGCTGGAAGACGGCACGGCACTGGTGGGCATAACCGATCATGCCCAGGATGCTCTCGGTGACCTGGTATTTGTTGAAGTGCCGGAGCTGGGGGGTAAATTGTCGGAGGGTGATGCTTGTGCGGTAGTCGAATCCGTCAAGGCGGCGTCGGACGTTTATTGCCCGGTGGATGCGGAGATTGTCGAGATCAACGAGGCATTGGCCGATACACCGGAACTGATCAATTCCGATCCTTACGGAGAAGGCTGGCTGATGCGCGTCCAGCCGGAAGACAGCGGCGCCATCGATGCATTGATGTCGGCCGAAGACTACGAGCAATACCTGGAAGAGCAGGATTGAGCACAGACGGAAACATCTGTCGGCCAAGCCGCGTCGGAAAATAGCTTATGCCTTTTATACCTCACACAGACAACGAGATTCGCGACATGCTCGACGCTATTGGCGTGGCGGCAATCGATGATCTTTTCGACGAGATTCCGGCAAGCCTGCGAGCCCGGGAACTGAGTGGATTGCCGGATGCGCTTAGCGAGCAGGAGATTACCAAGCTGATGCGCAAACGAGCAGCGCGCGACGGCGAGCTGATCAATTTCATTGGTGCCGGTGCCTATGAGCACCACATTCCGGCCGCAGTTTGGGAGATCACCACGCGCGGCGAGTTTTACAGTGCTTATACGCCTTACCAGGCAGAAGCCAGCCAGGGCACCCTGCAGTTGATTTACGAGTATCAATCGATGATGGCCGCCCTGACGGCCATGGACGTTTCCAATGCGTCGCTGTACGACGGCGCCTCGGCACTGGCGGAAGCCTGCCTGATGGCGGTGCGTGGCAATCGTAAATCCAGAAGCCGCCGGGTGCTGGTTGCCGGCACGGTGAACCCCGTTTATGTGAAAGTGGCGCGTGCAATCACCGCCGGCCAGGGCATATCCCTGGAGGCCGTGCCATTTTGCTACGAAACCGGAACCGTAGAGCCGGCCGCCCTGGATCGCTTTGCCGGTGAGGACATCACCGCGGTAGTCATTCCGCAACCCAATTTTTTTGGTCAGCTGGAGGTCGTTGACAAACTCTGCAACTGGGCGCACCAGCATGATGCGCTGGCCATAGCGGTGGTCAATCCTGTGGCCCTGGCGCTGCTCGAGGCACCCGGCAACTGGGGTGAGAACGGTGCCGATATCGTTTGCGGCGAGGGCCAGCCGTTGGGCGTGCCCTTGTCCTCCGGGGGGCCGTATTTCGGGTTTATGTGCTGCCGCCAGGCATTGGTCAGGCAAATGCCGGGGCGAATCGTGGGCCGCACCGTCGACCTGGAAGGCCGGCCAGGTTATACGCTGACTTTGCAGGCGCGGGAACAGCACATACGCCGATCCAAAGCGACTTCGAACATCTGCACCAACCAGGGCCTTATGGTGACCGCAGCGACCATTCACATGGCCATGCTGGGCGCCGAGGGCCTGGGGCGGGTGGCGGCGACTTCGCACGCCAATACCGTGGAGCTGGTTAACGCCCTGACCAACATCGCGGGCGTCAAGCGTGTGTTCGAGGGACCCTTCTTCCATGAAGCCGTGCTGCGGCTTGAGCAGCCTGTGGAATCAGCCCTGGCGGCGCTGGCGGATGCCGGGATTTGCGGCGGCTATGCGCTGGCCAGCGAGTTTCCCGAATTGGGCAACACCCTGCTGGTATGCGCCACGGAATCCCGCTCGGGGGAAGAAATCGCATTGTACGCAGACAAACTCAAAGAAATTATGCAGGACGCCCGCGCGGCCTGATACCAGTAAGCAAGCAACGGAGCATTAAGTGATGGCTACAATTACCCTGAAAGGCAATGAGATCCACACCCAGGGCGATATGCCCAAGGTGGGATCGCGCGCCCCGGATTTCACTCTTACCGACAGCGACCTGAGCGACGTGACCCTGAACCAGTGGCAAGGTCAGCGCATTCTGATGAATATCTTTCCCAGCATTGACACGCCGGTCTGTGCCACGTCGACGCGCACGTTCAACGAGCATGCGCGCGACAACGAGAAGGTCACGATGTTGATGATCTCGGGCGATTTGCCATTCGCCCACAAGCGTTTCTGCGGCGATGAAGGACTCGCAAACGTGGTCACCCTGTCGACCATGCGGTCGGCGGATTTTGCCCGCGATTACGGCGTTCTCATCGAAGACGGGCCGCTGCGCGGCCTGACTGCGCGCGCGGTGCTGGTGATCGATGAAAATGGTGTGGTGGTGCATGCAGAACTGGTGTCTGAAATTGCTGAGGAACCGGATTACTCTGCCGCTCTGCGGGCCTTGGGTTCCTGACGGCATTGGCCGCGGAGTAGTGAGCAGATGTTGATTTTTGAGCATTCGAGGAAGGGCAGGCGGGCAACGGCCCAGGCTCCGGCAGAACGCCCGGAGCTGGATATTCCCAAGCAGTTTCTGCGGGATAAAGCTGCAGCCTTACCGGAAGTGTCCGAGCTTCAGGCGGTGCGCCACTACACACGCCTTTCGCAAAAAAACTTTTCCATCGATACCAACTTCTACCCGCTTGGCTCTTGCACGATGAAGTACAATCCGCGCGCCTGCAACAGCCTTGCCATGTTGCCGGAGCTGCTGATGCGCCATCCCTTGTCGCCTGCCTCCCATGGCCAGGGCTTTCTGGCCTGCATGTTCGAATTGCAGGAAATGCTCAAGGAAGTGACTGGCATGCAGGGCGTATCCCTGACGCCCATGGCTGGCGCCCAGGGTGAATTTGCAGGCGTCGCGATGATTCGCGCCTACCATGATGCCCGCGACGACAAGCAGCGTGATGAAATCCTGGTGCCGGATGCAGCCCATGGCACCAATCCGGCTACTGCCATCATGTGCGGCTGTAAAGTGGTGGAGATTCCCACCGACAAGCAGGGTGACGTCGATCTGGAGGCATTGCAAAAAGCCGTGGGTCCCCGTACTGCGGGGATCATGCTGACCAATCCGTCGACCCTGGGCGTATTCGAGCGGCGGATCGAGGCGATCGCCAAGATCGTCCACGAGGCCGGTGGCCTGCTGTACTACGACGGCGCCAACCTGAACGCGATCCTGGGCAAGGCGCGGCCGGGAGACATGGGATTCGACGTGATCCACATGAATCTCCACAAGACCTTTTCCACACCCCATGGCGGGGGCGGGCCCGGGTCCGGCGCAGTCGGAGTCGGCAAACGACTGCTGCCGTTCATGCCGGTGCCGGTGGTTGCCCGCGAGGGCCAGGGCGAACAGGCCAGTTACCGCTGGCTGACCGAGGAAGACCTGCCGCAGAGTATCGGCCGCCTGTCGGCGTTCATGGGCAATGCCGGCGTGCTGCTGCGCGCTTACATCTACGCCCGCATGCTGGGCCGCAAAGGAATGGAGAGAGTTGCCGAGTTTGCGACCCTGAATGCCAACTATCTGATGACGCGTATGCATCAGGCCGGATTCCGACTGGCATTTCCGGAGCGTCGTGCCAGTCATGAGTTCATCGTGACCCTCAAGCAGGAAGACAAGGAGTTGGGTGTCAATGCCATGGACTTCGCCAAGGCGCTGCTGGACGAGGGCTTTCACGCCCCCACTACCTACTTTCCGTTACTGGTTCCGGAATGTCTGCTGATCGAACCCACAGAAACCGAGGCCAAGGAGGCCATCGACAGTTTTGTCGAGGCGATGGTAAATATCAGGGAGCAGGCGAAGAAGAATCGCGAGCATGTCAAGGGCGCACCTTACACCACGCCCGTGCGACGTCTTGACGATGTGCGCGCTGCCCGGCAGCTGGATCTCGCGTGGCGCCCGGCCGAAGATGAAAACGCTGCAGCCTGACGCTGGTGGCCGCACCCCCGTTCTTAAAGCGCGGGCGATCTCGCCTGCCTGTTCCATGCATTTATCGGAGAAATTATGTCCGCTCTGATCTGCGGTTCCATCGCCTACGACACCATCATGGTGTTCCCCGGGCGGTTCAAGGACCATATTCTGCCCGACAAGATACACCTCCTGAACGTGTCTTTCCTGGTGCCGAATCTACGTCGCGAGTTCGGTGGTTGTGCCGGCAATATTGCTTTCAACCTGCGCATGCTTGGCGGCGAGGGTCACCCCATGGGTTGCGTGGGGCGCGACTTTGATGCCTACAGGAACTGGATGAAGGAGTGGCAGGTGAGCCGCAAGTTCGTGCGGGTGCTCGAAGACCAGTATACGGCCCAGGCCTATATCACCACGGATATGGACGACAACCAGATTACGGCATTTCATCCCGGTGCCATGAACTGTTCGCAGGACCAGGCGGTTCCCACCGACGCGGGCATCCGCATTGGCGTGATTGCTCCCGACGGGCGCGCCGGCATGATGATCCATGCCCAACAACTTGCTGAAGCGGGCATACCATTCATCTTTGATCCGGGTCAGGGCCTGCCCCTGTTCAACGGTGATGAACTCAAGCAGTTTATTGAACAGGCCAGCTGGATTGCGGTCAATGATTACGAATGCCAGCTTTTGCAGGAACGGACCGGGCTGTCACCCGCACAGATCGCAGAGCGCGTTAAAGCTCTGGTGGTTACCCGGGGCGGCGAGGGCGCGCATATTTACACGGGTGGCGGTCGCGTGGACGTTCCCGCGGTCAAAGCCAGCGAACTGGTTGACCCCACGGGCTGTGGCGATGCGTTTCGTGCCGGGATGTTGTACGGGCTTCTGAACGACCTGGACTGGGAAACCACGGGCCGCGTCGCAGCGCTGATGGGCAGCATCAAGATAGAGACTCACGGCACCCAGAATCACATCATCGAGGCCGACGATTTCAACCAGAGATTCGAGCAGGAATTTGGTTACGCGGTCAATATTGCCGGTCGCTGACCGGAATCGGCAGGCATTTTTATGAGTAAATTTTGGCTGGCACTGGCCGGACTGATGCTGGTGTCCGCAGTGGGCGCCGAGGAAGCAGCAAACTGGGCGCAAACCCTGGAGCGTATTTCATCGGGGGTTGTCTCGATTCGCGTTGACGGCACCCGGGCCTTCGACACCGAGTGGAACCAGACAACCCAGGCCACCGGTTTCGTGGTTGACGCCGAGCGCGGCTTGATACTGACCAATCGTCATGTCGTCATGCCGGGACCGGTGGTGGCGGAAGCAGTTTTTCTGAACCGGGAAGAAGTCGACCTCAAGCCTATTTATCGTGATCCGGTACATGATTTCGGTTTTTTCCGCTTCGACCCCCAAGACCTGAAATTCATCCAGCCCGCCCAGCTGCCGTTGTACCCCCAGGGGGCCCAGGTGGGCAGGGAAATCCGGGTGGTTGGCAATGATGCGGGTGAGCAACTGTCGATCCTGGCTGGCACCCTTGCCCGCCTCGACCGGCAGGCGCCGGTATACGGCCGCGGCAAGTACAACGATTTCAATACCTTTTATTACCAGGCTGCCTCCAGCACCTCGGGCGGGTCTTCGGGTTCCCCCGTCATCGATGTGCAGGGTCGTGTGGTGGCGCTGAACGCGGGCGGCACTTCGGGTGCCGCAACCAGCTTTTATCTGCCTCTGGACCGGGTGCAGAGAGCTCTCAAGCTGATCCAGCAGCAACAAGCCGTAACTCGCGGCACACTCCAGACCGTTTTCGTGCATACGCCCTTCGATGAACTGCGCCGCCTCGGGCTGCGGCCTGTAACCGAGGCGCAGGTGCGGGCCACATTTCCCAGGCAAACAGGCATGCTGGCGGTAGCGCAGGTTGTGCGCGGCGGCCCCGCCGAAAACGTGCTGCAGTCCGGCGATATCCTGGTGCGCATCAATGGCCAGCTGCTGGCGGAATTCCTGCCGCTGGAGTCGATACTGGATACTAGTGTCGGTGAAACCGTGGTTGTGGATATTCAGCGCGGTGGTCGCGAGCGCACCCTGGAACTTGCGGTTCGCGACCTGCATGCCATCACGCCGGACGAGTTCATAGAGATTGGCGATACCGTGTTGCATCGTCTTTCTTACCAGCAGGCGCGTCATTTCAATGTGCCGCCCAGGGGTATTTTCGTGGCCAATGCCGGCTACGTTCTGAGTACCGTTGCGATTCCGCGCGGGGCGGTCATCACGCAGGTTGGCCCACATGAGACCCGCGATGTGGCCGATCTCGAAAATGCGTTGGCGGAAATCGCCCATAATGACCGCGTGCCGCTGCGATATTTCACCGTGGATGACCCCAAGACCATGCAGCTGCGGGTCATGCGCATGGATCGTAACTGGTTCCCGGTGCGCTATTGCCGCCGGGATGACCAGCTCGGCTACTGGCCCTGCCGCGACCTGGATACCGATAAACCGCCCGCCGGGGCGGAGGGTGGCAGCACCAGTTTCGTCAGCAACGGCGATGTCCGCACTCGCAAGCTGGCGCCGTCGCTGGTGCTGGTCAATTTCGATATGCCGTTTCCCATCTCCGGTGTTTCAGATCAGCATTATCACGGTACGGGTGTGATCATCGACGCAGCGCGCGGCCTGGTGGTGGTGGACCGCAACACCGTTCCGGTGGCCCTGGGTGACGTCAGTTTCACCTTTGCCGGCTCCCTGGAGGTGCCAGGCAGAGTCGAATACGTGCACCCGATTCATAATCTTGCGGTGGTCTCCTATGACCCCGCTTTGGTCGGCGACACGCCAGTGCGATCCGCAGAGTTCACCAGTGGCGATGTGAGGCCGGGAGAGGCCCTTTGGGTGGTGGGCATCAAGGGCGATCACAAGCTGATCGCCCAGGCCACCGAGGTGGCTTCGGTCGACCCGCTGCTGTTGCCTTTGTCGCGCTCGTTTCAGTTTCGCGACACCAATATCGAGACCATCAGTCTGGTGAATCCGCCGGGCAATGTGGACGGCGTGCTGGCGGACAAGCGCGGCCGGGTGGTGGGTACCTGGTCGAGCTTCGCTTACCAGAGCGGGCGCGACGTTGGCCAGGTGGTCCGGGGGATTCCGGCAGACCTGGTGACGGAATTGCGGAAAATTGTCAGGGGTGACCGGGTTTTGAGGTCCCTGGAAGCGGAACTGCACCTGCTGCCACTGGCCAGTGCCCGCAAGCTCGGGCTGCCCGAAAGCTGGAGCCGCCGCCTGGAAACGGTGCAGCCTGACAAGCGCCACGTGTTGCAAGTCAGTCGGCTGGTACAGGGCAGTGATGCTGCCCGGCTGCTGCGCCCCGGCGACTTGCTGCTGGCCATCGATGGCGCGGTGGTGAAATCATTCCGGGGCGTCGAAAAAGCGGTGCAGACCGACAAGGTGGCGCTGACCATTTGGCGCGACGCCGCGTTGCAGGAGCTGGAGGTCGAGACCACGCCGCTGCAGGGGGAGGGCATCGAACGCCTGGTCTACTGGGCAGGCGCCTTGCTGCAGAAACCGCACCGGGCGATGGCGGCCCAGCGTGGTGTCGCACCCGAGGGCGTCTACCTGGCGTACTTCGCTTACGGCTCGCCGGCCACTCGCTACGGTCTGTGGGCGGGCCGGCGCATCGTTCAGGTTGATGATACGCCGACGCCGGACCTGGACAGCTTCGTGGCGGCAGTTGCGGATCGCAAGCATCGGGACGCGGTGCGTCTCAAGACTTACACCTGGAACAACGTGCTGGAAGTCATCACCCTCAAACTGGACAATTACTATTTCCCGGCCTACGAACTGCAGAGGGTTCCTGACGGCTGGGAGCGCAGTCCCATCGGTGAGACATCACAATGAACGCAGAGGCAAAACTGGCGCGCCTTTATCCGGCACATCTGGCTGCTATCACCGAGCGTGCCGAAAAAGCCCTGGCCGCTGCCGGCTATGACCACCTGGTGGTTTTCTCTGGCAGCGAACGCCTGCGACTGTTCGATGATGCGCCCTATCCATTCGCTGCCAACCCACAATTCAAGGCCTGGCTGCCGCTGACCGCGCACCCTGATTGTTTTTTGGTATTCACGCCGGGAAATAAACCACGACTCGCCTACTTCCAGGCCGACGATTACTGGTACGCGCCGCCGGCAGCACCCGGGGGCTACTGGGCCGAACATTTTGATATCGAGGTTGTGAAAAACGCCGAGGACGGGCTGTCGATCCTGCCGTCCGCCGGCAACATGGCGGTGCTGGGGGAATTCGCCCGCACGGTGCTCGCGCCTGGCCGGGGCGACCTGAATCCCGCAAGCCTGCTGGCATGGCTGGATTATCATCGGGCCTGGAAAACTGACTACGAAGTCGAGTGCATGCGCCAGGCGAATCGAGCTGCGACCCGGGCGCATGCTGTGGCCGAGAGCGCATTTCGCAGCGGCGCATCGGAACTGGAAATTCACCTGGAATATTGCCGAACCGCCGGGCATTCAGAAAACGAGCTACCGTATTCCAGTATCGTCGCTATCAATGAACATGGCGCGATCCTGCATTATCAGAACTGGTCGCGTCAGCGCTTGGCTGCTGACGATCTGCACAGCTTTCTGATCGACGCCGGGGCCAGTTGCAACGGTTACGCCGCGGACGTCACGCGCACCTATGCCGCCAGTGATCCCGGTTTCCAGGAGTTGGTACAGCGCATGGACGAGGCCCAGCAACGTCTTTGCAGCGGGGTGCGGCCTGGAGTCGACTATCCTGACATTCACCTGGCCGCACACCAGGAAGTTGCCCGGATTCTCAGCGATATGGATATGGTGCGGCTGGCAGCGGACGCTATTTATGACCTTGGCATCACCCGCATGTTTTTTCCCCACGGCGTGGGTCACTACATCGGGCTTCAGGTGCACGATGTAGGGGGCTTTCTGGCGGATACCGCCGGAGCGACCATCGAGCGGCCGGATGGGCATCCTTTTTTGCGTCTTACCCGAACCCTGGACACCGGCCATGTGATGACCATCGAACCGGGACTTTATTTCATCGATTCCTTGCTCAAAGAGCTGGCGCAGTCGGAGCACCGTGGCGCGGTCAACTGGCAACGAATCGATGAATTCCGCAAGTTTGGTGGCGTACGGATTGAGGATGACGTTGCGGTCACCGCCGGCGGCCACGAGAACCTGACGCGCGATCAGTTCGCCAGACTGTAGCCGAGAGCGTCAATCCAGGGTTCAAGCGTCGGCAATTCAGGTTCTAAAGCCTGCCGATAGCGGCGCCAGCGATAGCGCGCGCTGCGATACAGCGGCTGGCTGACCTGCTCGTAACTTGGAGTATTGATCCGCTCCTGGGGTTCGCGCCGCCGGTGAAATTCGCGCATCGATTCATGCCACTCGAGCCCAATAAATTGCAGCATGCTGCTGGCTTCTTGCTGCAGATCATCCACGAGATCCTCGTAACGCACCGTTTGGACTGCCAAGGGCAGCAATTCTCGGTAGCGGTGCCACAATGCCAGCACCGCGGAATAAAATCGGGTCGTTGATGCCAGATCGGTAAAATTGGCCATGGCGTCGTTAAACTGGAAATTCTGCATCAGGCAGCTCAGACAGGCGTCTGCAGGATGACGTAGCGCAAAGATAAACCTGGCGCCGGGAAACACCCGCTGGATCAGCCCGGCATTGACAAGGTTGAGAGGCAATTTGTCCACCAGAACCTGACCGGCCGCCAGGCTCGTCTGCTGACCCGCCAACTCGAAGTAGCGGTCTCGCAGGCCATCGAGTTCAGAGGCGCCCAGCTGCGCCAGCACCTGCGGGAAAGCACCCTGGGCTGCGAGTTCATGTTCCAGCACCGCGATCACACCACGCTCCTCCATCAGCCGAACCTGGGGATGACATACCAGCAGGCGCTGCAGCAGCGTGGTTCCCGAACGCGGAAACCCAACCAGAAAAACCGGCTGGTGGTCGAGCGCGGATTGTGGTTTCCCGGGCCAGTCGCGCACCAGCTCCGAAGTGAAGGTCTCCAGCAGCCGAGTCACCTTCCCGGCGTATTGATTGGGCCCCGGATGCCGGGCCTGCCAGCTTTGACGCCACAGCTTATTGGCTTGTGCTGCGGCTGCTATGGCGTCTGCTGGCCGGTCGAGCTGGTCAAGAATTTTGGCGCGCTCGTAGGCAAGCGCCATGCGATCCCCAGGCAGCCAGGCCAGGCCAGGCCGATGCCGCGTAAGGTCAAGTGCCTGTTCCAGCTGTCCCTGCCGTCGGTAGCAGCGACTGGCCACCAGCGCAAGCCGGGGTTCGTCAGGCCACCGGCCGAGCGCCGTCAGGGCCAACCCTGCAGCAGCCTCGATCTGATTGAGTTCCTCATACCATTGCGCCAGCATGCCGACGGCCTCGGGGCTGTCTGGCGCCAATTGCAGCGTTTGCTCAAGTTCCCGGGTAACCTCGGCAGGCGGCGCATAGGCTTGCAGACAGAGGGCCAGGTTCAGTCGCACGCCAATATGTCCCGGCTGCTGTTGCAAGATTTCCCGGTACAGCGCGCCCGCTTCCCGCGGCGAGCCCGCGTTCATCAGGGTGTCGGCCAGGGTTATTTTGAAGTCCAGCCGCTCCGGCTCCAGCAGCACGGCTTCACGCAGCCTGTTGACGGCCGTAGCGAAGTCGTTTCGGGCCGCCAGCAATGTCCCCAGGGTCGCCAGCAGGTGAGCCTGCTGCGGCTGCGCCTGCAATGCGGTCTCCACCAGGTCCAGGCCCGCTTGTTGCTGGCCGGCATAGAAACGCGCGCTCCCCAGCAAGCCGAGGGCGAGGGCGTTCTGCGGGTCGTCGTGCAGCACGCGTTCACAGGCCCTGGCGGCGCGTCGAAAGCGTCCCGCCTCCAGATAGCGCGCGGCTTTTTCAAGTCGCCTGGCGGTCAGTGCGGCCTGGGTCCCCACAGCAGACATCAGACAGGCGCCTTCAGGGCTGCAATGCGATCAGCGACGCATTCAGCACCAGGGCAAAACTGATCCAGGCGAGGTAGGGCAGCAGAAGCGCGCCGGCCAGCCTGCTGGTGCGCCAAAAGCGCACTATGGTGAGCAGCAGGACGATCCACAGCAGGGCGATGTCCAGCAGGGCGAGATCCATACGCCGCAAGCCGAAAAACAGCGGCGTCCACAGGCCGTTCAGCGCCAGTTGCAAAATGAACAGGCTGAGTGCAATGCGATGCTCGCGCCAGCTGCCGTCGCACCAGATCCGCCATGCAGCCACGGCCATGAGCAGATACAGTACGGGCCAGACTACTCCAAACAGCCAGTCCGGCGGGTTAAAACCCGGCTTGACCAGACCGCGATACCATTCGCCCGGCGGGAATGCGACGCCGATGGCGGCGACGGCAAAGCACATCACCATGAAGACCGCGAGACCGGCCAGGGCGCGTTTTCTGGAGTCGAATCTCATGACGGTCGCGCCCCCTGGCCGGGTAATGGGGCGAGCGCCTGGTTAAGGGCCGCAAGCTCGGTAATGGGCGCGAGACAGGTCATGCCTCGACAATAGTAAGCCACGGTCGAAGGCAGCGCGCGGCGCTCGGCCAGCATGCCCGGTAAACCGGTGGCATCGGCGGGGATGGCGAAGACTCTGCGTGCGGGAGAATACAGGGCCTGGGAAGCCAGCCGCCAGCGCTCCAGTTCATCTCCCGTACCGCGAATGATGACCGTTTCCGCGGGCGCCAGGTGATCCTCAAGCGCATTGATGAAGCTGCAGTGGCCCATTGGCATGCGCGACATATTGCCGGCGGCGGCCGCAAGGGCGCGCTCTGCGGCCTCGATGAAACGGGGCTCTCCCAGCAAGTGGCCGAGCCCGTCGAGGAAGCGGGCCGCAATTGCGTTGCCCGAGGGCGTGGCGTCATCCGTGAAAGGGCGTGGCCTGTGAATCAGTGCTTCGTGATCGTCGCTGGTAAAAAAGAAACCGCCGTTATCACGATCCTGGAAATGTTCCAGCAGCGCGTCGGCCAGCGCCATCGCGAATTCCAGATCTTCACTACGCCAGCGTGATTCCAGGAGACGCAGCAAGCCCTGGCCCAGGAAAGCATAGTCGTCAAGATAGGCTCCGAAGCGGGCACGGCCATTTCTCCAGCTGGCGAGCAGGCGACCGGAATGCCAGCAGTGGGCACGCAAAAAATCTGCAGCACGGGTGGCGGCTTGAGCAAAAGCAGGTTCCTGCAGGGCAACGGCGGCAGATGCCAGGCCGTCAATGGCCAGTCCGTTCCAGGCGCTGAGTATTTTGTCGTCCAGGCCGGGCCGGACGCGTACCGCGCGAGCGGCGTACAAAGTTGCACGGGCTGATTCCAGCCGGGCGCGCACGGTCTCCTCGTCCAAACCGCTTGATTGCGCGATGCTTTCGACATCGGCAAACACGTGCAGATGCCAGCGGCCTTCAAAATTGGGCTTGCGGTCGAGGCCGAAGCGCTGCGCGAACAGCGCCAGGTCCTGTGCCGACAGTAAAGACTCGATCTCACCGCGGTCCCAAACGTAATAGCGGCCCTCGGTACCTTCCGAGTCGGCATCCAGCGACGCATAAAAGCCGCCCTCGGGAGCCTGCATCTCCTGGATCATCCACGCTGCGGTACGACGGGCCGTGGCCGAGAATAGGGCCTCGCCCGTTGCCTGTGCGGCCTGCGCATAAACGGCCAGCAGCTGTGCGTTGTCATAAAGCATCTTTTCGAAGTGCGGAATCATCCAGTAGTCATCAACGGCATAACGGTAAAAGCCGCCGCCCAGCTGGTCATTGATGCCGGCTTCCGCCATGCGGCGCAGAGTCAAAGCCGCCATCAACAACGCTTGTGTGTCGGGTTTGTCATGCAGAGCGCTGGCGCGCCAGTGCCGCAGCAGACGCTCCAGGGCCGGAGCATTGGGGAAGCGCGGTGCTTTGCCGAATCCACCCCACTTTGCGTCAAAAGTCTCCTCCAGGTCCCGGCGTGCCGCCGAGGCAGCGCTCATATCCAGTTCACCAGTCGTGGGTTCATGACTTTCGAGTCGCTGAAACACTTCGTTGATGGCATCCGCCTGCTCACGGATTTCGCGCCCATGCTCCCGGTAGTAGCGGGCGACTCGCTCCAGGACTTCCCGGAAACCCGGCAGGCCATGGCGTGGCGCAGGCGGAAAGTAAGTGCCGCCAAAGAATGGCGTGTGCGTGTCCGGGGTCAGAAACATGGTCAACGGCCAACCCCCAGGTCTCTGCAGCAGCATCTGGTGGGCCAGCTGGTAAATCCGATCCAGGTCCGGCCGCTCTTCCCGGTCTACTTTGACGTTGACGAACAGGGTATTCATCAGCTGCGCTGTTGCCTCGTCTTCGAAAGACTCGTGCGCCATGACATGACACCAGTGACAGGCGGAATAGCCGATTGACAACAGGATGGGTTTATCCGCTTCGCGGGCCGCATCCAGGGCAGTACCGTCCCAGGGCTGCCAGTGCACGGGGTTACCGGCATGTTGCTGCAGATAGGGACTGGTCTCGTCAGCCAGGCGGTTGCTTGAGCTGCTCATACTTGTTCTTCGCATACCAGGGTGGGCAACACTATAGCGGATTGCATGGCTGTGGACTCGTGGCAGTGGCTTGCCGGAAAAACCCGGCGATCCGGCGCCCTGGAGCCCCGGGGGCGCATGCTAAACTACCGCGCCATGCTGACCTACCCAAACATCGATCCGGTCGCCATATCGCTGGGCCCGCTCAAAATTCGCTGGTACGGGCTGATGTATCTCATCGGTTTCCTGGCGGCCTGGGCGCTGCTGCGCAGGCGCGCCCGGGACGCGCGAACGGCATTCAGCGTCGCGCATGTGGAAGACATTATTTTTTACGGTGTGCTGGGCGTCATCGTGGGCGGACGCCTCGGTTCCATGCTGTTTTACAACTTCGACAATTTGCTGGCAGATCCTCTGAGCCTGCTACGGGTCTGGGAAGGCGGCATGTCGTTTCACGGGGGCCTGCTCGGGGTGCTGGTGGCGATGTATCTGTTTGCCAGGAAGCATGAGTTCGGCTTCTGGCAGGTGGTTGATTTTATTACCCCGGTCGTTCCAGTGGGCCTGGGTGCCGGGCGTATCGGCAACTTCATAAACGGAGAATTATGGGGCAAAGCCACTGATGTGCCCTGGGCGGTTGTAGTCAACGGTACGCCCCGTCATGCCAGTCAGCTTTACGAAGCATTGCTCGAAGGTCTGGTCATGTTTGTGGTGCTGTGGATTTACTCGTCGAGACCACGCCCGGTTATGGCAGTCTCTGGTATGTTCGCGCTGCTCTACGGGGTGTTCCGGATAGCCGTGGAATTTGTCCGGTTGCCGGATGCCGACATTGGCTACCTGGCGCTGGGCTGGGTCACCATGGGCCAGCTGTTATCCCTGCCGCTGGTGCTGGTGGGTGTGGCGCTGCTTTATTTTGCTTACTCGAACAAGGCGGGCAATGAAACAATATCTTGACCTGATGCGTGCCGTGCGCGAACAGGGCGTGCGCAAGGAAGACCGCACCGGCACCGGAACTCTCAGTCTGTTCGGCCACCAGATGCGCTTTGATTTGTCCGACGGATTTCCGTTGGTTACCACCAAGAAACTGCATATCAACTCCATCATTCACGAGTTGCTCTGGTTTCTGCACGGTGAAACGAATACCGCTTACCTGAGAGAGAACGGCGTCCGTATCTGGGACGAATGGGCAGATGAAAGTGGCGAGCTGGGGCCGATCTATGGTTACCAATGGCGGTTCTGGCCCGCGGCGGACGGGCGTCACATCGACCAGATCGGCAAGGTCATGGAGCAGCTCAAGCGCAATCCGGACTCGCGCCGTATCATTGTAAGTGCGTGGAATGTCGCGGATCTCGACAAAATGGCGCTGGCTCCCTGTCACACGCTGTTCCAGCTGTGGGTGGCAGACGGTCGCTTGTCCTGCCAGCTTTATCAGCGGAGTGCCGATATATTCCTCGGCTTGCCATTCAATATTGCGTCCTATTCCCTGCTGACCCATATGTTTGCGCAGCAGGCCGGCTTCGAGCCCGGCGACTTTATCTGGACTGGCGGTGACTGCCATCTGTATGTGAATCATCTGGAGCAGGCAGACCTGCAGTTGAGTCGCGAGCCTCACCCATTGCCCACCCTGACTTTAAAACGCAAGCCGTCGACGATTTTCGACTACCGTTTCGAGGATTTCGAAATCAGCGGCTACGAGAGTCACCCCCATATCAAGGCGGCGGTGTCGGTCTGAGCAAAGCCATGCAGGAGCCGCGTGTCTGCCTGGTGGCCGCGATGGGTCGCAACCGAGTTATCGGCAGGGACGGCGATTTGCCCTGGCATCTGCCGGCCGATCTCAAAGCCTTCAAAGCCGTCACCCTGGGCAAGCCGGTAATCATGGGACGCAAGACCTTCGATTCCATCGGTCGACCCTTGCCGGGGCGAATGAATATCGTTATCAGCAAGAACAGCAGGCTAAAACTGCCGGGCGCCACGGTTTGCGCGGGACTGCCCGCAGCCCTGGCGGCGGCTGCCGACTATGGGGCCGAGGAGGCCATGGTGATCGGTGGCGCGAGCATTTACGAACAGGCTCTGTCGTTCGCTGACGAGCTTGTCCTGACCATCGTACAGGCAGAGCCCGACGGCGATTGCTGGTTTCCCGCTTACCAGGCCACAGACTGGCAGATCACGCAGCGCGAGTTTCGCCCGCGCGATGACGCCAATGCTTACGACCTGGAATTCTTGAGACTTGAACGCTCAGGCAGAAGCGGCTGAAGCTTCCAGGCGCGGTAGTCGCTGCGCAGTCACCCGCACAGCGGCGTCGAGGTCGATGTCGGCAAGTTGGCTGGCGCCCTCGGTCAGCTCTTGCAGGAGCGCTGCCTGCATGGCGCCGCGCTGTTTGGCGACTGCGTAAGGGATGCGCCGGAACATCACCATGGAGTAACGCGGAACGAAGTGTTCCGGAATGCGTGCCTCGAGTTCCCAAGCCAGCGCTTTTTGCAGGTGAAAGCGGGGATCGTTGACCGTGTCGCGCATTTCCACGTAGTTTTCCAGGGCCATGTCGGCGATGGCATCGGCGTTGGGTTTTCGCGAGTCACTGAATCTTCCAAAAAGCTCTGCCGACAGCCGTCCATGTGTCTCCAGAAACTCGTCCAGCACCACGCAGTCCTCGAAGGCGCAATTCATGCCCTGGCCGTGAAACGGTACGATGGCATGGGCCGCATCGCCGATCAGCAGTACCTTGTCCTGGTAATGCCAGGGTGCGCAGCGGATGGTGCCGAGGACTCCGGTGGGGTTGTCAAAAAACTCCTGCTCCAGTGCGGGAATCAGCGCTAGCGTGTCGGGAAATTCGCGACTGAAAAAGGCCCGCACGTCTTGTGGAGAAGCCAGCTGAGAGAAGCCCGGATCGCCATCCTGCGCCATGAACAGAGTCACCGTAAAACTGGCATCCGGATTGGGCAGGGCAATGAGCATGAAGCCGCCACGCGGCCATATGTGCAGGGCATTGGGATCGATCCGAAACTCACCGTCGTCTCCTGGCGGTATGGTGAGTTCTTTGTAGGCATGACTCAGTAGTTCTTCACTGGCTTCTATGTGTTTGCCATCAGCCAGTGCCCTGCGCACTACGGAACCCGCGCCATCGGCAGCGATCAGCGGTGCCGCTTGCAGGATCTGGGCACCGTCCAGCATGGGCGTCTCTACGCGGACTTGCCCGGCCTCGATGCTGATGTCGGTAATCTGGTGATTGAACAATACCTCCACCGAGCCGGTCGCTTCAGCCGCATTCAACAGGCTGGCGGTCAGACCGGAGCGTGAAACCGAGTAAATGACTTCTTCGGGATTGCGACTGTATGGTTGCAGCTGCAGCTGGCCCTCGCGATCATGCAGCATGCGACCACGCATGGGGATCAGAAGTTTTTCGACTGCCTCGAAAACCTGGGCCCGCTTGAGGGCATTGATGCCACGCTCGGCCAGTGCCAGATTGATGGATCGCCCGGCTGGCGCCGTGTGCCTGCGCAGATCAGGATTGCGCTCTATGACCCGAACCTGGTGTCCGCGGCGGGCGAGAAAAACCGCCAGCAAAGTTCCTGCCAGGCCGGCGCCGGCGATTACGGGTGCTGCCGGGCGAGACGGGTTGGTCATGATTTCACCAGGCTTTGCAGGATCCTGACGAAATAAAAAACATCCTGAAAGCTGTTGTACAGGGGCACCGGCGCAGCCCTGATGACGTCGGGCTCACGCCAGTCCACGAACACGCCCATCTCCGGCAGGCTTTCAAACAGGGCCCGTCCATGCTCGGCGCCGGAGCGCAGACGCAGGGATAGCTGGCAGCCGCGCCGTTCGACATCCGCAGGCGTAATGATCTCAAAGATATCGTCGAGCTCGGTCATCACCAGGAATTCGAGGTAACCGGTCAGGCGTCGCGACTTGGTGACCAGTTCCACCATGCGCGCCCGCCGGAATATATCGAGGGAAGCAATCAGTGGCGCCAATGCCAGGATCGGCGGGTTGGAGAGCTGCCAACCTTCGACCCCCGCAATGGGTTTGAATTCGGGCCCCATCTGAAAGCGCGTGGCTTTTTCATGGCCCCACCAGCCAGCAAATCTCGGCAGTGAAGGATCGCCGCCATGACGCTCGTGCACAAAGCATCCGGCGACAGCTCCGGGACCCGAATTCAGGTACTTGTAGCTGCACCACACGGCAAAATCCACATCCCAGTCATGCAGTTTGAGCAGCGTGTTGCCGGCGGCATGGGCCAGGTCGAAGCCCACAGTGCAACCCTTGCGATGGGCCAGGTCGGTAATTGCCGCCATGTCGAACAGTTGACCGCTGTAATACTGGACACCAGGCAACATGACCAGCGCTATGTCCTCGCCCTGTTCCTCCAGCAGGGTCAGAATATCCGCCTCGCGAATCTGGGTCTCTCCATCCCGGGGTGCAATTTCGATGAGCGCGTCACGGACCTTGAGGCCGTGGAACTCGAGCTGTGAAACAACCGCGTACCGGTCCGATGGGAATGCCGGCTTTTCGATCAGTATCTTGCAGCGTTCCTTTCGCGGCCGATAAAAACTGACCATCATCAGGTGCAAGTTGACGGTGAGAGAATTCATCGCCACCACTTCGCCGGGTCGCGCGCCCACCAGTCCTGCCAGATCGGCGCTCAGGTTTTCGTGATACGGCATCCACGGTCGGCGGGCTTTCCAATGACCTTCGACGCCGAGGCGCGCCCAGTCTTGCAGCTCCTCCTGCACCAGTTGAGCCGCTCGCCTGGGCTGCAGGCCCAGGGAATTGCCGCACAGGTACAGCACCCTTTCGGCACCTGGCGGTGGTTCCGGGAAACTGAATTCCTCGCGAAAGCGTGCACAAGGGTCGTGCCTGTCCTGCCCCAGCGCGAAATCAATACCCGCCGCGTAACTCATAAGCGTCTGGCCGGATAAAGCAATGGCCGGCTGGGGGCGGCGTCGCTGCGAAAGGGCGCCACCTGGAGATCCAGCAGGTAAATGCCGTCAGCTGCGCTGTCATCCACGAAAACCATTTCCGTGACGGTTGCTTCGACTCGCGTTTCGGAATCGGTTTTGCGGGCGCCCGGAGGCAGCCGCCAGAACAAGCGGTGTGCTGCCAGCTGACCGCCATCGTCGAAGCGATCCAGCGAGGGAGTGTCCACCAACAGGTGCTCCACGCCGCAATCCACCAGAAGCTCTATGGCGTCCAGAGTAAAGAATGCATGGGCCTCGTCCGCCGTGTATCGGCGCTGCATTTTGGCCGGGGAATTGGGCAGGGTGCGTACAACCAACGCAGGATATTGACCACCCGGAAGCTCTGACCATGCAGCGCCCAATGCGGCAGCCGTTATCAGCCGGTCCCCATGGTCGGCCGCCGGGCGGGTGCGCTCGTCGCTACTGTTCGCGGCTACCGTCTCCACGCTAAGCAGCACGGCGGGTAACAAAGCAGCGGGCGCCGCGTCCAGGACCGACAGGCGTGCCTCCGTCACATGGCCGACACACTCGGTGTGAGTACCATTGCAATGGGGGTTCAGGCGCAACACTTCGGCATTGCAGCTGCCGCCGGCACGGGTATCGCCGACAAAATCGCCGGATGTCATCGGTTCGGCGCTGGCCGGCATGGCACCAAAATGATTGGGCTGGGTGCCGTGGAAATCCAGAGGAATGCTGATGTCATGACGGATCGCGGAATCCGCCACATACCGGCTGCCCTCGTAATCCATTTGCAGCCAGCTCATTGGAAATTCTCCCTCTCCAGGGCCAGCCATTTGAGGGCCGTACCAGACAGCAGCAAGTCACGGGTCGCAGCGTCCAGATTCATGCTCTCGATCATTTCGCCGGGGACATGTTCACCCAGCGGAAACGGGTAGTCGCTGCCAAGGGCAATGCAATCTGCACCCATCAGCTGGATCATGTATTGCAGCACGTGGGGCTCGTGTACCAGGGAGTCCACCACGAAACGCCCCAGGTAATCCCGCGGATTGGTGGTGTTGTTAACGGCCACCAGGTCAGGACGAACCTTGAAGCCATGTTCGATCCGGCCGATGGTGGCGGGGAATGCGCCGCCGCCATGCGCAAAGGCTATACGCAGGTTTGGAAGACGCTCGAACACAGCGCCAAAAATCATCGAACATATGGAAAGCGCGGTTTCTGCCGGCATGCCAACCAGCCACGGCAGCCAGTATTTGCCCATGCGTTCGCGTCCCAGCATCTCCCAGGGATGCACGAAAACCGCGGCACCGAGTTCCTGGGCGGCTTCGAAGACAGGGAAAATGCTGGGATGGTCCAGGTTCAGCCCATTGACATGGGTACCAATTTCCACGCCCGCCAGGCCCAGCTCCTGAACACAGCGGGTCAGCTCCTTGCAGGCGAGATCCGGGTCCTGCATCGGCAGTGTACCCAGCCCGACGAATCGTCGCGGCTCGGCGGCGACCATCCCGGCAATATGGTCATTGAGCAGCTGACACAAATCATGGGTGTCAGCCGGTTTTGCCCAGTAGCTGAACATTACCGGCACAGTGGACAAAACCTGCACGTCGACACCATGCTGATCGCATTCGGCGATGCGCGTGGCGCTGTCCCAGCAGTTGCCTGACACATGCCGGAAGTTCTTGCCATCGCGCATCATCCGGGCGCAGCCGGGGCCGGTATGGCGCAGCTGTATCCAGCCGCCGTACCCGTATCGTTCGGAAAGATCCGGCCAGTTTTCAGGCAATACGTGGGTGTGGATGTCGATTTTCACCGGCTTGGCTGCGGTACCGGCATGATTGTCTGACACTGACTGCAGGTGCGGCTGGCCTCGTCGGCATAAAAAGCCTCGAAGACAGGCGCGAGCTGGGTCTCGATATCCTCGAGCTGCAAATACTCCTCATAAAGCAGGGCATCACAGTTGTCGCAAAACCACAAAAACCCGTCTTCCTCGCCCGCCACTCGGGGTCGCTCCACCACCAGGCCCACTGTGTCTGCAAAACGCTGTGGTGAGTGCGGTATGCCCGGGGGTAGCAAAAAGACCTCTCCTTCGCGAATCGGAATGTCGACGCGCTGCCCGTCCTGGATGGTTTTGAGCAGCATGTCGCCCTCGATCTGATAGAAAAACTCTTCGCCGGGATCATAATGATAATCCTTGCGACTATTGGGTCCGCCCACAACCATGATGATGAACTCCGAATCTTCGAAAACCTGCTTGTTGCAAACCGGGGGCTGCAGCAACTCCCGGTTGGCTTCGATCCAGGCATGGAAATTAAAGGGCTTGAGTTCACGCATGGAAATCCCTCTCGCGTTGCTAGCAATCTGGTGTCATTACACCGCAGCGATGCATTTGAGTTCAATGGCAATCGGGGTTGGCAGCCGGCTTATTTCTACCGTGGTGCGACACGGCGGATGGTCCGCAAAGTACTCCGCCCACAAATTATTGTAAATGGCAAAATCAGCCTCGATATCGGTCAGAAATACTGTCACATCCAGCAGCTTGTCCCAGCTCGAACCGGCGGCGTCCAGCACGTTGCGCACGTTGTCGAATACCGCACGGCATTGCGCGGCAATGTCATAGCCCACAATGTTGCCGGCATCGTCGTACTGCAGGCCGGGAATTTCATCGCTGCCGGGCTGGCGCGGCCCGATGCCCGAAAGAAACAGGAGATTGCCCGCGCGCCGCGCGTGGGGATAATGTCCCACCGGCGCCGGTGCCTTACCGGTTTTGATGCTGGTATTGCTCACGGCGAAGCTCCTGGCTCTTGGTGGATACGAACGCAGACATTCTTGGTTTCGGTAAAAAACCTCAGTGCCTCAAATCCGCCTTCGCGCCCCAGACCGGAGTGCTTGTAACCACCCATGGGTGTTCGCAGGTCACGCAGCATCCAGCAATTAACCCAGATAATGCCAGCCTGCAGACTGGCAGCGACCCGGTGGCAGCGCGAAATGTCGCGGCTCCAAAGGGACGCGGCCAGGCCATAACGCGTGGCGTTAGCGGCTGCTATTGCCTCGGCCTCGTCATCAAAGGGTATCAGCGTCACCACCGGACCGAAAATTTCGTCCTGGTTGGTGGCACAGTCTGGCCCCAGTCCTTCGATGATGGTTGGTTCGATGAACCAGCCTTCCGCACAACGCCCTTCCAATTCTACGCGCTGCCCACCGCACAATACCTTGCCGCCTTCGTCGCGGGCGATGCGGATGGCGCGCATGATTTTTTCGAAATGCGCTGCCGAAACCACCGCGCCCTGATCGGTGGCGGATTCCAGCGGATCACCCACCACCAGTTGCCGGGCTCTGGCAACCAGGGCGTCGCGAAAATCTGCATAGATACTGCGTGCTACCAGAATGCGCGATCCGCACAGGCAGATCTGGCCCTGGTTGGAAAAAGCCGCGCGCAGTGTGCCTTCCAGGGCCTGCTCCAGATCCGCGTCTGCAAACACCAGAGTAGGATTCTTGCCGCCCAGCTCCAGGGACAGTTTCTTGAATGCGCCGGCGGTTCGTTTTGCGATGTCAGCGCCGGTCTCGGTGCCACCGGTGAAGGAAATTGCAGTAACTTCCGGGTGTTCCACGAGCCGGCGGCCGATGTGCGCGCCACGACCGTGCAGTACATTAAGTACACCCGGCGGCAAGCCGGCGCGATTGAGCAGCCGCGAAAACAGGTAAGCCGTCATGGGAGTGATTTCGGATGGCTTGGCGATCACGCAGTTGCCGGCTGCCAGGGCCGGCGCGATTTTCCAGGTAAACAGGTACAGCGGCAGGTTCCAGGGGGAAATACAGGCGACAATGCCGACGGGTTCACGCAAGGTGTAATTAATAGCCGTCGAACCCATCGCGTGGGCTTCACTGAAAAACTGTGTGGCGGCGCCCGCGTAGAACCTGAGGTTGGCCGCCACCCTGGGGATATCCAGTTGTTGTGCCAGGGCCAGCGGTTTGCCGGTGTCGATGCTCTCGGCCCTGGCAAGTTCGGCGGCATTTTCCTCGACCAGGTCCGCCAGCTTGTTGAGCATGGCGGCGCGGGCTTCGGCGGACATTTCCCGCCATGCACGCCGGGCGGAGCGGGCCGCCGCCAGTGCCGCTTCCAGATCCGCGGCACTGGAGTCGGGCAGGCGTGAATACACTTGGCCCGTGGCGGGGTCGACGTTGTCCAGCCAGCGTTCGCCGTCTGCAGCGCTGGTCTTGCCGTCAATGTAGTTGTAAATCAGTTCCACGGGCGCAACCTTACAGACTGCCTGTGCGACCGCCGTCAACGGGCAGATTGATCCCGTTGATGTAAGCGGCTGCCGGTGAAGCGAGAAACGCAATGGCATGGCCGATTTCATCCGGTTCGGCGAATCGTCGCACGGGCACACTGTTGCACGCCGCTGTTTCGATTGCCTCCAAGGTCTTGCCGGCGCGCTGCGCCCTGGCTTCGAATATGGGTTGCAGACGGGTAGTGCGCGTGTAACCGGGCAGCACGTTATTGACAGTAATGCCGTGGGGTCCCAGCTCGCTGGCCAGGGTCTTGGCCCAGCTGGCCATGGCGCCGCGGATCGTGTTGGAAACGCCGAGCCCTGCTATGGGCTCTTTAACGGAAGTCGAAATCACATTTATGATGCGCCCGTATCCCGTTTCTCGCATGCCCGGCAGCAAACTTCGGGCCAGCACCTGGGCAGCCAGCACATGCTGGGCAAACGCTTCGACATAGGCCTGGCACTCGGCTTCGCTGGCTAATCCCGGCGGCGGTCCGCCGCCGTTATTCACCAAAATGCCGACGGGATCGCCGTCTTTGAGCTCCGCCGTGATTTGTTCGCCCAGAGCATCCGTTGCCGACAGGTCTGCAACCACCATGGTGTGGCGCTGGTTGGTACTTGCAGGTAATCGGGACAGCGTGGCTGCAAGCTTGTCCCGGTTACGCGCCAACAGAATGACGGAGGCGCCCTGACCGGCCAGGGCACGGGCGGTGGCCTGGCCAATACCCTGGCTGGCTCCGCAAACCAGTGCTCGCTTGCCGTCCAGTCGAAGCATCTCGGTCAGCGTCACTTTTACAACTCCTCGAGCCGCGATCTCGCGATCTTCCAATTCACCGGCCCGGGTGGCAGTGGGCCGCGCAAGGTTCGCGGATCAGCTGCGGATCGCCGTCCAGGCGGGCCGCCACCAGTTCGCCGCCCCATACGCAGCCACCATCCAAAGCCAGCAACCGCTGTTGCGCCACCGGTCCCAGGGTCGACCAGTGCCCGAAAACCAATCGTGTATCGGCGCTCCTGCGGCCCGGAATCTCGAACCAGGGCAGCAGGCCCCTGGGCTGGGTACCTGGTGGGCCGGCGCAGTTCAGCGCCAGCCGACCATCCCGGTGACAGTATCGCAGCCGCGTGAGGCAGTTGGTAGTAAAGCGCAGCAGGTCGATACCCGCCAGGTCACTTCGCCAGCGATCGGGCTGGTCGCCGAACAGCGACTGGAGCAAGGCCGCATAGCCGGGGTTTTGCAATTGAGCTTCCAATTGGCGGGCGCATTTCGCGGCCGTTGCTATATCCCACTGGGGTGGCAGGCCCGCGTGTACCATGGTCCAGCCGACCCCTTCGTCGTGGTGGAGCAGCGGGCGGTGCCGCAGCCAGTCCAGCAGTTCGTCGGCATCGGCGGCAGCCAGTACCGGGTCGAGCGTATCCTGCTTGCGGGGACTGCGCGCGCCGCTGGCAATGGCAAGCAGGTGTAAATCATGATTGCCCAGCACGCAGCGTACGGATTCTCCCAGTGCACGCACGAATCGCAGGACCGCCAGAGAGTCGGGTCCACGATTGACCAGATCGCCCGTGAGCCAGAGCTGATCGCGTTGGCGGTCGAATCCAATTCTGCTGAGCAGCCCCTGAAACTCTTCAAAACACCCCTGGATATCGCCGATCGCATAGACGGCCATCAGGTCACTCAGTTCAGCTTTCCGGGCACGGCAAGGGTAAATGGCGGAATGGGTGCGTCAAAGCGATCACCGTTATCGGCCAGCATCTGATAGCTGCCCTGCATGCTGCCCACCGGTGTATCAATGATGGCTCCGCTGGAATATTGGTAGTCCTGCCCCGGTATCAGGTGCGGCTGCTCGCCAACCACTCCGTCACCGCGCACTTCGCGCACCCTGCCGTTACCGTCAGTGATCATCCAGTGCCTGGCCATCAGCCGAGCAGGGATCGAGCCGTCGTTACGGATACTGATGGTGTAAGCAAAAACATAGCGGCCGCTGGCAGGATCCGACTGCGCTGCGTCGTACATGGTGCGCACGCGAATCTGGAACTGGTGGTGCTGGGTGTTGCTCATATCGTGAGTTTCAGTCTTTGATGCGTACTGCAAGCACATCGCAGGGTGCTGCGTGCAGCACCGTGTCTTCGGTAAAATTGACGAGAACCCCGAGCCCGTGGCGTTCATGACTGCCAATGACGATTAGATCGCAGTCGCCCTCTCTGGCATGGCGAACGATTTCCGTTTTGACACTGCCTACGATCACATCGTGCTGGCACTCGCGGAGATCGACTTTTTCCAGCAATCGATCCAGTCGCCGACGTGCCGTTTTCACCAGGTCGTCTTCCAGGTTCACCGTCGGCAGCACTGCCTCGCCCATGGGTTCCACGGGAATGTATTCGACAACATGCAGCACCGATATCGTGGCCGCGTGCAGGCTGGCGATTCTGGCCGCGGTTTCCGCGACTTCCCGGGTTCCGTCCTCCAGGTCCACCGCCAGAAGAATTTTTTTATAGACGCCCATGAATTAACCCGCAGTGCATTTACTTTTCAGTGCCAGTATATCAAAGCGCCCCCGGCGCTCCGGAAGTGCAGGCATTCGCCAGGTCCACAAACTGGCCCGGCGACAGGCATTGGGGTCGCTCGCCGGCATCGATACCGGCGTGCTCGAATGCATCGCTGGTCACCAGCCCGGCGAGTCCGCGTCGCAAGGTCTTGCGCCTGGCTGAGAAGGCAGCACGCACAATGGTTTCCAGTTTGTGGGGGTCTTGCAGGCGATTCCATAGTGCCGGTGCCGGGCGCAGGCGCACGAATGACGACACCACCCGCGGTGGCGGCTTGAAGGCGCCGGCGCCGATATCGAACAGCGGTTCCACACTGCAGCGCAACGCCAGCATCACGGTGAGGCGACCGTAATCCTTGCCCCCGGGACTGGCAGACATGCGAGTGACAACCTCCTTTTGCAGCATGAAATGCATGTCGGTGATGCAATCCAGTTGCCCCAGCAGATGAAATAGCAGGGGCGTGGATATGTTGTATGGCAGGTTGCCCACTATGCGCACGCAGCCGGGCCCACCAAGCGCGCAGAAATCCGTTTGCAGAGCGTCGCCCACCACGATTTTCAGACCATCAAGGGCAGCAGCCCTTTCAGCCAGGGTGCGCGCGGCGTCACGATCGATTTCCACAACCGTCAGCGCGCCAGCTCTGTGCAGCAAGGGCAAGGTGATGGCGCCGAGTCCGGGCCCGATTTCTATCAGCTGCTGGTCGCTGCGGGGGTCTATGGCGTCAACAATACGGGCGATTACTGCCGGGTCATGCAGGAAATGCTGACCAAACCGTTTGCGCGGGCGGTGCGGCATCGCTCAGTTTTCGCTGCGTCGCCGGGCGAGATCCAGAGCCAGCCAGGTAGCTGCCACGATGCTGCCCGCGTCAGCGCGCCCGCTGCCAGCCAACTCCAGCGCCGTGCCGTGGTCCACCGAGGTGCGAATGATGGGCAGACCGAGGGTCAGATTGACTGCTTTGCCAAAGCCCGCGTACTTGAGAACCGGCAGACCCTGATCGTGGTACATACACAAAATCCCATCGGCACCTCCCGAGCTCTGCGGAGTAAAAGCGGTATCCGCGGGCAGCGGGCCGATAAGCGCCAGGTCCTGCTGGCGCAGTTCATCGAGCACCGGACCAATGGTGTCGATTTCTTCACGCCCCAGGTGTCCGCCTTCGCCAGCATGAGGATTGAGGCCGCATACCGCAATCACGGGCTGCTCAATGCCAAACAGGTCCACCAGACCGTTATGCAGCACACGGATCACGCGTCGCAGCCGCTCGGGTGTGAGGTTGCGGCTGACTTCGGTAAGCGGCAGATGGGTGGTGGCCAGCGCCACGCGCAAGCGGCCCGCCACCAGCAGCATCACCGGCTGCCTGGCCTCGCACAGCTCGGCAAGGTACTCGGTGTGCCCTGAAAACGGTATTCCACCCTCGTTGATGACCGCCTTGTGCACGGGCGCGGTCAGCATGGCATCAAAATCACCGGCCAGGCAGCCGCGCGCAGCTGTATCGATGCATTCCAGGACATACCTGGCGTTAGCCGGATTCAGGCGGCCGGGCACGGTATCCACCGCCAGTGGTTTGCTGATGACGCTCAGGGTTCCGGGCTTGTGCGCGGTGCGCTCGACGTCCGGCTTGGCAGTTTGGATCTGAACCTGCAGCTTGAGCGCGGCCGCGCGGGCCTCCAGCAGCTTCGGGTCGGCAACGAAAAACAACTGGGCATCCCAGTTGCGGCGCGCCAGTTCCAGACACAGGTCCGGACCGATTCCTGCGGGTTCACCTGCGGTGACAACAAGGCGCGGAAGCACGGGTCGGGCTCGATGGTGCGGGCGGTGGCCGCAGACTACAGTCGGATATCGACGTAGGCTTCGTCGCGCAGGCGACGCACGAACATCTGCATTTCTTCTTCGGCTTTGCGCGCCCTGATCGTCAGGTAGGCCTCGTTACGACGGTTTTCCTCCGAGGTATCGCGCTGCCGGCGTTCCTGCAGTTGCACAATGTGCCAGCCGAACTGGGTTCTGAAGGGTTGACTGATTTCTCCGGGCGCCAGTGCGGCGAGCGCAGCGTTGAATTCCGGTACAAAGGTGTCCGGCCCGTTCCAGCCCAGCTCACCGCCTCGCGGCGCCGAGCCGGGGTCATCGGATTCGGTTCTGGCGATATCACCGAAATCAGCGCCCGCCAGCAATTTTTCGCGGATTTCCGCCAGTTTTGCCCGGGCCTGCTCGTCTGAAGTTACTTCATCGGGAATTATGAGAATGTGCCGGGCCTTTGCTTGTTGTTGATATACCGGGTTCTGTCCCCGCATATCATTGAGTCGAATAATATGGAAACCGCTGGAGCTGCGCATGGGTGGCGACACCTGTCCAATGTCCATCTGGGCTACCTGCTCGGTAAACAGCGTCGGTAACTCCCGGCCCTTGCGCCAGCCCAGGGCGCCGCCGCTCAGGGCCTGCTGGCCGTTGGAATAAGCGACGGCCAGACGCCCGAAGTCTTCGCCATCCTTGATGCGCCGGATGAGATCTTCGGCCTGTGCACGAGCCTTTGCAACCCGTTCCTGGTCAGCATCCGAGGGCACTGCAATCAGGATATGGGAAATGTTGTAATCCTTGTCTTCCTGCTCGCCACTGGACTGCAGCAGCTGTTCCACTTCCAGCGGCGTGATTTCGACGCGGCTGATGATTTCCCTCTGCCGCAGCTGATTAAGGGCCAGTTCTTCGCGCAGGCCTTCGCGGAATTCGAAATAGTCGAGGCCCTCGGCAGCCAGCATTTTCGGCAGATCGTTGAGGGTCGTATTGTTGCGCTTCGCAATCTGCTCCACCGCGCTGTTTAACTGGGCGTCCGAAATGACGATCCCGGCCCTTTCGGCCAGCTGCAGCTGCAGGCTCTTGATGATGAGCGATTCCAGCACCTGCTCGTGCAGAACCTCGTCCGGCGGCAATTCAGTATTGCTGGCCTGCAATTGCTGCCTGACGGCCTCGACGCGCGTGTCCAGTTCGCTTTGCAGGATGATGCCGTCGTCCGCTACGGCGACGATACGGTCCAGCAGGGCGCCGTTGCCGTCCTCGGCAGCGGTTGCCAGCAGGGGTAAAGAGACAAGCAGTGAAATCGCAATAAAATTACGCATGAATAAAGCCGTAAGGAGTTCCGGGGTGCCGCTACCGCGGACGGGAATAGCCAAGGATACCATGATCCAGGAAAGCATCTGTGCGTCGTCCGACACTGGACAGGCCCTTGAGTTCCAGCTGCAGCAGCAGCGTGGTGTCACTGACCCGGGTTCGGGTGGTAATGAAGCGGCGCGAGGCGATGCGCAGGCCCCAGCAGCAGCGCTCGTATTCCAGGCCCAGCAGCCTGTCCAGGGTCTGGCTGTCCCGCATGGAATAATTCCAGCGGCCAATGAAGCGCCAGCGCTCGCCGATGGGCCAGGCCATGGCGATATCCGACTGCTCGAGCTGGCCGCGGCGGAACCGGTAGCCCAGGTTCAGCACCCGGCGCTCGCCAGGTGTGTACAGGATGCGCGCTGCCGACTTGGTGGCGGTGTTTTCTGACGGGTCCCACTGCAGGCCCAGATCGGCTCGCCATTTTTCGGAAAAATTTGCGGAAACTTCGGCAATGATGTCAGAAGAGCGCGAGGCGTCGCCTGGTTCCCCTGGCAGGGTCACGCGGCGGTCCTCAAAAAACGCGGTTTGCCCCAGCGTGGCGCTCAGATACTGACGACCGCTGGCAGTGTCGAGGTAGCGGGAAGTGATGCCGAAACTGACCTGGTTGGCATCCCCCAGCCGGTCGACGCCGATAAATCGATCAGCTCTGAACAGCTGAACCAGGTTGAAATCGGCGATGTCGGTATCGAATACGGGCAACGCGGACTGGTCGCGATAAGGAATATAAGTGTAGAACACCCGTGGTTCCAGGGTTTGCACGATGTCGCTGCCCAGGGTGCTTTGGCGTTCGAACAACAGGCCGGTATCCAGCGTCAGTATCGGCGCTGAGCGCGAGGGCCGCGGCTCGCCGCCTGCCGGCAGGTCGTCCAGATCGTATTGGGTAAAACGGTAGGCAGCCCGCGGCCTTAGATAATAACCATCGCCACTGACATCCCAGCTGATGGCTGGTTCCAGATTCATACGCAGTCCCGTCACCCCGACGCCCCGATCGAAGTGAACCAGTTCGCCGCTGAAACCCAGGGCCACACCGCCATCGCCATGGCCCCATTCGCCTTCAGCCAGCAGCTGCGGCAGGCGCCGGTAAGGTTGCTGCTCGGGCGCTATGGTGTCGACGATGGTCTGCAGGAATTGCCAGCGATTGCGAACTTGCCAGTTATCGCTGCGATAAACGAAATCGATGCGCCGTTCCAGATGGGTAAGACTGGCTTCGGTGGCGCTGCTGCCCAGATCTTCGAAGTAACGCGTGTCGCTGACATGATTGAGATCGGTGTCGACGCTCCAGCGTGAGCCCCAGAGACTTTTGTTCCGATACTGCAAAAATTTGCGGTCGTTGCCTGTTTCCTCGTCGTTGCCCAGGTATTCGATATTCAATTGGCCGCTGGATCGCGGTTTCAAATAGCGAAATTCCGTGTTGATCTGCAGGCCGCGTTCCAGCAGCAGGCGTGGCGTGATAGTGGCATCGTAGTTGGGCGCGATGTTCCAGTAGTAGGGCTGGCGAATCGCGGTGCCACTGCGATTGGCGTGCCCGAAATCCGGCGTCAAAAATCCGCTCTTGCGCTTGTCGCTGATGGGAAAAGAAATGTAGGGCGCATAGATCAGCGGAATGCCCTTGAAATCAACGCGAACATTGCGGCCGCTGCCGACACCTTTCTCATTGTCCAGTACCAGAGTCGGTGCCACCAGCGTCCAGGCCGGCTTGTCGCCGGCGCAGGTGGTGTAACGCACACCATTCATAACCACACGGTTCTCGCCCTCGATGGCTATGCGATCAGCGGATCCCCGGCCGCCGCGCTCGGGCAGATTGAAACTCGTCAGCGAAATCGCCCCCCGCTCGGCGTCCCCTGCAAAGCGGGCTCGCTGACCGGATACTTCAATGCCCGGCCGGCTGAGACGCACATTGCCGGATGCGCTGAGGTTGTCGGACTTCGGGTCGTAACTGGCTTCGTCGGTTTCCAGCAAGATGTCGCCGCGTCGTATCTGCACATTCCCGGACAAGACGGAAACATCATCGCGCGCCAGCGACGCCTGATCGGCAGAAATAAGAATTGTATCGTCCGACAGCTTGCTGCCCGTTTCCGAGGCTGGCGATTCTGAAGTCTTGGGGAAGTCGGTCGGGCATACGTCGGGCGCTTGTGCCGCCGTAATGCCGGATGCGAGACACCAGCAGCCGAAGATCAGTAAACGTGAACTGGAAAATTGCACCGCGGCGCTGTAGTTCCTTGCCGAATCGCGGATACAATGGCACAGATGAGTAGACCCTTCAATCACTTAGCTGACGTTGCTGTGGGAGCTTGGGGCATTGGCTGGCACATCAGTGGATAAGCGCGTGCGCGCTCTGCGCGATTGGCTTGCGCACCAGCTCAGGGGGGCGCCGTTTGCCATGGAACCCGCATCGGGCGATGCCAGTTTTCGTCGTTACTTTCGGGTGACCACCCAGGACCATTCTCTGATTGCCATGGATGCGCCGCCCGGGAAAGAAGACAGTCGGCCTTTCATAGCCGTTGCGCGCCTGCTTTCCCAAGCCGGACTGAATGTACCCCAGGTCCTGGAGGCCGACCTGCACAAGGGTTTTTTGTTGCTGACCGATTTGGGTCAACACCTTTACTTGCAGGCGCTGCAGCGCGAGGAGCGCGTACGCCTGCTGTATCACGATGCCATCGACGCACTGGTCGCCATGCAAGCCGGTGTCGCGTCTGATGGGCTGCCGCCTTATGACCGGTCTTTTCTCTTGCGCGAGATGCGATTATTCCAGGACTGGCTGCTGGATCGGCATCTTGGTATCAAACTTGAGGGCCACGAGCTGCAAGAGACTTTTGAATTTCTTGCTGATGCGGCACTGGCCCAGCCTGCTGTTTTCGTGCACCGTGATTTTCATTCACGGAATCTGATGGTCTGCGCAGGTAATAACCCGGGCATCCTGGATTTTCAGGATGCCATGTGCGGACCCCTCAGCTACGATCTCGTATCGCTTCTGAAAGACTGCTATGTCAAGTGGCCAGATGAACTGATTGATGAACTGCTTGCTTACTACCTGCAGGCGGCGGGCACCGCAGGGCTGCCACTGGTCGCCGATAAAGAGTCTTTTCGAACCGCTTTTGACCTGATGGGTGTGCAGCGACACCTGAAGGCCAGCGGCATTTTTGCGCGCTTGCGCCATCGGGATAACAAGCACGCGTACCTGGCGGATGTGCCGCGAACACTTTCCTACATTCTCGACTGCGCCGATCGCCACGGCGAACTGACTTATCTGGCCAGGCTTATTGCCGAGCGGGTATTGCCTGGGCTCGGGGACGGGAACCGCGCATGAAGGCCATGATCCTGGCCGCCGGGCGCGGTGAGCGCTTGCGCCCATTGACCGATAGTCTGCCCAAACCGCTTGTTCCGCTGGCTGGAAAACCCCTGCTGGGCTGGCACCTGGAGCGTCTCGCACGCGCTGGCTTCGAGGAAGTCGTGGTCAATGTGTCGTGGTTAGGACACCAGCTCATGGAGGTTGTGGGCGATGGCAGTGATTTCGGTATCGCCGTTCGCTATTCCGACGAAGGCGATAATGCGCTGGAGACCGGCGGCGGCATATTGCAGGCGCTGCCGCTGCTGGGAGACGAGCCCTTCCTGGTGATCAACGGCGACATTTTCACAGACTTCCCGTTGAACAAGCTGGCGCCGACGACGATGCTGGCGCACCTGGTGCTGGTTCCCAATCCGCCCCACAATCCGGGCGGAGATTTTGCCTTGCACGGCCCAAGAGTGGTTGAGCAGGGCGAGCTCCATACCTTTAGCGGCATAGGTGTCTATCACCCTGACCTGTTCAAAAAATGCATACCTGGAAAATTCCCGCTGGCGCCTCTATTACGCCAGGCGATCGCTGCCGGCCGGGTGAGTGGCGAGCTGTGGCGGGGAAACTGGCACGACCTGGGTACCCTGGCCCGCTACCGGGCGGCCGAACAGGCGCTTGAGGCTGCGCAGGGTCCAGGCACACCCACAGCAGGCTGAGACAAAAAAACAGCCACGCCCTCACGGACGTGGCTGTTGGTGTTTGCCGGGGCAAACTGCTGAAAGTCAGGTCAGAATTTCAGGCCCAGGGCGCGCACTACTTCGATAGTAATGTACTTGTCGCCCGAGCTCAGACCTTTGCGCTCGGCAAAGCATTGAGCTGCCTTCAGCGTGCACGGACCCATAATGCCGTCGATCTGGCATTCGTTGCGATTCGGTCCGCAACGGCAGCAACCGGTCTCGTTCAGTGAGGCCTGGAGTTTGCTGACGTTTTCTTGCGTCATGTTGACTTCACACAGGACCGGGCGCCACTCGCTGCGCTCATCGCTGACTTTGTTGCGCCGGGTCACGGTCGTGTATTCCGCCGGAATGGGAATACGTCTTTCGCTGGCAGGCTTCACCAGCCTGGTGACTTTGACCATGCCGTATTCGGCCGGAATCGTCACTGCACGAGTGGTCTCCGGCTGCACCTGCCTGGTTACCTCGACCATGCGGTATTCTGCGGGAATCGTGATTTCACGCGTTGTTTCCGGCGTTTTCAGGACAGTCTTTTTGACGGTCTTGTATTCGGCAGGAATCGCGATCTCACGGGTGCTGGCCGGCGCCTTCAGGACAGTCTTCTTAACCGTCTTGTACTCCGCCGGCACTTCGACAACCCGCGTGGTTGCAGGCTTGACCAGCATTTGCTTTTCGATGGTCTTGTAAGTGGCCGGAATTTCAACCAGGCACATCAGCTCGCCGGTGTCTTCAACCCGGGTTTCAAGCACTTTGTAGTCACCAAATCGTTCGATGGTCTGAGCAGCGCTCACCTGCACGATGCCGGTGCCGGTGCCGCGGCCGGTGCCGCGCTTCCACTCGGTGCGCGCCGGTTGGTCCAGTACGCGCTCGGTAACCGTTTCGTACACTGCTGGCACTTCTATGGTTCTGGTGGAGGCCGCCTTTACCAGCATCTGCTCCGTCACTGTCTCGTAGACAGCCGGAATAGTTTCAATCCTGGCGGAGGCCGGCTTTACCAGCACCTGCTCAGTCACCGTCTCATAGACGGCTGGCACGATTTCCAGTTTGGTGGAAGCAGGTTTGACCAGCACGCGCTCTTCGACGGTTTCATACTTGGCGGGAATTACTTCGAGGCGCGAGGAAGCTTCCTTCGTCATTACGCGCTCGTCGACCGTCTCGTAACTGGCCGGAATGATCTCGATGCGCTCGGAGGCTTCACGCTTGAGTACCTGCTCGGAGCTGGTCTCGTATTTGGCCGGAATAATGACCCGCGCGTAACACTCGCCCGGCTTCGGATTGGGCGGCAACAAGCCCGCATCACCCGTGGCACTCATCTGCGGTGCCGGGCTGGATTGCAATTCAGCACGAGCCGCCTCGAGGCGTTCCTTTTCTAGCCTGAGCTGGGCAACTTCGCGCGCCAGCGCGGCTTCCTTCATGGCAAGCTCCGCTTTTTGCGCTTCGATTGCAGAAGCGCCGGCGTTGCTGGCAGACATATCGTTGCTGGAAGTGGTGCTCGCGCAGCCACCCAGCAGGAAAGTCGCCAGGGCCACCATTACTGTCGTTTGAATCTTGTTTCTCATTAACTTTTTCCCTCCCGTTGAGTTGGACCCGCGTCGGCGCGCCGCTGGCAGAGCTCTTTCTCAGCCCTCTGTATTTTCCGCTGGCTCGCTGCAGGTGCCGGCATCTTAAGTAAATATAGACGCGGAAACTGACTTCGCAACAACTGTTAACACAAGGAGTAACAGATGTTGACAAACTGCGGTTGGGTGAATTTCAGTGGCCTAAGCCTGCCCGCAGATTGGCTTCCAGTTCCGGCAGGATTTCCCCAATGTCTGAGGGTCCGCCCAGTTCGGCTACGGAAGTCACCGCCAGGTCCTTGAAGCCGCAGGGATTGATGCGGCTGAAGGGCTCCAGGTCCATGTCGATGTTGAACGCCAGGCCGTGGTAGCTGCAGCCCCTGCGAATGCGCAGGCCGAGACTGGCGATCTTGCGTTGCTCGACATAAACGCCTGGCGCATCGGCACGGCTGCTGGCCCTGATGTCGAAGGCGGCCAGGGTCTTGACCACGGCCATTTCTAGGGCGCTCACCAGGTCGCGCACGCCCATGCGGCGGCGTTTCAAATCAAGCAGGGGATACACCACCAGCTGTCCCGGACCGTGATAGGTGACCTGCCCGCCGCGGTCGATCTTGAGAACGGGAATGTCGCCGGGGGCCAGCACATGCTGCAGGTCGCCATTGAGGCCCACGGTAAATATCGGTGGATGCTCCAGCATCCAGATTTCGTCTGCCGTCGCTGCGCCGCGGCGCTCCGTGAAGGCGCGCATGTCCGACCACACCGGCTCGTATTGGCAGCGGCCCAGGTGCCTGAACACGAGATTGGGGCTGGCGTGGCTCACAATGCCATCAACACGTCGTCGCGCGCGGTCAAATCGCGATAGATGGCATCCAGCTGTTCGCGGCTCTGGGCCTCGATGGTAAAAGTAATGGCTACGTAGTTGTTGTTCTGACTGAGCCGCTGACTGATGCGCTCATCATCGAGGGGTCCCGCGTGGTGTTCAACGACCGCCCGCGTCGCGCTCATCAACCCGTCATCGACGGCCGCAAAGATCTTGATGGGGAATTCGCAGGGGAACTCGAGCGGGCTGTTGGTATCTGTCATTGGGGCGCGCCAAGACTATTCGAACCAAAGCAGTACGGTGTCGGTCATGCGCCTGAGAATGCCACCCTGGGGTATTTCAGCGAGGGTGACCAACGGCTGGCTGGCGATAACTGCGTCGTTCAGGCGCACCGAAACTTTGCCCACCGCGCTGCCAGCGGTCAGCGGAGCGCTTAGCAGCGACTGCATGTCCATGATGGCCTTCAGCTCATCGTAGGTCCCCCGGGGGATTGTGATGTACATGTCCTGGGCAAGCCCCACCGGTACCGAGTCGGCATCGGCCTTCCAGACCCGGGCCTGGTCGAGTGCCTCGCCGGCGCTGTAGAGCCGGTGAGACTCAAAAAATCGAAACCCGTAGTTCAACAGCGCCTGGCTGGAATCGGCCCTGGCCTTTTCGCTGGGCGTGCCCATCACGACCGTAATAAGCCGCATGCCGTTATTTCTGGCCGAGGCAACGAGGCAATAGCCAGCTGCTTCGGTATGGCCGGTTTTGAGGCCATCAACCGCGCCATCGCGCCACAAAAGCGTATTGCGATTGTGCTGGGTGATGTCGTTGTAGGTGAACTCCTTCTGGGAGTACCAGCGATAATAATCGGGAAAATCACGGATCAGCGCACTTGCCAGTCGAGCCATATCTCTCGCCGTAGTGATGTGATTATCCCCAGGCAATCCGGTACTGTTCTCGAAGTGGCTCGCCGCCATCCCCAGCTCCCCGGCGTAGTAATTCATGAGTTCGGCAAAACTCTCTTCGCTGCCGGCAATATGTTCTGCCAGAGCAACACTGGCGTCGTTGCCGGATTGCACGATCATGCCCTGCAACAGGTCCTTGATGCTGACCTGCTTGCCCACCTCGATAAACATGCGGGATCCCGGTGTGCACCAGGCCTTCTCGCTCACCGTTACCTGATCATCAAGCCCAACCTTGCCCTCGGCCAGCTCACGGAAGGTGACATAGGCGGTCATCAGCTTGGTCAGGCTGGCCGGCTCGAGGGGCTCATCGGCGTTGCTGGCGGCCAGAATCTCACCGCTGTGGTGATCCAGCATGATGTAGCCCCTGGCGTTCAGGCTCGGCGGAGCGGGGATGGGTGCGCTGGCCGCCAGCAGGCTTGCCGGATAAAGCACCAGGGCAAGCGCGCAGCCAATGCCGAGAATATTTTTCAGGCGATCAGTCATAACAGGACAAAATTTTGTGGAACGGGTACCCGCCAGCCATCGCGACCGGCGCGCGCCATTTTACCTGTTCGGCAGCAGAATGCATTGCTCAATAGTTTTGCGGGGCCTGCGGCTTATTCGTAAGCCAGGTGGAAGTTGGCGATGCCGGCGGCAGCAAGCTCGGCCGCGAGTTGATCGAGCTCGGGAATGCCTGCCAACGGTCCTATACGTACCCTGTAAACCATGCGTTCGGCATGCGGTACTGCCATGACTCGCACTTGTTCGAAACCTTCTGATTCCAGCGTATTCAGCAGTGAGTCGGCGTTGAGCGGATCGGCGAACGCGCCGAGTTGCACATAAAGTTGCCCTTCGCCCGGCGCTTGCGGAGCAGGCTTCGGTGGGTCCACCGGTGCCGGCGGTTCCGGTAATTTAATTTCGGCTGTCACCGCGGGAGCAGGCGGCTGCTGTGGGGGCTGGTTAGGCTGAATGGCCACAGCGTCAAGTGGCGAGTCCGCCGTGATGGCTTCTACTTCCACCAGCCCCGTGCCGTTCTCAAGAATGCCCAGGCGATCCGCCGCGGTGTAGGAGAGGTCGATTATGCGGTTATGCACGAACGGGCCGCGGTCGTTGACCCTGACAATGACAGAGCGCCCGTTTTTCAGGTTGGTGACTTGTACGTAGCTTGGTAACGGCAGGGATTTATGCGCTGCGGTCATGGCGTACATGTCATAGGGCTCGCCACTGGAGGTACGACGCCCGTGAAACTTTTCTCCGTACCAGGAGGCGACGCCGCGCTCCTTGTAGCCCAGCGCCGTATCCATGACATGGTAGGTCTTGCCGAACACCTCGTATGACGGCGGATTGCCGTAACGGCTGCGTGGCTCGTCCCGGGGAACGGCATCGGGTACACCGCTGACATCCGGTGGCCGGCGCGGCGCCCGATCCTCGCTCGGCAAGGAGGTGCAGGCGCTGGCTGATATGGCCAGGGCTAAAATTGCCCTGTGGCAGTGCCTAGTTAGCCGCAAGCGATTCCTCCATCCGTGCCGCGATTTCATCGCCGAGCTGTTTCACGGCCATGGCATACATCAGGCTGCGGTTGTAGCGCGTAATCACGTAAAAATTACGGAATCCGACCCAATATTCGGGTCCGCCTTCGGTCTCCAGCTGAAACAGCATGGCCGGCTGACCGTTGTCCAGTTCTGTATCTATGCGCACCCCGTG
>JBFIQI010000003.1:0-59557 GCA_041609715.1 Gammaproteobacteria bacterium
ATTGATAACCCCGGCCCGGCGGATGTGGTTGGTCTCGAGGTGGTGGATACGCCGCCGCCAAGCTTTGTTTATGTGACGGGTTCGGCACGCCTGGATGGCAGCAGCAGTGGCTTTACCGTCAGTGGCGTGAGACCCATAGTCTTTGGCGGGATCACGGTCCCGGCCGGCGGCAACGTCACCTTGTCCTATGTGCTCAGGGCCGGTGCGGGTGTCGTGCCTGGCGCATATCGCAATACGGCTGTTGCGCAGATCGGGGGTTCGCCAGTCGGCAATGCTTCGTCTGCCGATATCAATGTGACCGGAGATACCGACTTCTCCGAAACCACCATTGTCGGCAAGGTCTTTCACGACCTGGATGCTGACGGCTGGCAGGACGAAGGCGAGCCCGGCATTCCGGGCGTGCGCCTGGCAACCGTTACCGGCCTGCTGATAGAGACCGATCAGTACGGGCGCTATCACATCGCAGGTGTGGACGGTGGTTTGATGGAGCGTGGCCGCAACTTCATCCTCAAGGCTGACCCGGCCACATTGCCACCGGGAGCCGAGTTCACGACCGAGAATCCGCGCGTGCTGCGCATTACCCAGGGCATGCTGAACCGCATCGACTTCGGCGTGCGGGTACCAGGTGCGGGTGTCGGTTGCTGCACAAGCATGGAGGCGAAGCTCAGCGAGTTCTTCTTCTTGCCGGGAAGCGCCGAGCTGCGCGATGAGTTCCTGCCCATCATCAAGCAACTCGCCGACAAATTGCGGGTTCATGGTGGCGGCGTGTTGATCATCAAAGGCAGCTTTGATCAAAGCAAGGAGTCAGCGGATCTGGCCCGCCAGCGCGCGCAGGCCGTTCGCGAGGTGCTGCGCCAATATCTGGGTGAGCAGCTCATGAAGAACGTAGAAATCCGTACGCAGTCATCCGCGGGCGAGGCAGCCACGCATACAAGACCGCAACTAAAAGAGAGGCTGTCGCAGATGCTTGGCCGGGGCGTGCTGGCCGCACTGAGTCTCGTCGCCGGCCCGGCGTATGCGGAGGATATGTGCAGCCTGGAGACTTGTCGCACCGAAGACGGATACCTGGTGGAAATCATCGAGCATCATGCCGGCGCCGATGCGAGCGACACGAAGTACGCAGCCCGTGATCCGAAGCATGCGGATTTGTCGGGACGGTTTGGCGTGGCTTTGCCTGGCAGCGGCATGGTCTGGGCGACCGAGGACCCGGCGGCGACCGAGCCCCGCCTGGCGGTGCAGGGTCCCACCGTCCTGCCGGCGGCGGATGGTCGCTTGATCGATGCAGTCAGCTTTACGCTTTACACGAACTACGCGGCGTTTATCGACAGCGCAGAACTGGCTGTTTACGACGGCAAAGACACCGACCTGGTCGCTGCGCTCGCGGTCTTGCCGGTGAGCCTGAGCGGGCTCAATTCACTGAGCTGGGATGGCGAACGAGGCGATGGAAAGAGTTACTTGCCGGGCGATCAGCTTGTCTATGTCCTGCGAGTGCGCGATGCCGACGGCCGCATGGATGAAACGCGAGCCAGAATCATCGATATCGTGGATGGCCGCGATTTTGCTTACAGAAAACGCGAGCAATTCCCGGACAAGGCCCTGGCCCCAGCCGGGCCGCTCATGCACACGCCAGACGCGCAGTTGCCGTTGGCCGGCAATGTCCTGGTAATGCGACCGTCGTCGGTGGAATCTCGCAAGTACAGGCTCACGCCCCGTTTCGGTACCCGGGAAGCTACGCTGGACGATGCCGACAAGGCGAAGCTCGACGACATCATCGCCAGTTGGAAGGGTGCGGCAAACATCAATGTCGAGACCGTTGGCCATACGGATAATGTACGCATCGCGCCACAAAACCGGCATGAATTCGCCAACAACCAGGTATTGTCTGAGGCTCGCGCCCGCAGCGTGGCTGCGTATCTGACCCGTGGCCTCAAGTTATCGGCCGGGCAGGTTTCGGTCATCGGCCGGGGTGCAAGCCAGCCAATCGCCAGCAATGCGAGCGCCGAGGGCCGCGCACAGAACCGGCGCGTTGAACTTACCATCACCGGTGATGTGACTGTGGCGGAGCTCGATGTGCGGCTGGTGAACCGGGATACCGGCCAGGAGCAGGTGGTTCAGGGCGACCTGGGTGCGGCGGTAGCCGCGCTGACGCCGGGTTCAGCGGCAGCAACCCCGCAAGGCGAACGCACCTGGCGTTCCGGCGAGGGTCTGGCGGGCATCTATGGTCAGAATGACCTGGTGCGGCAGAACATTCCTGTCTATGGCAGTCGGGTTCGCGTTTACGGCCATGGTGTGCAAGCCGCCAGGGAACTGGTCATCAACGGCCAGCCCCTGCCGGTCGATCGTGAGGGGCGTTTCGCAGTCGAGTACCTGATGCCGGTCGGGAGTCACCGGTTCGCTGTTGGTTTCCTGGACAGCAATGGCAGTGGCCAGAACCGTTTCCTCGACGTCGAGGTTACGGGCCGTCACATGTTTTTGGTGGGATTGGCGGATGTGACGGTATCGGGGAGTGATGTGAGCGGCAGCATCGAGCCGTTGTCGGGAGACGATCGTTACCAGGAAGATTTTCTGGTTGAAGGTCGGCTGGCGTTTTATCTGAAGGGCAAGGTCAAGGGTAAGTACCTGGTAACAGGCCAGATGGACACCCGGGAAGAAGAGCTGGGTGATCTGTTCAGCAATATTCACAGGAAGGACCCGCGGGCGGTATTCCGTCGTCTGGATCCTGATCGTTATTACCCGGTATATGGGGATGATTCCACCACTTACAGCGATACCGATACCCAGGGCCGGATGTATGTGCGGGTGGACTGGGACAAGAGCCAGGCGCTGTGGGGCAACTATCACACCGGGATAACCGGCAACGAGTTCGGCCAGTACAACCGCAGTCTGTATGGGGCGAAGTTCCACAATCGCTCACTGGACACCACGCAGCTGGGCGAGGCCAGGCGCGATGCCACGGTATTTATATCCGAGGCCCAGACGGCGTTGGGGCATTCCGAGTTTCTGGGTACGGGCGGGAGCCTGTACTACCTGCGCCACCAGGACATCTTGCCGGGCTCGGAGAAGGCCCACGTGGAGATCCGGGACCGGGATTCCAACCGGGTGGTGCAGAACCTGACCCTGGTCAGGGGTACGGACTACGAGATCGACGAGTTGCAGGGTCGGATCATTCTCAGCAAGCCGCTGGCGCAGGTGACCCAGCAGTTTGCGCCATCGCTGATCAAGGACGAGCCGCTGGATGGCAACGATGTGTTCCTGCTGGTGGATTACGAGTATGTACCGGAGGCCTTCCAGCCGGACCACCTGACCATGGGGGCACGTGGCAAGCAGTGGCTGGGTGACAAGCTGGCGGTGGGAGTGACTGCGGTCGATGAGAATCGCGGCGGCGAGGATTACCGGATGCTGGGCGCCGATGTCACCCTGCAGGCGGGTCGCGGGACGTATCTGAAGGCCGAGATTGCCAGCACCGAGGCCACCCAGGCGCCGGTGTTTTACTCGGACAATGGTGGTCTCAGCTTCGTCACCACCAACCCCGGCAACCAGGCCAATCGCGAGGGTGATGCCCTGGCCATTGAGGGGCGGGTGAACTTCCGCGAGCAGGGATTGACGGACAAGGACGTGACAGCGGCCACCTGGTGGCGCCAGAGCGAAGCCGGCTTCTCGGCGGCGCGGCGCGATACCGGGGTTGAGCTGACCGAATACGGTGGCGAGATCACGGGTGAACTCAACAATCGCCTGCGGCTGTCGGCGAGGCTTGCGGTGGTGGAGCGTGCCGGGCAATCCGAGGACCAGCGCCTGGCGGTGCAGGGCGACTACCGCCTGAGCGACAAGGGCACCCTGTCTGCCGAGGTGCGCAGGCAGGAGATCGAAGACCTGGTGGCGGGCAGCTCGCTGAACAGCACGCTGGCCGCACTGCGCTACGCCTATCGCCTGAACTCCAGGCTGGATGTCTATGCCCAGGGCCAGTTCACGCTCGACAGCGACATCGGCGTGGATAACAACGACCTCGGTACGGTGGGTGCACGCTGGCGAATGAACGACCGCAGTGACCTGGCTGCCGAATACTCGTCGGGGCATCGTGGCGAGGCTGCCACCGCGACGCTGGAACATAGGCTCAACAGCGACCATCGCGTTTATGGCACCTATACGATGTCGACGGACCGTACCACCGGTGGCGAGAACCAGATTGCCCTGGGCCACCGTTCGCGCCTCAGCAATCAACTTGCCGTGTTCAACGAGCGCCAGTTCATCCGCGGCGACAAGGAAGCCGGGGTCAGCCACGCTTTCGGATTGGACTTCATGCCCCGGCCGGGACTCAACTTCGGTCTCAGCGTGCAACATGGCGAACTCGAGGCCCTGACCGGGCTGGTGGAGCGTGATGCGGCGACCCTCAGCGGCGGGTATCGGGGAGAGCGGCTGCGCTGGCAAAGCAAACTGGAATTCCGTGATGACTCCGGGGCCGAACAGCGCGAGCAGCGCCTGACCAGCAACCGCTTCAACTGGCGCTTTAACGAAGCACTGCGCTTGCTGGCACGCTTCAATTATTCGGATACTGAAGACCTGCTCGATCCGAATTTCAATGCTCACTTCGTCGAAGGTGGACTGGGACTTGCCTATCGGCCGGTCGCGAACGACCGTCTGAACTTGCTGGCCAAGTACACCTACCTGTACGACTTGCCGAGCATTGCCCAGCTAAATGCGGGCACGGATCAGCGTTCCAACGTGTTTTCCCTGGAAGGCATCTACCGCGTCAGTCCGCGTTGGGAACTGGGCGGCAAGCTGGCGCGTCGCAAGGGTGAATTGCGTGCCGATCGCGATGTGGGGGCATGGTATCCAAGCACGGTCAATTTCCAGTCAATACGCGCACGTTATCACCTGATCAAGCGCTGGGATGGTGTCCTCGAGTACCGGCGCCTCGAGGTGCGCGAGAACGACAGTGTGCGCGACGGTTTACTGGCCCAGATCGATCGTCACTTTAACCAGCACTTCAAGGTGGGCGTGGGATACAACTTCACCGATTTCAGTGATGACCTGACCAATCTCGATTACGACCACAAGGGCTGGTTCCTCAACCTGGTTGGCAAGTACTGACCCAGGCTGGCAGCACCAGGGTGCAGGAAGGTCGTGCAGACAAACAAAAAGGTCGCAGCAGCGGCCTTTTTGATTACCGGCGAATGGGCAGCGCAAGTTCGACTCGGCTCAATGACGAGTCGCCCAGGTCAATGGGCCAAGTCCGCTGCGCAAGATGCCGCCAGTGGCCTGCGGCTCGCAGTTTTGCCCGGACCACACCGGCTGGAGCCGTAAAACCCGGGACCATGGCATACTTCGCGGCGGAAAATCTGAAATCTTCCGCGGCAACGATGATCTGAAGGGGAATCTGATGTCAGAAAAAGAACCAGCAAAAACCCACGCCTCGGACATGCCAGGATTCCTGGGAACCGTCGAGCGTATCGGTAACAAGCTGCCGGACCCGGCCATGCTGTTCGTCGGGCTTTTGTTCATCGTCTGGGTGCTTTCCTGGCTGCTGTCCTATGTGAGTTTTGAGCTGGTAGATCCGCGTACCGGTAATCCGCTGGTGGTAAAAAACCTGTTGGCGCCGAGCGCCATAACCGAATTCCTTTCGGTGATGGTGACCAACTTTTCGCATTTTCATCCGGTTGGCGTAGTACTGGTTGCCATGCTGGGCATCGGGGTTGCGGAGCACACCGGCTTTATCAACGCAGCTATCCGTTCCCTGTTGAACGTCACGCCGAAGTCGCTGCTCACGCCGATGGTCATCCTGGTGGGCATCGTCAGTCACTCGGCCGTGGACGCGGGTTACGTGCTGGTGATTCCCCTGGGTGGCGTAATTTTCTATGCGGCGGGGCGGCACCCGCTGGCCGGCATCGCCTGCGCTTTTGCCGGGGTCTCGGGCGGGTTTTCGGCCAATTTCGTGCCGTCATCCCTGGATCCCCTGCTCCAGGGGCTGACCCAGGAAGGGGCGCGCATTCTTGACCCCAGTATCGAGCTCAACACCCTCAACAACTACTTCTTTACCACCGCCTCATCGCTGCTGATCGTCAGTCTGGGCTGGTATATCACTGACAAAGTCGTCGAGCCGCGCCTGGCCGGTACGGCGATCGATGGAGAGGCCGAGGATTTGCCGGAAATGCATGACCTCGCGGACAGCGAGCGCAAGGGTCTGCGTTGGTCGCTGGTAGCCATGGTGGTGGGCCTGGTCATTCTGTTTGTGACCGCTTTTCCCGACGGTTCGGCGTGGCGCAGCCCCACCGGGAACATTACCGCTTTTGATGCGCCCATGATGCGCGCAATCGTTGCGCTTATTTTCCTGTTGTTCCTGGTGCCCGGTGTCGTCTTTGGCATTGTTTCCGGTTCCATGAAGAGTTCACGGGACATGATCGAAGGCATGACTCACGCTATGCATAGCATGGCTTACTACCTGGTGATCATGTTTTTCATCGCCCAATTCGTATACGCCTTCGGCCAGTCGAACCTGGGTGTGCTGCTGGCGCTGGAGGGCGCCGCGTTCCTGCGCTGGCTGGCGATGCCTGCGGCGATCACCATCATCGGCATCGTGCTGCTGACTGCTTTTGTAAACATTTTCGTAGGTTCTGCCAGCGGAAAATGGGGGCTGCTGGCACCGATATTCGTTCCTATGCTGATGTCGCTGGGGATATCGCCGGACCTGACTCAGGCCGCTTATCGTGTCGGTGATTCAAGCACCAACATCATTACACCGCTGATGCCGTATTTTCCGCTGGTGGTTGTTTACTGCCAGCGATACGTGAAGTCCACCGGAATCGGGACGCTGACGGCGATGATGTTGCCGTACTCGATCTGGTTCCTGGTGACCTGGACGGCGTTCCTGTTGCTGTACTACTGGATCGGGCTGCCGCTGGGCTTCCAGTCCAGTTACACCTACCCGTAACGGCCGGCCAGGCCGGGACGGAATCGGGCGCCGCGAGCGCACCGGGACGATGGTGGACCAGCAAGGGTTTGACAGGGCGCTGCAGCAAGCGCTGGACGCCCAGCCCGAGCCTCTGCCGGCAGGCGCCTCGCGGCAGTTTGCCGAATTTCTGCACCTGCTCTGGAAGTGGAATCAGACCTGGAACCTGACGGCGGTAAGGGATCCCGTACAAATGGTTACCCGCCACCTGGCGGACAGCTTGAGCGTGCGCCGGTGGATCAGAGGGCACTCCATCGCGGATGTGGGCTCCGGGGCGGGGCTGCCTGGCATCCCGCTGGCTATCGCGGAGCCGGAACGGCAGTTTGTGCTGATTGACAGCGCCGCCAAGCGCACCCGTTTCATGATTCAGGCCGCAGCCGCCCTGGGGCTCAGCAACATCCAGGTGGTGCGCAGCCGGGCCCAGGACTACCACCCGGATTCAGGCTTTGATACCGTGATCAGCCGTGCTTTTGCCTCGCTGGCGGATTTCACCGCCGCCGCGGGTCATCTGGCCGGGCCCGGCGGGCGCTTGCTGGCCATGAAAGGCCAGTATCCAGAGGATGAAATAGCGGCGCTGACCGGCTCCTGGGGGGTAAGGTCTGTGGATCCCGTTAGAGTCCCGGGGCTCGCGGCAGAACGACATGTGGTCGTATTGAATGCGGATACCGGCACTGCCGGGCAAGAATAAACATGACCAGGATCATCGCAGTTGCAAACCAGAAAGGCGGGGTGGGTAAAACCACGACCAGCGTAAATCTCGCTGCGTCGCTGGCTGTGACCCGCCACAAGGTATTGCTGGTGGACCTGGATCCCCAGGGTAATGCCACCATGGGCTCCGGCATCGACAAGGGTAGCCTGGAAAAGTCGGCCTGCGACCTGATGCTGGGCGAGTGTACGGCAGAGGAAGCCATTGTCAGGGCCGAAAAGGCCGGTTTTGATCTGCTGCCGGCGAACTCCGACCTGACGGCGGCTGAAGTCAGCCTGGTGAGCGAGTTCAGCCGCGAGAGCCGACTGCGGCGGGCACTGGAACCCATAGTTGACCGTTACGAATGGATTTTTATCGACTGCCCACCGTCGCTGAATATGCTCACCATCAATGCGCTCAGCGCCGCGGATGGTGTGCTGATTCCCATCCAGTGCGAATACTATGCGCTGGAAGGCCTGAGCGCGCTGATTCGTACGGTGGAGCAGATTCGTGAGGCGGTTAATCCGGGCCTCGAGGTCTTAGGCATTTTGCGCACCATGTACGACCCGCGGAATAACCTGGCCAATGATGTTTCGTCGCAGCTCATCATGCACTTTGGCGACAAGGTGTTCCGAACGGTCATTCCGCGTAACGTGCGACTGGCCGAGGCTCCAAGCTACGGGGTCCCGGTGCTGTTGCATGACAAGCAATCACGTGGCGCCATGTCCTACCTGGCGCTGGCGGGCGAGCTGAGTCATCGGGACCACCCGCCGCACTGAGCCATCGTCGACAGCCGCTGCGGAGCGGGCAGGCTGGCCAGCCGGGATTTTGGCTGGCGTAGCGGGGGTGCTTGTGTGGCCGGTTGCGGTTGCAAGGGGTGAGCGGCGAAGCTGCTAGAATCGGTTCCTGAGTGCATTGGCCGGCTTGCGGCCCGGGACGACGAGAAAAAATATGGCAACAAAGAGACGCGGTCTTGGTCGGGATCTGGCGGCCCTGCTGGGCACCAGCGGTGCGGCTACGGAAACCGTAACGGATGCGCCCATAAGCCGCGGCACTTCCCGGGATGCCCTGCGGGCTTTGCCGGTGGACATACTGCAGCGCGGCCAGTATCAGCCTCGCGAAGATATGCGCACCGAAACCCTCGACGATCTCGCCAACTCCATCCGCGCCCAGGGGGTTGTGCAGCCCATCGTGGTGCGGCCCCTGCCCGGGGGCGGTGAAACGCGTTACGAGATCATTGCGGGCGAACGCCGCTGGCGGGCTGCGCAGATTGCCGGTCTGGACGAAATTCCCGCGGTTGTTCGAGATGTTCCAGACGAAGCGGCGGTGGCCATGTCGCTGATCGAGAATATCCAGCGTGAGAATCTCAATCCGCTGGAAGAAGCGCGCGCCTTGCAGCGCCTGACTGCCGAATTCGATATGACTCACGAGCAGGCCGCCCAGGCCGTGGGGCGCTCACGCAGCGCTGTGAGCAATCTGCTGCGGCTGCTGGAGCTGGAGGAAGGGGTGCGCGCAATGGTGGAAGGCCGCGAGCTGGAAATGGGTCACGCCCGGGCGCTGCTGGGCCTGCCGCCCGGCCGGCAGCTGGAGCTGGCGCGGGAAGTGGCGCGACGCGGCTTGTCGGTCCGGGAGACCGAACGCCTGGTGAAGCAGCAGCAAAGGCCGAAAAAGAGCAAGCCGGCCGCGAAAATTGATCCCAACATCCGTGCACTGGAATCCGACCTCACCGAAAAGCTGGGTGCCCGCGTCAGGGTGCAGCCGACCGCAAAGGGCAAGGGCAAGCTGGTTATCGCCTACAACAGCCTGGATGAGCTGGAAGGCATCCTGGAACACATCAAGTAAGCCGCGAGCGCCAGAAACAGGAAATAAAGCGGTTTTTCGCGCCCCCGGGTTGTTGTACGGACCCAGCGTCCACACTATAATACCGCGGCTCTGAGGCCCCCCGGGGGAGGCCCTGGACAGACGCCACAGACCGCGGCAAGCCGGGAAGTGGCGTTTTTGTTACCAAGGGAGATCTTGAGTAAACATCCCGCAGGAGCTGGCACGCCCAGGTGGACGGTGCTGAAAATCCTGCTGACGCAATTGGGCGTGGGCGGAGTCTGCGCCGTGGTGGCCTGGCCACTGGCGGGGATGGCAGCGGCTCTGCAGTTTTTCCTTGGGACGCTCGTCGGCGTCATTCCGAACGCGTATCTGGGAATGCGTATCGCGGGCTTCGGTAAGGCCACCGATGCCCAGTCGATGTTGCGCGCGGCCTGGCTGGGTGAAATCGGCAAATTGGCGCTGACGATTATGTTGCTGGTGGGCGTGTTTGTGTTTGTGCGCCCGACGCGGCCTGGCTGGTTGCTGGCGGGATTCGTCATTTCGCAGCTGTCCAACTGGCCGGCACTGTATTTGTTCAGGCGGGATTGAAACGTCCCCGAATGGAAGAGACTGGATGGCGGCAGAACAACAAAGCAGCGGCGATTACATTTCCCATCACCTGCAAAATCTGCAGGTCTGCAAGGTCGACGGCAGCTGGGTATGGAACGATTGCGCGGGCAATTTCTGGACCATCAATGTCGACAGCATGTTTTTTTCCATAGTTCTCGGGCTTTTGTTCGTACTCGGCTTCCGCGCCGTGGCAAAAAAGGCAACCAGCGATACTCCGGGCCGCTTCCAGGCTTTTGTGGAGATGATCGTCGAGTTCATCGATACCAGCGTCAAAGAGACATTCCACGCCAGCAGCCGCCTGATTGCTCCGCTGGCGCTGACGACTTTCGTCTGGGTTTTCCTGATGAACCTGATGGACCTGATACCGGTGGACTGGCTGCCAATGGCTGCGCATGCCGCAGGCATCCCCTACCTCAAGGTCGTGCCCACTACCGACGTTAATATTACTTTCGGCATGTCGATCGCCGTGTTCTTCCTGGTGGTGATCTATACGGTTCGGGCCAAGGGCATCACCGGATTTATTGGCGAGCTGACGCTGCATCCGATCGCGCCGCCACTCAAAGGCATCGGCATTATTTTTGCGCCTTTCATCATCGCTTTTAATTTCATTCTCGAGTCGGTGGCGCTGCTGGCCAAGCCGCTGTCGTTGTCCTTACGACTGTTTGGCAACATGTTTGCCGGCGAACTGATTTTCATCCTGATTGCGTTGCTGGGTATCTGGCAGCTGCCGCTGCATTTCGGCTGGGCAGTTTTTCATATTCTGATCGTGACGCTGCAGGCGTTTATTTTCATGATGCTGACGGTGGTGTACCTGGCGTTGGCTGTAGAAGAGCATTAACCGGACTAGATCCTAAACGGAGAGACTGATGGAAACTGTAATTGGTTTTACCGCCCTTGCGGTCGCAATCCTTATCGGGCTGGGCGCATTGGGCGTGGGTATCGGTATGGGGCTGTTGGGCGGCCGCTTCCTGGAAGGCGCTGCACGTCAGCCGGAGCTGGCACCCATGCTGCAGACCAAAATGTTCCTGGTGGTGGCGCTGCTTGACGCGGTGGCGATGATCGGCGTGGGTATCGCGCTGTACTTTGCCTTCGCCAACCCCTTCATTGGCCAGCTACAGCAGGCGTTGCAGCCCGTTAGCGGCGGTTGATTGGAATCGCTGCGCCAGCCGTAGCCGTTTTCAAGCAGGAGCAGACTGTTGGATATTAATTTGACCCTGATAGGCCAGTCGATCGCCATGCTGGTGTTCGTGTGGTTTTGCATGAAATTCATCTGGCCGCCCTTGTTGGCCGCCATCGAGGAGCGTCGCGAAAAGATTGCCGATGGCCTCGCTGCCGGCGAACGTGCAGAGCAGGATCTCGAGCGGGCCCGCGAGGAAGCTGCTGGCATTGTCGCCGAGGCTCGTCAAAACGCCCTCGACATCGTGGCCCAGGCCAACCAGCGTTCCAATGAAATGATCGATGCCGCCCGTGACAAGGCTGGCAGCGAAGCGGAGCGTATCAAGGCCCAGGCCCATGCAGAAATTCAGCAGGAGATCGAGCAGGCACGCACCGCGCTGCGGCGCGAAGTGGCCGCCATTGCCGTGGGCGGCGCCAGGCAGCTATTGGGTCGCGAAGTCGACGAGGCCGCCAACGCCGACCTGCTGGACAAACTGGCCAGCGAGCTCTGATTCCCATGGCGGAAAGCATCACACTCGCACGCCCTTATGCCAGCGCGGCTTTCGAGCTTGCCACCGAGACCGGCCAGCTACAGCCCTGGTCCGAGGCGCTGGCGGCGGCAGCTGCCGCGGCCCGTGACGGCGAATTCCGCGGCTTGATCGGCAGTCCCCATGTGCGGGCCGGGCAACTCGCGGATCTGCTGGGGGACGTGGTCAGCCGTGCGCTGGGTGGCCAGCTTGATACCGTCGAGCTGCAGGCCGGCAACCTGTTTCGGGTGATGGCAGAAAACGGGCGGTTGAATGTCCTGCCGGAAGTATCCCGGCTGTTCGATCAGCTCCGGGCGGAAAAAGAGAACGTGCTGGACGTGCACCTGGTATCTGCACGGCCGGTGAGCGAAGGTCTCAGGCACAAATTTACGATGGCCCTGGAAAAAAAGCTGGGCCGCAACGTACGCCTGCATTGTGACGTGGACGATCAGTTGATCGGCGGCGCAATTATCAAGGCGGACGATATGGTTATTGATGGGTCCTTGCGTGGGCGGCTGGAAAAGCTGGCCAGTGCAGTGGCGCAGTAAGAGGTTTAGTAAATGTCGATCAAAGCATCTGAAATCAGCGACCTGATCAAGGAACGAATCAAAAATTTCCAGGCGCCGGCCGAAGCTCGCGACGTGGGTACGGTGCTGACCGTTACCGACGGCATCGTGCGTATCCACGGCCTGGGCGATGCCCGCTACGGTGAAATGCTCGAGTTCCCGGGAAACACCTTCGGCATGGCATTGAACCTGGAACAGGACTCAGTGGGCGCCGTAGTGCTGGGCGATTACAAGCACATTTCCGAAGGCAACGAGGTCAAGACGACGGGGCGCATCCTGGAAGTGCCGGTGGGCGAAGCATTGCTGGGTCGCGTGGTTAATTCCCTCGGCCAGCCCATTGACGGCAAGGGGCCCATCGAAACCCAACACAGTTCTCCCATCGAAAAAGTTGCGCCAGGTGTTATCTCACGTCAGTCAGTGTCTCAGCCGGTGCAGACCGGACTGAAGGCGATCGACTCCATGGTGCCCATCGGCCGGGGACAGCGCGAACTTATCATCGGTGACCGCCAGACCGGCAAGACAGCAGTGGCGGTGGATACCATCATCAACCAGAAAGGCACCGGCATTAAGTGTATCTATGTGGCGGTTGGCCAGAAGAACTCCTCGATTTCGGGAGTGGTGCGCAAACTCGAAGAGCATGGCGCCATGGAACACACCATCGTGGTTGCCGCTGCCGCAGCAGAATCTGCAGCAATGCAGTACATCGCCCCTTACTCGGGTTGTTCCATGGGCGAATATTTCCGTGACAAGGGTGAAGATGCGCTCATTATTTATGACGATCTCACCAAGCAGGCCTGGGCATACCGGCAGGTATCGCTGCTGCTGCGTCGCCCCCCGGGGCGCGAGGCTTACCCTGGCGACGTTTTCTACCTGCATTCGCGCCTGCTGGAACGCGCCGCGCGAATCAATGCTGAATATGTGGAAAAAATCACCAATGGCAAGGTCAAGGGCCGCACCGGTTCGCTAACCGCGCTTCCCATCATCGAGACTCAGGCAGGCGACGTGTCGGCGTTCGTGCCCACCAACGTGATCTCCATTACCGACGGCCAGATCTTTCTGGAGTCAGACCTCTTCAATGCGGGCATCCGGCCTGCCATTAACGCGGGTCTGTCGGTATCCCGTGTGGGTGGTGCCGCTCAGACGAAAATCATCAAGAAGCTGGGTGGCGGTATCCGCCTGGCGCTTGCGCAATATCGCGAGTTGGCGGCTTTCGCTCAGTTTGCGTCGGATCTTGACGAAGCCACCCGCAGGCAGCTGGAGCGCGGCCAGCGCGTCACGGAGCTCATGAAACAGCGCCAGTATTCACCCCTTTCGGTCGGCGAGATGGCCGTGTCACTGTATGCAGTGAACGAGGGCCACCTCGACAAGGTGGACGTGAAAAAAGTCGTCGACTTCGAGGCCGCTTTACATGCTTATGCACGCACCAATCACCAGGACCTGCTGGACAAGATCGATGCCAGCGGCGATTACGACGATGACATCAAGGCGGCCCTGGAAAAACTGGTAAGCGAATTCAAAACCAAGGGCGCTTACTGATCTGGAGCAGGATTGACTGATGGCAGGCGCAAAAGAAATTCGCACCAAGATCAAGAGTATCAAGAATACTCAAAAGATCACCAAGGCCATGGAAATGGTCGCTGCATCGAAGATGCGCAAGGCGCAGGATCGCATGAGCGAGGCCCGCCCCTATGCGGACAAAATTCGCACCGTAATCGGCCACCTTAACCAGGCAAATCCTGACTACAAGCATCCGTGGCTGGTTGAGCGCGAGGTCAAACGTGTCGGTTACATCATCATTTCCACCGACCGGGGCTTGTGCGGCGGCCTTAATGTCAACATGTTCAAGCGTGTGCTGTCGTCCATGCAGGAATGGCGCGAACAGGACGTTGAACTGGAGATGTGCCTGATCGGCGCCAAGGGCGTGCGCTTTTTCCGGCGCTACGGCGGCAAAGTCGCTGCCACTGCCACGCACCTTGGTGACCGCCCGCACATCAGTGACCTGATCGGCACCATCAAGGTCATGCTGGACGCTTATAGTGAAGGCCGCATAGACCGCCTGTTTCTGGTGCACAACGAGTTCGTCAACACCATGACGCAGAAACCCGTGGTGCGCACTATGCTGCCGGTAGAAACGGTAGATGTGGACGATCTTCAGACGCACTGGGACTACATCTACGAGCCGGGCGCTATCGAACTGCTGGACGGTATCCTGATGCGTTACGTCGAATCGCAGGTGTTTCGAGGCGCCCTGGAAAACACGGCCTGTGAAATGGCGGCGCGCATGGTTGCCATGAAAAGCGCTACCGATAATGCAGGCGAACTCATCGATAACCTGCAGCTTGTCTACAACAAGGCCAGACAGGCGGCAATCACACAAGAGATTTCAGAAATTGTTGGCGGTGCCGCCGCGGTCTGACGTGGCCTGCCGACGACGCAGAGACTTGAGGAACGAGCTATGAGTACTGGTAAAACGGTTCAGATCATCGGTGCGGTGGTGGACGTGGAGTTTCCGCGTGAATCCATCCCTAACGTCTACGATGCTCTGCTGCTGGAAGAGACCGGGCTGACGCTGGAAGTTCAGCAGCAGCTGGGCGACGGCGTGGTGCGTGCCATTGCCATGGGCGCGTCGGAAGGCATGAAGCGCGGCATGACCGTGACAAACACCGGTCAGCCGATCCAGGTGCCGGTGGGTGAAGCAACTCTCGGCCGTATCATGGACGTGCTGGGCGAGCCCATCGATGAAAAGGGCGAAATTCCCACCGATACACGCTGGGCGATTCATCGGCAGGCGCCGACTTACGAAGACCAGGCCGCCTCGGTGGAGATCCTGGAGACCGGTATCAAGGTGATCGACCTCATCATGCCCATCGCCAAGGGCGGCAAGGTGGGCTTGTTCGGCGGCGCCGGCGTCGGCAAGACGGTGACGCTGATGGAGCTCATTCGCAACATCGCCATCGAACACTCCGGCTACTCGGTATTTGCCGGCGTTGGCGAGCGTACTCGTGAAGGTAACGACTTCTACCACGAGATGACGGAATCGGGCGTTATCGACAAGGTATCCCTGGTCTACGGGCAGATGAACGAGCCGCCGGGTAACCGCCTGCGCGTGGCGCTCACGGGTCTGACCATGGCCGAGTACTTTCGCGACGAGGGGCGCGACGTGCTGATGTTTATCGATAACATTTACCGGTATACGCTGGCCGGCACCGAGGTATCGGCGCTGCTGGGCCGTATGCCGTCGGCGGTGGGCTATCAGCCGACGCTGGCCGAGGAAATGGGTGTTCTGCAGGAGCGTATTGCCTCTACCAAGAAAGGCTCCATCACCTCGTTCCAGGCCGTGTACGTACCCGCTGACGACCTCACCGACCCCTCACCAGCCACCACCTTTGCCCACCTGGATGCGACCCTGGTGCTGTCGCGCCAGATTGCGGAGCTCGGCATCTATCCGGCCGTGGATCCTCTGGATTCCACCAGCCGCCAGCTCGATCCGCTGATTATCGGCCAGGAGCATTACGATGTGGCGCGCGCGGTGCAGGCCACGTTGCAGCGCTACAAGGAGCTGCAGGACATCATTGCCATCCTGGGCATGGACGAGCTGTCAGAGGAAGACAAGCTGGTGGTATCCCGCGCCCGCAAAATTCAGCGTTTCTTGTCGCAACCGTTCTTCGTCGCCGAGACCTTTACCGGCAGCCCCGGTAAATACGTTTCGCTGTCCGATACGGTACGCGGTTTCAAGGCCATTATTGACGGCGAATATGATCAGCTTCCGGAACAGGCCTTTTACATGGTCGGCACCATCGAGGAAGCGTCTGAAAAGGCCAAGACTCTGCAGTAAGCAGTAGCGAGCAACTTATGGCAATCATCCACGTCGATATCGTCAGCGCCGAGGGCGAAATATTCTCCGGTGAGGCTGCCATGGTCTTCGCACCGGCGCTGTTGGGTGAGATCGGCATCGCGCCGCGCCATGCCCCGTTACTGACAATTCTGAAGCCCGGTGAAGTTCGCGTGGAAACCCCTGACGGCGAGGAGCTGTATTTCTTCGTTACTGGCGGTGCCATCGAGGTGCAGCCGCATATGGTGACGGTCCTGGCCGACACAGCAATGCGAGCCCGGGACCTGGATGAGGCCGCGGCGCTGGAAGCCAAGCAACGCGCTGAGGAAAGCCTGCAGAACCGCGAAGGAGAGATTGATCTTGCGGCGGCCCAGGGTGAACTGGCGGCTGCCATGGCGCAGCTCAAGACCATTCAAAAACTTCGCAAGCAAGCGAAGCGCTGAGCCAGGCGCAACAGCCATGCAAAAGGCGCAGGCAACTGCGCCTTTTTGCTTGTTGGGCTATGATTCGCAGGCGAATACGGGAGGGCAGTTGTCATGCCTTTGAGTACCATCATCCTGGCAGCTGGCCAGGGCAAGCGCATGCAGTCGGAGCTGCCCAAGGTTCTGCAGCCACTGGCGGGCAAACCACTGCTCAGCCACGTGCTGGAGACGGCCAGGAGACTGGGCGCCGAGCATCGCTACATCGTCTACGGGCACGGCGGCGAGCTGGTCAAGGCGGCCTACGAGGGAGAAGCGCTGCACTGGGTCCATCAGGCGCAGCAGCTGGGCACCGGGCACGCAGCCGCCCAGGCAATCGGATCCATCCCGGATGATCACACGGTGCTGGTACTGTGCGGTGACGTTCCCCTGACCTCGGTTTTCACCCTGCAGCAACTGGTGGAAGCGGGCTCCGCAGGCCTGGCGGTATTGACGGTAATATTCGACGACCCGACAGGTTACGGTCGCATCCTGCGCAATCCAGGCGGTCAGATCGAAGCAATTGTCGAGGAGCGCGACGCGACACCGGAACAGCGACTGGTGCGGGAGGTGAATACCGGTTTGATTGCCAGCACTGCCGCCAACCTCAAGCGCTGGCTCGGTCAGTTGGATAATAACAATGCCCAGGGCGAGTATTACCTGACAGATATCGTGGGACTCGCGGTGGCGGAAAACATGGCCGTGGAGGCCATCGAAGCAGTCAGCGCCGACGAGGTTCTGGGAATTAACGACAAGGTGCAGTTGGCCGAGGCCGAAAAAATCTACCGGCGTACCGTCACAGAAGAGCTGATGCGGGCTGGCGTCACCATCATCGATCCCGAGCGCATCGATATTCGCGGCGAGCTGCGCTGTGGGCGGGACGTGGTTATCGATGTGAACGTCGTTTTTGAAGGGAATGTCGAGCTGGGCGAGGGCGTCACGGTGGGGCCTAACTGCGTCATTCGTGACAGCAGTATCGGTGATGCTTCGCAGGTGCATGCCAACTGTGTCATCGAAAATGCGGTCACCGGATCACGCTGCCAGGTAGGCCCGTTTGCGCGGTTGCGGCCAGAGACCAGGCTTGCTGATGAGGTCAAAGTAGGTAACTTTGTTGAAATCAAGAAGAGTGAGTTGGGTTTTGGCAGCAAAGTTAGTCACCTGACTTACATCGGCGACAGCGAAATTGGCCAGCGCGTCAACGTGGGCGCGGGCACAATCACCTGTAACTATGATGGCGCCAACAAGCATCGAACTGTAATAGGCGATGATGCCTTTATTGGCTCCGGGGTCCAGCTGGTAGCACCGGTCACCGTAGGTGCGGGCGCCACCATCGGGGCCGGCTCGGTGATCACCCACGATACCCCGGATGGCAAGCTGACCGTGGGACGAGCCCGGCAACGCAGCGTGGACGGCTGGCAACGGCCGGTCAAGCAGCCCAAAAAGTGAGACGCAGTTAACTGCCAGCGAAACGGCATTTAACAATAATTGCGATTCTGTAACCCAATTCCGAAGATCTGGCAGGGGACGCGAACATATGTGTGGAATCGTAGGGGCAATCGCCGAACGCAACGTGGTGCCGGTGCTCATGGAAGGGCTGCGCCGCCTCGAATACCGGGGCTACGATTCGGCCGGTGTCGCAGTGCTGGAAGCCGACGGCAGCCTGGCGCGTCGCCGCGCCCTGGGCAAGGTTAAAGAGTTGCAGGATTCCCTGGATGCCGAGTCTTTGCTGGGTTTTCTGGGCATTGCCCATACGCGCTGGGCTACCCATGGTGTTCCCAGCGAACAAAACGCGCATCCGCATTTTTCCAATGACAGCATTGCGCTGGTGCACAACGGCATCATCGAGAATCACGAGGCCCTGCGCAAGGAACTGCTGCAATCGGGGTACACCTTCACCTCCGATACCGATACCGAGGTGGTGGCGCACCGCATTCACAGCCACATGCAATCGGGGCAGGACCTGCTGGGCGCGGTGCGGGCCACGGTTGCAGAAATCGAAGGCGCCTACGCCCTGGTGGTCATGAGCAAGGAAGATCCGGAACACCTGGTGCTGGCCCGACAGGGTTGCCCGGTGGTCATCGGGCTGGGCATCGGTGAGAATTTCGTGGCCTCGGATGTCGCGGCCCTGCTGCCCGTCACCCGCCGCTTTATATTCCTGGAGGAAGGCGACGTGGCCACCGTAAGCCGCCGGGGCATCCAGGTTCTGAATATTGACGGACGGCCCGTGCAGCGTGCGATCAGCGAAAGCCAGCTGCAGGCCGATGCCGCGGAGCGCGGTGAATACCGCCACTTCATGCTCAAGGAAATTTACGAGCAACCGCGGGCGGTGGCAGCAACCCTCGCGGGACGCATTGCCAACGACAAAGTCCTGGATGGCGCCTTCGGACCGGGGGCTGACAAGGTTTTCGATAAGACGCGCTGCGTCCATATCGTGGCCTGCGGCACCAGCTACCATGCCGGCATGGTGGCGCGTTACTGGATCGAAAAGTACGCCAAGCTGCCATGTACCGTGGAAATTGCCAGCGAGTATCGCTACCGGACGCTGGTGGTTCCTGAAGGCACCTTGTTTGTAACCATCTCCCAGTCTGGCGAGACCGCCGATACGCTGGCGGCGCTGCGCGCGGCCAGGAACCTGGATTATTTGTCATCCCTGGGCATCTGTAACGCGCCGGAAAGCTCCCTGGTGCGGGAATCCGAGCTGGTGCTGATGACCCGCGCGGGACCGGAGATCGGGGTCGCCTCCACCAAGGCCTTCACTACGCAGCTGGCCGCCTTTGGGTTACTGGCGCTGGCGCTGGCCAACCGTAACGGCATCAAGCCGGAAAAAGCCGCACGCCTGACCCGGGATCTGCAGGCCTTGCCCGGACTGATCGAAGATACCCTGACCCTGGACGACCGGATTTCGCGCCTGGCCGAAGATTTTCCGGAAAAGCATCACGCCCTGTTTCTGGGTCGCGGCAGCCAGTTTCCCATTGCCATGGAAGGTGCGCTGAAGCTCAAGGAGATCTCCTATATTCATGCCGAAGCTTACGCTGCCGGAGAGCTCAAACATGGTCCACTGGCGCTGGTGGATGCCGACATGCCGGTATTCGCTGTGGCGCCCAACAACAAGTTACTGGAGAAACTCAAATCCAACCTGCAGGAAGTACGCGCGCGTGGCGGACGGCTGTATGTGTTCGCCGATCCGGGTTCGGCCCTGAAGGAGTCCGACGGCGTCACCGTCATCGATCTGCCGGCGCATTGTGAGGAGTTCCAGGCACCGGTGGTGTTCACCATTCCGTTGCAACTGCTGGCCTATCATGTTGCGGTGTTACGCGGCACCGACGTGGACCAGCCGCGCAACCTGGCCAAGTCCGTGACCGTTGAATGAAAACTGCTAAACAGCAACTAGGAGATTTTGGTGAAAACCTAATACAGAAAAAATTTAGCTGTCCTAAATGCAAAAGAGCAAAAACTTTAAAGAAACTTCCGCCAAACTTTAAGTGTGCAGATATTATTTGTGATTTCTGTGGATATTTAGCACAAGTAAAAACCCATAACGTTAAAGATATATCCCAATTCCCAAAAAGAGTTCTCGGAGCAGCATGGGGACAGCAAAAAGAAAGGATGGATGCAGGAATATATTTCCCTTTATATGTCATTCTTAAATGTGAAAAACAATATTCTGTTTTTTACTTATCATCTGATCTTCAAACAGAAGAAATGTTTATAAAAAGAAAACCATTATCAAAAACCGCTAGAAGAGCAGGATGGCAAGGATATTATTTTGATGGAGAAATAATGAAAGACCTTGTCACAAGATTAATCTGATTAAAAGATGTCTCAAATTTAATCCGTTACGGTGGAATAAGCAGCGCTAACGGGCGCCTTATCCCGGTTGCCGGGCCCTCGCCACCTTGCGCCGCACATACAGGGTTTTGTGTACCCTGGCGACCAGATCACCGGCAGCATCCACCACCTGCAGATCGAACCGGGGCCGAAAAGGTTCACCGGCGGCCGTGTTGCCGCGAATTTCCTCGAGCACCTCGTGGCTCAGGCGTATCTGCGCATGCACGCGCCCTTTACCCGGCTTCCTGAAATCAATGCCTGCAGACTGGTCCCAGACGACGTAGTCATCACCCAGGGCGCCCATGAGCAGTAACATCAGGTGTGGATCCACCATGGCATAGAGGCTGCCGCCAAAATGAGTGCCCACCGCGTTGCGGTTGTACCAGCGCAACTTCATGGACACGTCCAGCTCCAGCCAGTCTTGCGAGACCCGCTCTACCCATATCCCTGCGCCCAGGTAGGGTGGGTAAACATTCAGAAAGAACTTGAGTTTCGCCGGTGTCCACTTCATCGGGAACGGTTGTCCGGGTCAGAGAGAAATAGCAGCAGTGATGTGCCACTGCTCAGCCGTTACCACCCCATTTTTCGCGAAACGCGTTCAGGGCATCGCTTTGCACACTGGCGTGTCGGTTCGACAGTTTCAGGGATGACGGATCGCAGACCCGCGCCCTGATGAGGCCCAGATCTTCAGCGGCGTCGAACAGGCTGGGATACCAGCTTTGCCAGTTGGGCAACAGCTCCTCCACGCGTCGCCTGAGACCCTTCATGGCTGCGCCCGGAAATTTGATGATTTCTTGGACCTCATGGTACCTGTTTAGCACAGGCTGGGAATTTGTCCAATGTCCTGTTTCACGGACCGGTAAGGAGGTGTTGAATGCGCTTGCCGCTGGCGGCTTTTTTATAGCTGGTTGAACAGTATGGCCAGCAGCATGATCTGCGGCACGGTGATGACAGGCAACCAGATAGCGGTCCGCCGGCCGATATTTGTCCACAGCAATCCGATTTCGGTGTAATCGGTGGCCACCCCGGCCATCAGGAAAACAAAAGGATTGCCGAGCGTCCCCACCTGGGCATAGATCTCGAAAGCAATGGGTGAGCTACCCTCGCTGCAGATTTCCACAACAGTGGCGGCCAGCAGAGTCATGAACAGGCCGAAAACCCCGGGTCCGAACCAATCCATGAACCATTCATGGGGCATGTAGGCTTTGATAAATGCCGCGATGACAAAGCCCAGGATAATCCACCAAAGTACCATGTTGGCCAGACTGAGGGCCCCTCGAAATACTCCTGACAGAGCCGTGCTCCAGTGGAAATTCTTCACTGCATTCCACTGGTAGTCTGCTCCGGCTGCCGGCTGCGGGGATTTTTCAATCAGTCCCGATTTGTCCAGTAACATGAACAGGAAGCCCGTGGTAACGGCCACCAGCATGGCACCGCCCACCAGCAGAAGCGCCTGCCAGCCGAAAAACCCGAATAGCAGGATGGTGACCGGGAAGTTGGCCCAGGGAGACGCCAGCAGAAAAGTAACGGTGGCCGGTACGCTGGCACCTTTCTTGTGTAGCTGCATGGCGATGGCCAGGATGCCATGGGAGCAGGCAGACATGAAAAAGCCGGTTACGACTGCCAGCAGGATACTGTTGGCCGACTGACCACCCAGCAGCCTGACGACCAAGCCGTCGGGCACAAAATGATCGATCAGCCCGCCGATCACCAGACCCAGCAAGATAGCCCACCAGATCATGCCCAGGTACTCGACCAGGGCCTGGTTCAGCGGTTGCAGCGCGGGCAAGAGGGATACAGTAAACAGCAGTCCCAGACCGATCAGCGCAAGCTTGAGTTTCGGCCCTATCGTCGGGTGATTGCTCTCATGACAATGTACTTCGGTCATGGGGCGCAGCGTTCGGGAATCAGGGGCGGGGGCTGAATCATGCCGGGACGACTGTTACTGGTCAGCCGACCGCCAGCGCGGGCCAGATTGCCCACAGGAGGTAGCCACCGAATAACAGGCCAAGTGAAACCCAAAGGCGCTGAATGGCCACCGGCAGGTGGGCCCACCATTCGATCAGTGGGGTGGCGCGCTCGCGCCCGGCCAGGAGCAAGCCGCCAGCTGCCAGCAGCGCGACGATAGCCAGTAGTTTGAAGACCAGTGGGTGTCGGGCGACGGGGGCGGCCAGCCACAGGATTACCGCCAGCACCACGCGGGAGCCAACCGCGCTCATCATAAAATACCGGTCGGGCAGCGTGCGCAGCAACTGCGCCAGGCGCTGGGGCCACATCATGCCCCAGGAGGTGAGCACGATGATCAGGCCTGCGAAGGCAACCACTAAAATAGCGACAAGGGGCGACATGGCTGTGCAGAGTTTAACCTGAGTCAGGTCAGCTGGCGCGCAGCCCCAGCATATTTTCGATCAGGCGCAGGAACAAACCGCTACCGGTGGCAATGAGTGGGTCGGGAAAATCATATTGGGGGTGGTGCAGTGCGGGAACATCTTCGCCGGCCCCCAGACCAAACATGGCCCCCGGGTAACGCGCCGTGAAGTGGCCAAAATCCTCGGACCAGCGAAAGGGCGCGGTAGCAACCTGCAGCTGCTCCGAGTCGGTAACAGCCAGGATTTCTTCATACGCTGCAGGGTCGTTGTGACAAGCCGGAAAAGCATCGGCGAAACTGATGCTGTACTGCAATTCCTGTGCGGCACAGGTTGCGCTGACAATGTCCTCGGCCTGGGTGATCAGCTCCTGCAACAGCTCATCACGCTCCCCACGCAGGGTGAGCATAAGCTCGGCGCTGCCGGGGGCAATGCCGAAAGATCGCTGACCCAGCGTGGCATGCACGACGGTGACAAATGCAATGGGCGCAGTGCGGTCGGGCAACGGGCCCAGCGCATTGAGCGCCGTGATGATACGGGCCATTGCCATGGCCGGACTGCGTCCGGTTTCCGGTTGTGCGGCATGGGCCTCCAGGCCTTTGAGCAGGACCCGCATGCCGCAGGATGCACAACTGAAGGTGCCGGCGCGGGCAATGACTTTGGCCATAGGGAATCCCGGCAGGTTGTGCAGGGCGAAGACCCGGTCGGGAGCCAGCGCCTGGAAACGCGGGTGGTGAACGATTGCCCGGGCACCAACGCCGGTTTCTTCCGCCGCCTGGAACAGCAAGATCACGCGGCCCGAGGGGGGTGGTGCCGCCGCCAGTCTCACACCGACTTCCGCGAGTATGGCCATATGTCCGTCGTGCCCACACTGGTGGGCCACGCCCGCGGTACGAGAGCGATGTGCAAACTGGTTGGTTTCCACTATTGGCAAGGCATCGAGTTCCGCACGCAGCATAATTGACCGACCGGGCGTGGGCGACGAGAGGATCGCAGCGAAGCCGTAGTCATCAAATTTTTCGAAAGTAAAACCGGCGTCAAGCTCACGAAAAAACCTGAGCAGCCTGGTGGTAGTGGCCGTCTCGTTGCCCGAAAGCTCCGGTTGGGCGTGCAGTGCCCGGCGTAACTGTTGCGTGGCTGAGCTCATTCCTGGTTCGCTCCAAAATTTACCGGTGCCGGGCCTGCCTCACGCGCGTAGGCGAGCTCGCTGGATCAGCACCCCGTGCCCGGATATCAGCTTGCCTGTCCATGTTTAATACAATGAAACCAGGCGAATCCCTGCTTGTCTCCCCAGGGCGTGACATGCAGATCGTTGTGCTCGGCCAGCAGGTCAAATGCCGGGCCCAGGCAGGCCAGTAGCCGGTCAGCATCGTATTGCAGCACCTCGAGACCACTGCAGCGCTTTGGTCCGGACAGCGCGAAAGCCCCCAAAATCAGGTGTCCGTTGGCTGCCAGGCCCTGGCCCAGGGCCTCGAGATAGGCTTGTCGGTCGTCAGTATTCACCAGAAAATGGAATGCGGCCCGGTCATGCCAGACGGCGTATTGCCGGCTCGGCGTCCAGGCGGTGACATCCTCGCAAAGCCAGTGCACCTTGCGCGAGCGTGTTCCCATGCGGCGACGGGCTGCCTGCAGCGCCAGGCTTGATATATCGAGCGCCGTGATATCCGAATAACCCGCGTCCAGCAATTCTTCGGCGAGCACCGAGGCACCGGCGCCGATGTCGATAATCGGCTGCTCCCTGCCTGCTCCGGTTGCAGCAATCAGCTGCAGAGAAATATCGGCGTGTGGCTGATACCAGCTCGTTTCGGTTGGCTGTCGGGATGCGTAAACCCGATCCCAGTGTGATTGTTCACTCACCGCCAGGTGTAAAGAGCCAGGCTCTATTCATGGCAAAGTCAGAATCAAGGTCACGTCGGCTTCGCCACTGTGGCTGGCGCAAAACGAACCTGTGCCAGCGATCCCCTCCAGTTCACCGTTGCCGGAATCCGCGACGACCTTCCAGTCGCTGCTGGCAACACCGTTGTGGTAAACGCCGTTATGGACGATGACAAAGCGTCCAGCGCGACCGCGATACTCACCCTGGATAGTTTCGTAGCCGGTAAAAGTGGCACTATCCTTATTGCAGTAAAACATGAGGTATTCAACCTCACCATTACCCGCCAGCTCGCCTGTGTAGCTCTGGGTTACCTGGGCACGGACGATCTTGCTGTCCGCCCCCAGCTCCTGCGCAGGAGTTTCATTCCAGGACGCAATGGTAAATCTTGTTTGTATGTCAGCAGTCATGTTTCTGATGTCCGCGAGCCGGTGATGTCCCGGTCATTCTATGCGATACCGCGCCATTGGAGTATGCGCTCTGCACTCGCGCTGCCCCAGCGCCGGTATATTTCCGGGCCCGGATGAAAACCGTCACGGGCCATGTCGTCTGTACTGCCCGAAACATCCAGAGAAATAAACACGCAGTCGGGTTCTGCCGCCACCGCGGCGCGCAGCGCGCGATCGAATTGTCGGGCCCGCAGTCCGAGGTGCCACCGTAAAGGCTGCGGCAGTGCCGGGAACAGGTGTACTGGCGGCAGCCCCGACACCACGATAAGTCGCGCATGGTGGCGCTCGCGCAAGAGTTCTCTCAGGGCGACCTGTTGCTTTAACCAGGACCCCAGACCAGCACCGGAAGTGACGTCATTGACACCCAGCGAAGTGATCGCGACGCAGAACCTGGCGGGCTCAATGCCCTGCAGGCGCTTCAGCGTAGCGCCGGTAGTGGCGCCCGAGACCGCCTCCAGTCGCCAGCGCACGCTGAAATGGGGACACAGAGAGGCCAGCGTCTGGCCCAGCAGCGCTTCGTTCTGGTGCCGGGCGCCCACGCCGGCCGCCGCGGAATCCCCGGCAATCAGAAGGCTGAGTTCAGGTCCGTTACCGGTCTGCCCTGCGCGGTTGCCAGGCGGCTCCGGCAGAATCAGCGCCCGGCGCCGGACCCGCATCCCCTGGGCCAGCAAAAGCGGGGCCAGCGCCAGCGTTCGCAACCAGTACAGCATCCGGCTTAACCTCGACTGCTCATCCTGCCGGGTCCCGGCGCCCCATACTCGGCCTGGAACTCCCGAAATACCCTCTCGAGTTCGCGTTGCTTCACTATTTGGTCCAGGTTTTCCAGCAAGATCGTCAGTAGATAATTATTGCCGTAGTGGTATTTTGCGTTCAGCGCGCGGAGATTGGCATAGGCCTTCTCGGACATCGCTGCGTTAAGCCGTTTGGGTAACGGAAATCTTTTACTCGCCATCTACAAGTCTCCTTTGCCCGTCTGTTGACTCATGCTCATCCCTCTCATCAGCATGCTCCCCGGCGCCATCGGGCCAATGCTGCTTGCGCATGCTCAGGCAGGCTTGCCTGTCGTCCCGATATGCCGGTCGTATACTCATTGTCAGTTGTCTCCGCCCAATTCGATCCGCAACAGGCGTGCCTGATCAGTACCCGACGGTAATGTCACCATACCGGCGTCATCGAACCCGAGGTGCTCCAGCAGGCGCAAGGAACGGATGTTGCCCGGCGCGACAATTGCCTCGACGGCGGTCATGCCGAGAGCCTCGGATGCGTACTGCAACACGCCCCGGCATGCTTCACGGGCCAAACCCTGACCGCGGAAGTCGGGCAACAGGGCGTAGCCCAGGTCGGGGTATTGAAGGTACTCCCTGTTCAGCAGGCCACACAGACCGATGGGCGCGCAATCGCCCAGCAGCTCCATCAGCCACAGGCCGTAACCATGCTTCTCATAACTTGCCATGGGGCCATCGGCAATAAATGTCCGGGCGTCGTCCAGCGTACGAACGCCCCGGTCGCCGATGTGCTGCAGCCAATCCGGGTCATTAACCAATGCCAGTATGAAACTGGCATCGTGGTTGGTGACATGTCTGAGGCGCAGGCGGCTGGTCTCGATAATCATGGCGCCTGCCGCGGGGCTTAGCGTGGAACGCTGCAACCCCGGATTTCAAATGTGTGTCGCACATACACTTGCTTGCCGACATGAACCACCACAGTGGCATCATGGTCTACTGCGCCTTCCCTGATTTTGAAGGCGAAACGCCGCGTGCCGAATTGTTCTTTTTTAAGCGTGTGCTCCCGATGCGAATGCCTGGGGACATCGTAATTGTCAAGATCACGAAATATCGCCGTCGTTTCGAAGAACATCATCTGCACACCGGGCTGGGTGGCGATGACACCCAGGGCGTACCAACGGCCAACCTCGCAGGCGATCTCGGTACGCTCGGGAATGGTGGCCTTACGTTTCAGGTTTCTGCGAACCTCGCGGCGAAAGTCGCCCCAGGAAGCGGGCGAAACTCCGGCGAAAACTTTGACAAAAACCGGAGGCTCGGGATCCGCACCGAAAACCTGTGCCGATCCCAGCAGTATCGTCAGCAGGGCAAGCTGCAAGATGTTAGGCACTTTGATCATATGAAAACTGTAGCACGACAGACAGTAACGGGGCACAAGCAGCGCTGCTCAGTCATGGCTCAGGCTGAGGAAAACCAGCGCAACGTTGCTGCCAAAATCCAAACTCACCAGATCGTCATGTCCGTCGTTGTTCAGATCGGCAATAGCAAGGCCCCAGGGGTGCTTGCCGCCTGGCATTTTGATCGCCTCGCCCCCGTCCTGGGTACCAAGTAGCACCAGCATGGGCGAGGCGAGATAGTTCTGAATGACAAAGTCTGCGCGACCGTCGCCATTGAAATCACCTGAAGCAACACGCTTGGCGCCATTTTCAGTATCCAGGCGCCTGACGATCTCGAAGTTGGCGCCGCCGAGACCTTTGGCCACCAGGATCGGCCCGCGCTCAGGCGCACTCAGCAGGTCCTGACTTCCGTCACCGTCGAAATCAGCTAACGCCACGCCAAACGCGCCGCCGATCTGCAGATGACGAGGGGCTGCGAAGCCTTTTGGATTGCTGAGCATTACGGTGACCGAGCGATTAAGAGGCGCGACGATGTCGGGGCGCTGGTCCTGGTTGAGATCGGCCATGGCCATTCCCAGGTAAGGGTCGCCACCTGCATCAATGGATTCGCCGGGTAACTCGAAGGTGGCATCTCCCCGGCCCCTGAGCAGAACAAAGCCTTCACCTTCTCGATTATCGACCAGCAGATCGAGATGGCCATCGCCATCCATATCAAGCGTCTGGACCTGATGTACGTGGGGGCGGACGGACACCGTCAGCGGAGATCGGGCATGGGGTGCTAAAACTCCGTCACCCTGGTTGATCAGCAGGGTGATGTTCGGGGTTTCGTGGTTCGCCACCGCCACGTCAGGTCGACCATCCGCATTGAAGTCGCCGACGGCCAGACTGTCGGGATTGGGGCCCGCAGGATAGACAGAGACCTGGCCCAGGCCACCCGCGCCATCGCCGCGCCATACCCACAGATCGTTGCTGCCATGATTGACGATCAGCAAATCCGCATGCCCATCACCGGTGACTTCGGCGATGGCCGCAGCAGTCGGATTGACGCCGGTCTCGAGTTGCGTCGGTTCTGCAAACGACTTGCCAGGCGTCTCGGCCATGCTGGCCGCAGAGGCACACAGGAAAGGCAGCATAATGGCCGCAATGGAACCGCCAAGTTGCTTAAAATCTGTCATTGTTGGCCCTTCCCTGGTTGTTGATCTTGGTCCTGCCCAATATTTTTAGTAACAGGTTACGCGCGCTGCGCAGCACCGGGTACAGCGCGCGGGCCATGCCGCGAGAGCGAAACAGCCAGTGCGTGAGTCGGTTGAACAGACCAGAGCGTGTGCTCAGCATTGACAGCATGTGGATCGCATCGGCGCCGTAATATAGTTCGCTGCCAATCTTCAGCACCATGCCCTGGTCAATGTCGAAACCGGCAGCCGTGATTTCATCCAATATTGGCCCCCCGGCACGCGCGTCCACCAGCACCAGCCTGCCCGCCGACTCCCGGATGCGAGCCAGCCTGCAGTAGAAGTCGCAGGCGGGGCATTGTTTGTCATAAACGAGAAATATGTCGTGCTGCGTCATGTCGCTGCAACTGAGGTTGCTGGTTGGCGGTCCTGTGGATGGGCCGGGTGGCGCAGATAGCGGATAACCACGGTACCGGCAATGAAGTCGTGAATGGCGCGTCTGCGGCGATTGAAAAGCATGGTAATGAGTTCAAGGAGAGGCCAGAGGAACTGGAGAAAAACAACGGCACCCACGATGGGCGGGGGCTGCAGGCTTGCCTGCTTGTTTTCGGCGATCCCGATGTCCAGATAGTTGATCAGCACGATACCGACTATAAAGACCAGCAGAGGAACCATGTCGCGCGTGAGTGCATGGCGAAACGCGATGGGCGACAAGTCGGAATTCTTGACGACCTTGACGCCAGTGATCATTTTCCCCAGCGTTTGTCCCCAGACCGCATGCAGCAGGATGTAATAAAAAATCGTGACCAGGGTAGTGCCGTAATCCAGCGCCGCCATCAGTGCGAGATTGTCATTGCGGCCTTCTTCTACAAGCATCGCCACCGGCGCCATCACTGCGAACAGGATGATGGCGTCGAAAATCACGGCCCAGAATCTTCGCCAACCGGTACTGAAACGGTTTTGCTCGGTGACCACTTCGGGAGCAATGCTCTCGAAGCCGCCTTGTCGCGCAATCTCCTGGCGCAAGCGTTCTGCATGCCTGGGAAAGCGCTCGGTATCCAGGCGAAAATAAATCTCCTCCAGCTCGGCCTTGTTGAGGCCCTGGCGCTTTGCAATCTCATCTTCCAGCGCTTGCAACACCTGCGGGTACAGATCGCCGCGTAAAGCACCGAGCGCTTCGTAAAGCTCGCGGAAGGAATAGCCGCTGTAGTCCGGAGTTGCCATCAGTCCTGATAGATCTGGACCAGATTGCCACAGGTATCATCGAAAACGGCCAGCACCGTACCGCCGGCTTCGGCTGGCTCGGCCGTGAACTTTACTCCCCTGGCTACCAGCTGCTTGTATTCAGCGTGCACATCCGCAGATGCCAGGGCCGTACAGGGAATGCCGGCTTCGTAAAGGGCCTGCTGGTAGGTGGCTGCCGCCGGGAAAACATTGGGTTCCAGGACCAGCTCGGCGCCGTCCGGGTCGTCGGGGGAGACCACCGTCAGCCAGCGATATTCGCCCATTGGTATTTCAGTTTTTTTCACAAAGCCCAGCTTGTCGGTGTAAAAGCCAAGAGCTTTGTCCTGATCGTCTACCAGAATGCTGTTCAATCTGATTCTCATTTTTGTCTCCCTTTTGCTGGTTGAGCAAGCAACTCAGATCTGCCCGGTATGCTTCGCATGCAGCAGCTCGCGCTATTCCTGCTCGTGGAGAAACTCTCCGTTCTCGATGAAATGGATTGTCTGCGCAATCACCACGGGCTTGCTCATGATGAAAGGATGTGAGTGAGGCACCACCAGGAAATCGGCCATGCCGTCAACCCTGGTGCTGGCAAGTGATACCTTGCCGTCATCCGGGTTGGGCAGATACTGGGACAGAATTGGATTAATCGTGCGACTGCCTGCGATCACACCTGCCTCGAAGTTAACTGGCCCGAGCTGCAGGGGCAGGCTCGCTGCGTCGGTTCCCAGCTGGGCGGCAGCGGGGCCGTTTAACTTATGGAAGCCCGGCAGGCCGCCAAGTTTGTCGATGATTTCACTCCCCTGGTTAGGCGGCGCCAGCATGACGACACGACCCAGGCCGTCGATGGCATGCTCTGCCAGGTAATAACGCACCAGGATTCCACCCAGGGAATGGCCGACAAAGTGCACCGGGCCTTCTTGCCCGCAACTCGCCAGACCGGCGTTCACGGCAGCGGGTGCCAGATTTTCTATATTTTGGCTACGCGACGGATAGTCGATGTTGGCAACCTTGTAGTCACGAGCCTGCAAGGCTTTGGCGAGAGGCTCCATTGCTGCAGAGGAGCGCAACAGTCCATGCAGCAGTACCACGCAATCGGCTTGGGCCGCCGGCACTGCCAGCACGGCCAGCCAACCGCACAGCAGCAGTGTCGCAAACTTGCCGCGTTGACCCCATTCAGTCAAAGAAGTCCACCTCTCCCGTTTCCAGGGAATATTCGGCGCCCGCTATGATCAGACCGCCGTCTCTTATCAATTGTTCAAGAATTGGCGAGCCATGGCGTAATTGCTCCGTGGAATTACGAATATTGGCCCGCACTGCGGCTTGCTCCAATGCCTGTCTGTCGCTTGTGTTCACGAGGGGCTCGATGGCAGGGCGAATTCGCTCAACGATGGTTTTAAGGTTGACGGAACGGTGTTCCTGTGGCTTGCGTAACTGCTCCAGGGTGGCAAGTACGGCGCCACAGCGGGAATGCCCAAGGACCACGACCAACCGCGTGCCGAACTGTTCGGCAGCAAATTCGATGCTGCCAATCTGGGTGGGCGCTACGATATTGCCGGCAACGCGAATGACGAAAAGATCACCAAGACCCTGGTCAAATACAATTTCTGCAGGCACTCGTGAGTCCGAGCATCCCAGGATGATGGCAAAGGGGTTTTGACCGTCGACAAGTTCGCCACGGGCCTTGGGCAGGCTGCTGGCGGTTGCGGAAACATCACCACGTACGAAGCGCCGGTTACCTTCCTGGAGCCGAGCCAGGGCATCTGCTGCTGAAACCACGTTTACCTCGCTGAATGTTATTGATCCGCATAGCCCTGGTCCCAGCTGCGCGCGGCATCATGGTTACGAATGTCAATACCATGCAGGACCCAGGCCTTTAGCGGGAATAATACGTTAAGCCATCCCGCATGTACCTCATTCCAGTCTGCATCACCAATGCCATTGTGGGTCAGCAATAGATCGGTGCCACCACGGCCGTCAGCCGTCAGGTCGAAACGCGCAACCCCACCGATATAGTCCAGCTCGAATGCGGACGGTCGCTCGCGAAGCAGAATTTTGCTGCTGCAGGCATAGCCATTGATAAATCGAAATTCGATATGACCATCGCGCTCTCTAGCAGACTCGGCCCAGAAAGCGGCTCGACCGGTATCGGAATCGATAGCGTCAAACACCACCGTGGGCGCTGCTTGCAGGTGCATGCGCCAGCGAATCGGCCCGCCCGGCTTATCGCCCTTCACGGCTGAAATTCCAACGGGGTTCTCAGGTCCGCTTGCATCTCGAGATCCCCTCGTCGCACTCGAGTACGCCGGCTTCTATCCCTGCTGATTCATACAGGGTCCGCGCTTGCTGCCAATACTTTACAGCCCTTTGATTGTGACTCAGCTGTTCGAACACGATTGCCGCAGGCCGCAAGGCATTGGCCAACTCGAGCCCCGGCGTTGCAGGGTCTTCTCCATAGAGTGCGAGCGCTTCCTGGTATAGGGGGAGCGCCTGCGCCAGCTGGCCGGCGGCTCGGTAAGCATCAGCATAATGGCGAATTGTATGAGCGACCAGCCTTTTGGTGGCGGTGCGCCGGGCGAGGCGGGTCGCATCGTCAAAATAATACAGCGCCTGGTCGGGGTTACCGGCGTCACGCTCCAGTTGGCCAAGGCCCTTGAGCGCCGCCAGCCTGCCATGTTCGTCTTGCGAAAGGCTGCTGGTTTCAAGCGCCTGTTCGAATGCCCGGCGTGCGGTTTCCAGCTGGCCCTGGCGCCGGGCCTCGTCTGCCTTTTGCAGTATCATTTTGACCTCTACCTGCACGGCCAACTTACCTCTTAGGACGCTGCGGGCTCATACAGCCTTGCTTGCTGCGCAACCGGGTTCTCGGTGAGGAGCACGCAGTAACCGTCTACGTTGCGAACTTCCACGTAGCTGTCGAGATGCAGGCTTTGCGGCTCTCCGAACCGCTGTAGGCGCAGCGCGGGAAAGGTATCTTCGATGCCGTGGCCCGCGACGAACCGGAGGTCATGCAGCTCAATGTTGGCGCTACCTGCATGCCCACCGACATACGCCATAAAGAGACCGATTGTTCTCTGCTCGTCCGCCACCTAGCCGACCTCGTCGCAGGCAATGCACAGCCTGCGCCAGATCTCGTCTACCCAGTCCAGGTGCTCGGGCTTCATCAGCACCGAGCGCAGGCAAGTAATTGTAGTGGCATCTGGCCGCATGCCGGCACTGTCCAGGTCAAAGAGACGGGCCGGCATATTCGCCAGGGCCAGGTGCAGATCATGGTCGGCGGCAGCTTTGAAAATAGCCCGGGATTTTTTCGAAGCTTCGCTGACGCTCTCGGCCTGTGGTGCCCAGATAACGATGTCCAGTTGGGGTGCGAAGGCGGTAACGAAATCTGCGCTGCCTGCAACCCGGCTGTAAAACTCAATGGCCGCCTGGCGGCAACGAGACAGCATATTGGCAAATTCGCCGCCGGGCATCAGTGGCAACAGGCGTTGCGTGGCCCACAGGGCAACTGCAGCTGCACCGGGGCGCGAGCACTCGAGGCTGATTTCGCCGAGATGAAGTTCATCGGAACTGAAGTAGGTGTAAGGCGAGTCATGTTTGTAAAAATGTCCCTCATCGGGATTCCTAAACAGTACGCAGCCGCACCCGTAAGGTTGCAGACCGTGCTTGTGGGGATCGATGACCAGGGAATCCACCTTGTCCAGGTGGTCAAAGGCGATTCTCGCGTCGTCATCGAGGTTGTCAGCCAGGACAAAATAACCGCCATACGCCGCATCAACATGGATGCGAAAATCATGCTGCTGCCGCAGAGCAAGAATTTCCTTTAACGGATCAATGGCACCGGAACCGGTTGTGCCCAGGGTGACGACGACGGTGCCCACATCTCCTGAGGCCAGCCGCTCTTCAAGCTGATTCACCGCCATGCGCCCGCGAATGTCGCAGGCGACTGACTCGAAGCGCATGCCAAGCACCTTGCTGATACGCTCATGGGTGTAATGCGCCTGCTCCGACGCCAGTACTACCTTGCCGGGACGGGTTTGATCTGCGACCCACAGGGCCTCCATGTTGGCCATGGTGCCGCCGCCGCAAAGATGCCCCAGGTGGGCTGTCCATCTGAACATGCTGGCGATTTCCGCAACCGCTTCTTTTTCCATCCGCGAGCTGGCCCGGCCGCCATCGAGTGCGTGATTATTGGGATTGACAAACATGGCCAGCGCGTAGGCAGCATGGGCGACAGGGTGGGGCGGCTTGAGCATCTGCCCGGCATACAAGGGATGAAAATAAGGGAAATTGTCCTGCAGACGAGCAGCGGTTTCCTGCAACACCCGGGCATAGTCGGAACTTTTGGCGCGTACCGGCGGCAGCTCGGCAAAACCCGCCTCCAGCTCGAGCCGTGCTGCGTCCAGGGTTGTTAACAGGTGCCGGTCAAAAACATAATTTTTGTTTTGATTCATTGCCGTGCATTATGAACCATCAGGACTATTATTCCGATTCTGGCCATCCGCTGCGGCCAGGATCCAGCGCGTTCCAGCCCGATCCGTGGTCATAGTCTGATTCGTTATCCGGATGAATTGAGAAGCGGCCATAACAGAGCAGGCGCAGAACCGATGCAGGACGGAGGTGCCAGCTTGCCCAACTCAGCGGCGAGTCATTATTGGCATCCTTTATGGTCTTGTCGGCACCCGCCTCCAATAGCATTCTTATGGCCCTCTCGGTTCCGTATGCCGCCGCGCGGTGCAGAGGCGTTTCGCCACGCGTACGACAATCGCGCATGAATGCGCCGGTTTCGACACCCGCCAGGGTCTTCGTGTTTGGGTCGGCACCGTGCGCCAGCAATACCTGGACGACATGATCATAGATGGGGCGGTTTGCCTTGCATAAAGCAGCATGCAATGGCGTTTCTCCGGTATCAGAAAGTTTACTGTTGGCGTCAGCGCCGTTATTCAAAAGAAACTGGCAAAGTTCCCAGTGTCCGTGAAAGGCTGCTGCGTTCAGGCCGAAATCTGCTCCCAGCGATAAAAGTTTTTCGCCCTTGTCCAGCAAAATCCGAAGAGCGCTGACATCCCCGTGAAAAGCGCACCACTTGATCAGAGAGACGCCTTGCTCATCGGTTTTATCAGCTGGCTCGCCCGCGGCCAAAAAATCCAGCACCAGATCCGTGCGACCGGCACTTATACGCTGAAACAGTCTGGAATTGTCCTTGTTCAAGTTTTTGCACCTGCCGGGTCGGCCCGGGCGACCCGCTTGATCTGCATGGACACGATCTTGCCGTCGGTAAGCCTCTGGGTACCAATTTCCAGGAAGCCGTTGCGCTTGTGAAATTTCAGTGACTGCAGGTTGGGAGGATCGAGGTTCATTTCGGCCGCCAGCCAATGCAAGCCCTTGGCGCCGGCCCATGCTCTGACATGGGCGTACATCTTCTGGCCCAATCCACTGCTGCGACAGGCCGCAGCAATGACAATGCGATCAATATAGAAGAAACTCTTCAAGCGTTCCGCAAACCATTGGTAGTTAGCACCATCCAGATCAGCGCCATCTTGAAAGCCCATCAGAAATCCGGATACCTGGTCATTTTTTTGGGCGACTATCGTCAGGCTGCTGAGCTCGAACAGCCGCCGGAACTCATCCATATCCATGGGGCTGGTCGCATCGACCGAGCCCGTGTTCAGAGCAATAATTGCATCGCCATCGGCCAGGGTTGCCTGGCGCAAAGTAATCTCACTGCCATCGTCATTCATCTGAATATCTTGCTATCGGCCGCGCTGGGTTGGGATGAGTCAGCACTCTACTTCCACTGTTGTTAATTGTTCCTAAATCATAGCGTAAAAAACCAACAAGCCGAGGGTGAGAGCGGCCACAGCGTAGAGCTTGATGTGGCGTATCGCCATTGGCACTACCTGATCAGCAAAGCGCTTGTGCCAGCGCCAGGGTATGAACAGCAGGGCCGTGGACGTGCCGATGAGCACCCAGCCGAAAACCTCAAATGCGGGCGTAAAGCGAAGGCGATCGGCGTACAGGACAAAACCCGCTCCCGCCAGGATACGGATCAACTGCTCGATAAAATGGCTTCGGGCTGAACTGGCAAAACCCCAGAGGAAGCCCGCGGCCCGGCGGGGCGCAAAGGCACAAAAGATGGCGAGGCAAACCAGCCACGAGCCGCTGGCAAACACAACAAAACCGGCCAGCCCGCTCCCGCTGGTCACTTCGACTGCCCCGGTTTGTTGCAGGTTTGCGCCAGGGAGCAACTCACTGGCGGTGTTCGACGATAAGAAAGATTGCGGTGCTGTCGCCGATATTTCGAACCTCGTGCCAGGCGATACCGGGGCTTTGAAAGCTGCTGCCTGTTCGGGGCTCCACTTCGCGCACTCCCGACGCATCGCTGATGCGCATTCGACCGCCTGCAATAACGTAACCTGTGTGGGGAAGGTGATAGTGGCGTTCGTGGCCGCCACCCGGGGGGAACACACAGCGCAAAGCACGCTGGAATCGGTTTTCGTGCAGCACCTGGCAAACCGACGCACCCCGCCAGCCAGCCTGCAGCGGATCAGGAAGCTGGGCGTTCGAGCCGCAGCCGAGCAGCAAACCGAAACAGGTCAACAGTGAAAACCGGGCGCCACCCGGCACTCCTGGAACGAGATTCATTTGTTTGTCAGGGACCAGCACCCTAAAGATGCATGCGGCGACAGCACCAGCCCCGATGTGACCTCAGGACGCTCTCTTGTGCTCGTACATTTTCTGGTCCGCGCGTTCCAGCAGCTCGTCGATGGACTCATTGTCCTCCGGGATAAAAGCAATGTGCCCAACGCTGTATTTCAGGTCGTAGCCGCGCTTGGCCTGCTGGTTATAGGCAGCTATGGCAGCTCGAAATCGAGCGAGCACCGCATCCAGCTTTGATTCTGCGCAGTCAGTCATCAGGGCCACAAATTCATCACCGCCCAGGCGGGCGAAGACATCGGACTCCCTAAATACGTTACGCATCTGCTCGGCAAAAGCTACCAGTGCTTTATCGCCCTCGGCATGGCCAAATCGGTCATTGATCTCCTTGAATTCATTAAGATCAAAAGACAGTAGGGTAGCTGGCATATTCTTGCGCTGGCAGACATTCAGTGTGTGCTGGGCCAGTGCCATGAAACCGCGACGGTTAGAAATCAGCGTCAGTTCATCGAGGGTAGCCAGCTGAACGGCGGCGATCTCCTGCTCCGCCATGGCGGCGAGATCTCTCAGTAGTGCCAGGTCTTCCTCATCGAAATTGCGGGGCGCCCTGTCTATTAGACACAAGGTGCCAAGCTTGCTGCCATTGTGCACCTTGAGCGGGCAGCCCGCGTAGAAGCGGATGTTCGGCTCTCCCGTGACCAGGGGGTTGTCCGCAAAGCGGTCGTCTTTGAGGGCGTTGGGAATGATGAATACCTCATCGCCCAATATGGCATGCCCGCAAAAAGATATTTCCCGGGGTGTTTCATCGGCATCCAGGCCCTGTTTGGATTTGAACCACTGGCGATCGGCATCGACGATGCTTACCAGGGAAATCGGCACCCCGAACATGCGCTTGGCGAGCCGCGTCAGCCTGTCGAAGCGTTCCTCTGGCGCCGTATCGAGCAGATTGAGGGAGCGGAGTGTTTCAAGGCGTGTGCGCTCATCAGGTGGCATGGCGGGTTTCTGCATGACAAATGAACCTTATTCATGTGCAAGGAACCAGCAGCCTTCCTGACCCGCTGCCCCCACGGGTTGGTCGATGGCATACTTCCTGATCGCCAACGCTATCAGCTTCCTGCTTTGCGATCGGCCCCGATTCAACGCGGATTTATCGCGCGGTAATCTCTGATATCGACAAGCAGGAAAACAACCGCAATCATCGCATATTAGTGTCAGCGATTCACTGTTCCGCGGGGTCGCGAGTCACTCTTCAGGCTCTGCGAGGCGGGCCGTATGCTGGAGCAAGCCTATGTCGCCTGGTGCGCCATGGCCGGGGATGACCAATCGTGCATCGGAGAATTGACCGAGCAGGGATTGCATCACAGCTTGCCAGTTAGTGAGATCGGCATCCGCAATATTGCCAAGCGAATCGGCCTTTGCCGGACGCACCGCACAGCCGCCAAACAGAATGCCATGTCCCGGTAGCCAGATCACCAGATTATCCGGAGCATGGGCCGGGCCAGGGTAATGCGCTTCCAGCTCCCCAAGCGCCGAGGAGCTGCCTGGGGTAGCGAGTGCAGGCAATATCAGATCAGGTACCGGCAGCCCCTGTCGTGCGGCCAGCCGCTGGGTATCCGGGTGTGAGTACACCTTTATGCCACGAGACTCCAGCGCGTCGACGCCGGCAATGCGATCGGCATGGGCATGAGTAACAATGGCTTGCGTAACAGGCAGGCCAATTTCACGCTCGATTTTTGTCACGAGCCCGATGGTGAGTAGTTCCCCCCAGGCAGTATCCACAAGGGTGAGCTCATCCTGGCTGCGGACCACCAAGCCGTTGGAGGGAAGACGCGTACCACTGGGATAGGTGTAATATGAAGTGTGCAGCCAGACACCATCCGCAAGCCGCTCAATATCAATATCCGCATCGGAGCTTGCACATCCTTGCAGCACAATGCATGCCAGCAGAAATAATCTGAATACTGCTGCGCCAGCCCGGCCCGTCACAGGCGCAGCTCCCAGTAACCTACGTTGATCCATTTCCCGAACTTGAAGCCCACCTCTTCCAGTTCACCAACCTTGCGGAATCCCAAGCTTTCATGGAGGGCGACGCTGGCCTCATTTGGCAGGGCGATGCCTGCCAGCGCGCAATGCAGGCCTTTGTTCTTGAGTGTTTGGAAAAGTCGTTGGTAAAGGGCGCTGGCGATTCCGCGGCGCTCATGACCCGGCGCTATATAAACGGTAACTTCCACCGTGTTCCGATAGGCGGCGCGGGGCTTCCATGGGGTTGCGTAGGCATATCCAGTTATTTTCTGTTCAAGCTCGGCTACCCACCAGGAATCTTCTGGGATGCAGGCATCGATACGAGCGGACATGTCGATCGTTGCCACTGGGGTCTCTTCAAAGGTCGTGGTGGTATTGTCGATGTAATAGTTGTAGATGGTGCAGATTTCCCCGGCGTCTGTAATTTTCGCCAACCTGATTGTGGGGTAATGCCGGGTCACACTGGTCATGCCGAAAAAAACGGATCACTCTAACCGGCGGCAAGCGGGTCCAGCACCCAGGCGCGGGGGTGCTGCGAAAAACCGATGCGCGGATAGTATTCGTTCGCCGCTGGCGCCGACAGCAGCACAATCATGCAATCGGGGCCCAATGCGGCACGGGTCTCAGCCACCAGGCGTTTGCCGATGCCCAGCCGCTGGTAAGCTTTGGCCACGGCGAGATCGGCAAGATAGGCGACGTAGCCGAAGTCCGTCAGTGTGCGCGAGATTCCGATCAATTGCTCGCCATCCCATGCCGTAATCGTGAGATCAGCATGCTCCATCATCTGGCGCATTATCTCTGGTTTGTCTGCGGGACGGCGTTCCGCCAGCGTCGATGTTTTATAGAGCGCCGTGAATTGATCGAGGGTCAGGGCGACGTCACGCTTGTAAGCGATAGCTGATGGTGTCATGACGGTTCGAACGTGCTTGTGATGGATATTCCGGATTATATACAGCGGCTTTAACAACAGCCTGTTCGCCAGGCCGCCTAGCGGCACACTCCGGGTGCCGTGTACAAATAGGCATTGGAGCCGAGCTGATCCAGCATGAATTCAGCGGCCTCTGCCCGGGAGATTCTGGGCGTCAGGAGCCGACTTCCCGATTGGAATCCATGCTGGTATTGCCCGCGCTTGTTGCCTTTGGTAAATGCTGCAGGCCGCACGATGATCCAGTTCACAGCGCTCTTCGCTATCAACTGTTCCTGGCGGGTCTTGTCCCAGTAATAAAAAGGCAATATCAGGGGAACCACAAAAAAGGTGTAATAGAGACCCATGCGCCCGGCGCTGTCGCCGATACCGAGCGAGGTCTCGCAGATAAGTCGCGATACATTGTGATCCTGCATTGCACGGATGATGTTCCGGGTGCCTTGCGAAAGTATCCGGGTCGGATAAAAAAACCGCTTGTGCCCCAGGGCGCACAGCACGGCCTGCTGGTTGCGCATTGCACTGGCCAGGGAATCCGGATCAAGCACATCGCCCTTGATGACATTGAGCGCGGGATGCTCTACGTCGAGTTTCTCGGGATTCCTGGCGAACGCGGTTACGCTGTAGCCGCGCTGCAAAGCCTGGGAAACCAGCTGGCGGCCGGTACCCCCGGTGGCGCCCACGATCAGGATTCGCGATACCGGCTCTCCGTCTGGCGGTGGGGAAGTGGTGCCCTGTGAGTGATGGCCAGCGCGACCGAGGGCAACGGACAACGCGATTGCGTAGAGAGCGAATAACAGCAGAAGTTCCACCCTTAGTGGCCCATGGTGGCGAGCGCGACAATGGGCGGGGCTTTCATGCTCGCAAGTGGTGAGTTCAGAGAGGCTGAACGCGGCAAGCGTTTACACATGGGCGTCAGGATTGTGATCGGCAACCAGGGCCAATTCGATGCCATGCTCGAGGTAGGCCTTGCAGGCGGCCAGGGTCGATGTGAAGCCCCCCATCGAATCCATCGCCCGGGCGACTTTTTCGTCATCGCTGCCGGTGAATCCACCGGCCTCGATGATTACAAAAGTGTGGTCGCCACGCTGCTCGAAAATCCATTCAACCGGCGTAGGCCAGGCGATCAGAATGCGCCGATCAGGCTCCAACTCCTTGACCTCCACTTCGGCGGCCACGCCATACATGTCCCAGTACCAGGTGACGGTCTCGCCAGACTGCAGGGGCCCGCTGGCCCGTGAAAACCAGAACTTGCTGGTGATATGAGGATCTACGAAAGCGCCGAAAACTTCCGCCACGGGCTTGCGGATCAATAAATGGGCCCGCGCCACCGGTTCATTTTTCAGGCTCATAACGGCTTACCCCCAAGAATCAACCAGCGTGCTGTGGCCTGCCATCATAAACGAATGATGGCCAGCATTGACCAGATGAGCGTATGCGTTTTGAGCCTGTGATGCGGTACTTGCATCGATGGTATTCAGGGTGCGTCACCAGATGATTCGGCCTGGTCCGGGGCGGCGCGCAAAAACAACTGCGCCGCCACGATGTACAAAACGATAAAAAAGCCGTTGAGCAACACAAGCTGCAATGGGCTGTTCCACGGCTCGCCCAAACCCGCGCTGACCGCGATCAAGGTAACCAGGCCCTGGGCCAGCGCCATGGCGATCAAGGCGCGCGCCATACCGCGCGGCTGAAAGCGGGCGACCAATGTGCCGACAACGCCAACGGCAAGTACACCGAAGTACATTTGGTTGGCGAGGTTATCCTCGGAGCCGATCATGCCGACGGCGCCATTCACCCAGACCAGGATCAGGACTGCGGCGAGGGCGACGCCGGCGGCGGTCCGGTAGGCGGTATTGCGCGTGGTTCTCGCCACCAGCTCGTAAGTGATACCGACACCCAGCAGCAGGGCGCCGGCAACAAGGAAGTCACCGGGGGTCCAGTTCACTTCATCGGTGAACTGCATGGCAATCAGGGGGAGCAGCAATATCAGTGCTGCGCCACTCCACAGAATTATTCGCCAATGGCCCCCGTGCGAGCCGCTTTTGTTGACAGGCTTGGATGCCATTGACTTGCCTCCTGACGACCATTGGATGCTGTCCGATGCCTGGCGGCGCCGGTGCTTCCTATCCCTAGAAGTGTTATGTATACTACTTCAATGTATCTGAGATTTCCAGCTTGCCAGTCCGTTGGTGGCCGGGCATGAACATCGGCAAGGACCTCGTCGCGGCCTCTGCCACACCCCTGGTACTGTCCATCCTCAGCGAGGGGGAGAGCTATGGATATGCCATCATCAAACGCGTGGATGAACTTTCTGGCGGCGAACTCAAATGGACGGACGGCATGCTCTACCCGGTGCTCCACCGCCTCGAACGCAACGCTTATGTGAAAGCTTCATGGGGCAGGTCCCGGGCAGGCCGGCGCAGGAAGTACTACCGGCTGACCGATAAAGGCTTACAGGAACTCGCCAGTCAGCGCCGGCAGTGGCAAGTGGTGGACGACGCGTTACGGGCCACCCCTTTCCATGATTTCCAACTGGCAGCACGGGGAACCTGACCCCTCAATCGAGAATACGCCTGATGCTGGAACAACGAATCGGTGAATGGCGATCATGCGTCCTCAAGCGGCGCGCCATGGATGCGAGCGACGTGGACGAGCTCGAGGATCACCTGAGAAACCAGGTGAGCGATCTGCGTCAAGCCGGGCTGGATGAGGAAGAGGCTTTTCTGATTGCGGTCAAGCGCATTGGTGAACTTGACGCCATCTCAAGGGAATATGCCCGGGAATACTCAGAGCGCTTGTGGAAACGGTTGGTTTTTACCCATGAGCCCGGAACCGACGCCTCCCGATCACGGCAAGAGGCGCGCGTCGCCGTAGGGCTGGCAGTCGCCGCCGCAGCCGCCATCAAAGCGCCGGAGCTTTTCGGTGTCGGGCTTGATGACCCAGATCCGCAACCCGCTTTCTACATGAGAAACCTCAGCCTTTTTGTCCTGCCATTTCTGGCGGGATTCTTCGCCTGGAAGAGGCAAGTGGCACAGGAGACCTGGCGCTCTGTGGGCGGAATATTCCTGGTCAGTGCCCTGGTAATGAATTTATTCCCATTCACTCCCATGGGAAACACGCAGATTCTGGCGGCCATACATCTACCCATGGCCCTGTGGCTGGCGACGGGTATCGCCTATGCCGGAGGGCAGTGGCGCGATCATGGGCAACGGATGCATTTCATCCGCTTCTCCGGAGAATGGTTCATCTATTACGCCCTGATTGCCTTTGGCGGCGGCGTGCTGATGGGGGTCACGGTTTTTATATTCAGCGCCATCGGTGTGGACCCCGAGTGGATTGTGAATGAGTGGGTACTGCCCTGCGGAGTAATGGGTGCAGTGATTATTGCGGGCTGGCTGGTGGAGGCCAAGCAAAGTGTCGTCGAAAATATGGCTCCCGTGCTCACGATGCTATTCACGCCGCTGTTCGCGTTGTTGCTCCTGGTGTTCCTGGGAACCATGCTGTGGACCGGCAGCGGCATCAACGTGGAGCGGGAAGTGCTCATCGGCTTTGACCTGCTGCTGGTGGTGGTAGTGGGCCTGCTGCTATACGCCATCTCGGCAAGAGACCCCGGGCGTGCACCGGGGTTCTTCGACGGCCTGCAGCTGCTGCTGGTTGTCTCGGCGCTGCTGGTGGACGCATTGGCTCTCTGGGCAATACTCGCGAGGATCTCGGAATTCGGCCTCAGCCCCAATCGTGTTGCCGCCCTGGGCGAGAATCTTATCCTGGTTATCAACCTGGGCTGGTCGGCGGTGCTGTATTCGAGGTTTTTGAGAGGCCGAGGCAGCTTTTACGATCTTGAACGCTGGCAAACTGCGTACCTGCCGGTTTACGCAATCTGGGCGGCGATAGTTGTGCTGGTATTCCCGGCGATGTTCGCGTTTCAATAAGCGTGGCCGAATGGGTTCGGCCGGGCGATAGCGACTTTCGGTTTATCCCATCCTGGCTACAAGCATCCCGAATTCATCCACGCGCTGCCAGTCCGTGAACTCGTAAGTACCCTTAGTATCCGTCGGACCTTTGGTCATTCTCATGATCATCTGAATTATCAGCCGATCCCACAAGCGATACCTGGGGTAATCAATCTTGCCGGCAAACACCGCAAGTTCCTTCGGCCGCCAGGCGATCTGGCGCAGAAATGTCTGCAGGTACGGATTAGTTTCCGGCCGGTTTTTTTCCAGCTTGCGAGCCACGACATTGACCGAGAAAAATGCGTTTGGCCTGCTTTCCAGCACTTCCTGGTTCTGGCGGATAAATTTATACACGGCTCTGCTGTGCTTGCCATACCGGATACTCGCCCCGATCACAATTTTTTCAAATCGGTGCAAGTCAATTATCGGGGCCTGGTCAATCGCGATCAGCGAAACCGTGTGATCCTGAGTCTCGATGACCCGCTTGAGTCGCTCACAGATTTTTCGTGTGTGACCATCGGTGGTGGAATAAATTAATAGAATCTCAGCCATGTCGATTCGCAATCATGTTGTCTTGAATGGTGCGTCCGGATATCACCAGGCATCAAGGCCAATAACCCCGGTTAAAAATAAATTGTACTGGAATCGGGTCGCAGGATGCAGATACTTGCCGGGAGCCGCGGCGTTTCGAAGCGGTCCGTTTGTCTCATGGACAGCAATGCTTGCCTATGAAACATGTTTCACTCATCCAGGCTATCAGCCGGCCGCTGCACATACTGCCGGGTGCCCATACTCTTGCATGCAGCTCGCAATGCCAGCCCGGAAGCAAATTATGTCAACCCATTTAGGCGCGAGATGCGTTATATTTTCCCGAAGCTTGAACGATTTACCACGCACAGACCGGGTGGCAAGGAAAAGGCGATGGATAATCCCGGCACAGACCGCAGAAGCATCTCGATATCGAGATTCGTGCTGGATCTCGATCGCTGTGCGCTGCTGGACGAGGGACGTGAGATCCCGCTGCGTCCCAAGACCTTCGAGGTACTGCACTTTCTCGTGCAAAACGCCGGCGTTGTTGTCTCGTCGCGGGAACTGCTGGACGCGGTCTGGGGGGATATTGTGGTCACGGAAGACTCGGTGCGCCAGTGTGTCGCCGATGCGCGCAAAGCCCTGGGCGACAAAGATCACGATATCATCCGCACAGTGCCGCGTCGGGGCTATCTCTTCGATTCGCCCGCGGACCAGGCAGCGCCTCAGGGCAGCCGGCCCGTCTCGCAACGCTTTCGCCCGAGCTGGTTACTTGTAGCCGGGATCAGCATTTTGCTTCTCGCTGCTGTTGTCTTCCGCTTCCTTGGCGAGGACGCAGTCGAACCGACAGTGAATCTCCAGCCGGCGGCGAATTCCGTTGCCGTCCTGCGATTTGCTGACCTGAGCCCGGACGGAAATCATGGTTACCTGGCTGCCGGCCTGGCTGAGGAAATTCTTCATTACCTGGCGCAGAGCCCTTCCCTGCGCGTCATTGCCCGTACATCATCCTTCGCCGTCGAGGGCGATTCTATCGCGGCAATCGGTCAGCAGCTTAACGTTGCAAACGTGCTGGAGGGGAGCATACGCCGGGACGGCGACCGGCTACGGGTCTCCGTGCAACTCGTGGATACTGCAAACAGCTTCCATCGCTGGTCTCGAACCTATGATGTTGAGTACCGGAATATTCTCGCTGTCCAGACAGAGATTGCCCAGGTGGTGGCGAGTCAACTGGACGTCACGCTCGGTAACCGAAAACGAGGCTCAACTTCAGACCCCCAGGCCCTGGAGCATTTCCTGCAAGCAAGGTTTTTCTATTCTAGGCGCGGACCGGACGACGTGGAGCTTGCGGAGGATCATTATCGGATGGCGCTCGATGTCGACCCGGCGTACGCCGAGGCCTGGGCCGGACTGGCCGCAATTGCCAACTTGCGCCTCCATGGCAAAAACCCCGAGGCTGACCCGGAACGGCGCGCACAACTCACGGAGACGCAAAGGCATGCCGTGGAACAGGCGCTGCAATACGGCCCGGGTCTGGCGGATATCCAGATGAGGGCAGCGTCTTATTTCCGGTTCAACGGAGAGCGTGACCGGGCGGTCAAACATATTGAAATTGCCCGAACGCTCGACCCTGATAACTGGCTGGTGCTATCAGCCGATGCTGCACGCCATCTTATCCGCCGCAGGCCCGAGGAGGCTGTCGATGTCATGCGCCAGGCTGTGCAGCTCGATCCTCTGAATGCAGTTCTTCGTAATAACCTCGCAGCTTACTATTTCTACGCTGGCCAGTTCCAGAAAGCGCTGGATCAGCTTCGCGAAGCTGAGCGGCAGTATCCCAACATCGTGCAATCGAATACGGACCAGCAGGTTTCGATCGCCAAGGCACTGATCCTTCTGGAAAGGTTCGAGGAGGCGCTGGGAGTTGTTCAATCATTACCGGCTGGTTGGCGCAGCTATGGACTGGCCCTGGTTTATCATGCTCTTGGTTCGAATTCGGAAGCGGAAGAGTCCTTGGCGGAGCTGCAGGCGCTGCCACCGGAGCCTGGGAACCTGCTCGCCGTAGCCGAGGTGCATGCTTACCGCGGAGAGTCTGCACAGGCTTTAACCTGGCTGAACCGGCTCAAACCACACCTGCTCTGCTTCGGCGGGGTCATGCCCATAGATGCTTATTATTCGCATTTCCTTGCCAGGCTGGACGATTTAAAGCAATGGCGAGAGGCGGCCGCTACACGGATGGCGGACTGCGTCTACTGACCGGCATCGCCTTTTGCCGTCTGCACTGGGGCGGCATCATTTAAGGAATGAACGATCTTGGCCTCCACTGGATTAAGGCCACCGGCCAGGCCCCCGGACCATCCGTCCCCGGTGTAGGCATTGGCCCTGCCGGCAGCCAGCAGCGCCGCAACAATAGCCAGAGCCGCGGCGAACCAGATTATCTTGCTGACTTTTTTGCTGATTATGCTCCTCATAGGAATGCGCCCCCTTGCAGCCCCTGTGGGAGGACCTGAGCTTGCCCCGTGTGGAGGGCACAAGTCCGCAAATATCCGTGAAATTTTCGTGAATCATGAATTCGGATAATTAATTCAGTAGCTTGACTGGCAACCGGCGCCAGAAACGATCCGTTTATTGATGGCCCGCATTCCGGTTGCTAAGTTTTTATCACTACAAATCGAGCGCCATGGAGAGTGCTATGGGCACGATAAGACTGAGGCGGCATTCAATCGCAGGCAGCATGCGACTTGAATGTGATTCATTCACGGCTTGTCGCAATCCCCGGCACGCCTCAGCCTGGCCTTTTTGCAGAAAGATTGCATGCATAAATGGTGGGAATCACCTGGCAGACCTAGCGCATCCGGGGAAGTTTTTTTGCCCTGCGCTTTTCATTACCAAACAAATAAAAAGCATGCCCCTGAAATACCCGAGAGATTTTGTTTGTCAGCTGTCATTCATAACAAATCAAAGACAAAAGCGCCCCACATCACGAACAGGCAAATGGTGCTGGTCATGTATGCTAACCAACGGTGCATAACCCTGTTGTAGGTCACGTGAATCAAGCTGTGCAGAGCGCGTAAGGCGACATAGAGCCAGGCGAGAACCAGTTGAAGTTGCGTCACCTGGCCCGTAACAAAGAGAATGATGCAAATCGCATAAAAAAGGACAGGAGCCTCCAGGAGATTGCTGAAATTATCGGCTGCGGAGACGTCTTTCAGCTTGTTCGAAGCCATCTCGCTGGTCGCCAATGACTGCGGATCTATTTGATTTTTTCTTATTTCCGATATTCGCCGTACATACATCAATACCCATATGCAGGCTGTAAGCGCCACTAAAGTGATGACCGGCCAGAATATGGAGATTTGCATGTTTAAATTGCTGCCTGGCGTTTTAATTCAGCGAAGCATCGCTGGACGCACGTTTTACCCTCTTGCTCCCCGCCGCTGATCCAGACTCCAAAAATGCCCCGTGCAGGCACCAAATTTCAAGTGAGGGGTTGATGCGCACCTGGCTCACTGATATTTCGCTGCCGTGATGAATTCTCCGAATGATTCGCACCAAACTATGACACTGTCATAACGCGACGGGTCCAGTCCCTCGGGTACGGGAACAACAAAGCCATCAAAAGTCTTTACATCACCCACCAGCGCCATGCTGGACCTGATGCGCTCGAATTCTGCTTCCGTTTCCACAAATTGGGGCGACAGATACAGTTTATAGTCCGGGCCCGGTGCTAGCCTACCGCTGTGCGATATTGCACTCTTGCCTATGAACACCCGGCCCTCACCCCAGTGAAATGCATCACTATCCAGGAGGTCGCGACGAAACTCGGCAGTATAGGTAGCGCGCGCAGAGACAGCAGCAAGCTCCTCAGAAGACGGTGCCGCGGGCGCAATCAGGATGGGCAGCGCGTAGATGCCCGCTGCAAAGCCGATTGCAAGCGCAATTCCATGGGTTGTCGCCAGGATCAAAGATGTGCGTATTTTCATAGTGAGCGACTCCGGAGGATTGCCTGGTGCCGATGACTATTTCAAACAGGCAATGATACGCTGCTGGGCCTTGTCAGGCAGCATGCGACTCGAGCTGGCATTGTGTCTGAAGTCTTAACGCGTCGGCAGTATGCCGCGGTGTCATTGCTTGCCCTTTATCCGACCCCGCTGGCTACGGCGATTGCTTAGGTCCGGGTCGAACGAAGGCGCTGCTTATAAGCCTCAATATGTTCTCGAAGCGCCTCACGTCTCTCCAGGCTTTCCCTGGGCCAGTATTTTGTCCGATCATAGTACTCGGGAACGGCCGGCACGCCGGCCGGTAGGGAGATCCATGGCTGCTTCGATGCCGTGAAGATGTGAATATCTGGAGGAAACCGATCCGGATCATCCAACGTGCCGACACGGATGAACTTAAAAACCGGGCCAGCGCCAGCGTAATGGCTCCATAAGGCGACGTGGCATCGGGGGCACCTGGCAACCTGCTGGCCCAGGCCACTCTCGGACGGAGTCTCGATCATCACCGGGTCACCACCCAGATCCAGCACCCGATCCGATTCGATTATGGCATTCAGGGCGAAGGATGCTCCTGACTCCCGCTGGCACCAACGACAATGGCAGCAGTGCACGAACATCGGCTTTGCGTCCAGGCGGTAGCGGACGAAGCCACAGTCGCATCCGCCTTCAGCGCCGGACCATGCTGGGTTCTTTTTATCCGAGTTCACGGCACGACCCTAGCGCCTTGGCTCAGTGGCGTTACGCCGTAGTTTCCTTAATCGCCCTTTATTCATGAACCATCTGCTGCTGCGCCTTATTAGGCACCGTTTTGCCCATCACTTCAGACTTTAATACGTCCAAAGTATTTTTCATCGATGTGACCATCGGCGAGTCTTCGCGAGCCCGATAAATGCTAATCCTGTATTCATTTGTCTCAAATGGATTCCTCATGAGAATGAGTGAGTCGGGTCGCCACATTGCGATCATAAAGCGAGGTTTGCTCGGATGTACGCGGCGGGTAACCAACTCGTAACCGTGTGTGGCAGCGAATCCGGACAGGATTGATTTCACTTCTGCTTCAGTTATCGCGGTAAGTTGCAATTGTATGCTCGCAGAGGGTTTGCTTTCATATTGATCATAATCAATGAGTTCATCCTGACAACCATTTAGCACGATCAATACGGCCAGACCAACATGTATCGAACAAAGTTCGCGCATCAAGTCATGCCTAGGCCGCAGCGAGCGGCGGGTAGCCGATTTAGTCTCAAAAAACATCGAAGCCTGTCCCATAGGCCCGCCCGAATGCATAGTCATACCGCACTGGAGAACTTCTTCGCACTCGCGAAAAAGGCGGGGACGAAAGCCAGCTCAATCAGGCCACCCACCATAGCAGCAAGTGGAGGCGAGAGTAACAGAAAGAATGATACGCACGATGCCGCAACCAGAGTCAGGCCCATAGCCCAGTAGACTTTCAATCCGTAAAGCGTCGCAAATACCGTATACCTACACCCGATCGTGACCATCATGGCAGGAAAGAACAGCTCCTCCCGCAGATGATATAGCCCGTACGCCATAATGCAGCACGCGATGAGCCAGATTGTCGATGCCCATGCAAGCTGATTCAGCGCATTGGGAGAAGGCGCCTCTCGCGGTTTGACCCAGAATCTGTCCAGCATCGAGCTGATTGGGTAAATCAAAGCTCCGCCGACAAGTAGTGTCCACACCCCCTGCGGGGTACCCAACAGGAAGCAAACAACTGACGACGTGAGCCACACAAGGCCCGACGTAAGAACACCTGTAGCACCGTCGTAATGAATCCGGCGCATTTCGGATTGCAAGCGATCATTCAAAGCTAGCTGCATGAGTTCCTCTGCACTCTAATGTCTTGGCTTAGCGGCGGCACGCCGCTGTGTCGTTGCTTGCACTTTATCGACCACCGTCCGCTGCTGCGCATTGTTAGATTGCCGACCGAGCATGCCTCTCAGAAAAATAATTAGAGCAGCGCTGTAGGCAGCGTGATATGGGGTGACTCGACTTTCGTGACTGAGACCGATCGAGTTCTCCAAAACAAAAAACGCGCCCAGGACAACGAAGAACGTCACTGCGGCCCGGCCAACTAACTGTAAAGCTGAAACGCCATCCTCTCCGTCTCCGCCGTTTGGCTTGGACCCTGGGAGGAATCGCAGAGATATCCAGACTGCCAATGCGATTCCAACCGTGAGTGCTCCGAAAGTGACGAGATGGTTAATCATTACAAAGCTTCATAATGGCAATCTAACTATTATTAGCAGGCTTACACAAAAAGAAGAATCCTAAATTGGTAGTGGCCATGCAAAAGCTCCTTTTAGACCGCCTTGTCAGCTGATCAAGGGCGAATAAACGATTTGGTAAACCGGTCGAACGAGACTAACCTCGTTCTTTGGCTGCTTTTCAGGCCAATTTAATGCCTTGAAGGCGCCCCTGCAATGGGGAAGAACACTCACATAATGCCCTGGCATGGGTATGAGAGCTGCGAGAAACCGGATGACTGGCGCAAACACATCTGGTACTACACCGGCTGCCGCCGGTATTGGTCTGCAACCCGGCTAGCCCATCAGGGCATGCACGGCTTGCGCGAAGCGATACGGCGACTCGGGGTCGGTGCGAAAATAAAGCGCCGGCTCGATGAGTTCCAGTTCCATCAGTTGAAAGCCTTTGCTTGAATTGCTGCGCACGAAGTCCACTCGCGCATACAGCAGGTTTTCCGCCAGGCCGGCGAGGGCACGCCGCCCGGCGCTTTGCAACCTGTCGTCGGCCTGGATCGGCTTGATATCAGCACCGTGCTCTTCCTGGCTGCGGAAGTCATTGGCCTTTGGGGTTTTCAAAATGGCGTGGCTGTACTCCCCATTGAAATAAAACAATGAATATTCACCCTCGGTTTCGATATGTTTCAGGAACGGCTGTACCAGCAGCGGCGTGCTGGCGTAATACGCCTCCACTTCCTCTTGCAGGGCAACGAAACTATCCTGATGCAAGCGATAGGCGCCGCTGGCGGTCGCACCCACCTGTGGCTTTATTACCAGCTCATCAGTCTCGAGCAAGGCGAACAGCTCCGTTAGTTCACCTGGCGCCAGCGCATCTGCGAATCGGGTGGGCACGATCTCCACGCCTTGTTGGTGCAGGTCGCGCAAATAAGTCTTTTCCAGGTTCCAGCCCACAATGCTTAGGGGGTTTTCCAGGCGTGCGCTGCTGGCTTCGATTTGTCCGAGCACGCGTAAAAACTTCTCAGGCTTTAACTGGTAATCCCAGGGCGAGCGAATGACCACAAGTTGGTAGGTGTTCCAATCGTTGTCCGACGCGTCCCAGACCACGGGTTCCACCTGCCAGCCGCACTCTGCCATGGGCCCATAGGCGTGCTCATCGTCGATGACGTAGTTGCCGCGTTCGGCCAGCGTCAGGAAAGCACAGCGTCTCATTCAGTGGCTTGCTGCGCTGCCAGATTCAGCGATTCTCATGTTTCCACAGCCGGGCAGACTTTATGCAACAGGGTGCCTACTTTTTTGAAGATCGGCCTGGCGCAGGGCTGGGCCCGGACAATGCAGGCGTGTACGCGCGGATTCTGTTTGCTCATTAATGATCCGCTTTATTTTTGCGCGGAGGCTTGAGGGCGGCTGCCACCTCAGCCAGCCAGTCGCGGGTGCTCTGCTCGGGACGCGGGTCATAGCCGCAGCCGAACTCTTCAAACAACAGCTCGTTGAGTTCATCGTCATTCTTGTTGTTCTTCAGAAATACTCTGATGTCCTGGTATACCTGCTGCACGCGTTCCTTGCGGGAAATGACTTTAAATTTTTCCACCAGCGCCTGCCAGCTATCGGCCTCCAGGTCCCAGTCCTGGTGAAACCAGTTACCAATAAAGCGGTCCAGAGATTCGTAGTCGTTATCAGTCATTTTGCTCACGGCAGGATCGACACAGATGATTGCTGGTCGGCTGCCGTCTTTTCGATTGATCTTGCAGTCTTGCCACTCCCGGAGAACACACCACCAGTCTGAAGATACCACTGCCGGGGGCCCGGCAATAGTCCCGGCCACGGTACTTATTTTGCTTCCCGCATCCTCAGGTAAGCATGCCAGTGAATGCGAGCGGCGACGCTGCGCCAGGGACGCCAGCGCTCGGCAAGCTCATGGCTTTGCGCGTGTCCCGGTCGCTGGGCAAGCCCAAGCAGTTGCGCCTGGGCAAGCTGCAGTGCCAGATCACCGGCCGGCCACACGTCCGGTCGTCCCATAGCCAGCAGCAGATAAATGTCAGCGGTCCAGAGACCAATACCTGGAAGAGACATGAGTCGCTCGCGTACCGTGTCGTCATCCTGGCGGGCCAGCGAATTCATGCGCAAGTCACCGTTTTGCACCGCCAAAGCCAGCTTATGGCAGTAGCGTGCCTTTTGACGCGAAAGCCCCGCCCCGCGCAGCCTTGTTTCGCCGAGGCTGGCAATATTGGCAGCTCGTATGCCGCCGGCGAGGGTTTTGAGCCGTTTGTACACGGCAACACCACTGGCCACAGATACCTGCTGTTCCAGGATGATCTGTATCAGCGTGGCAAAGCCGGGTGGTCGCAAACGAATCTCAGGAACGCCGTGTTTGTGAACTGCCTCACGCAGCTGCGCGTCGCGCCGCGTAAGTTCCCGCACAGCCCGTCGATGGGTGGTCAGGTCGAGACGGCGGCGAGTGTTAACGAGCTTCTCTCCAGAGCATGACGGCCAAGGATGCGGGCACCAAGACCCCAAGCACGCTGACCCACATGGGCGTTACCTCGCCCTCGACCAGGACTTCCCAGCCAAAAATAAGGCGCAACAAGTGCACCAGCGCCACCAGGCTGAAAAGAACGATTGACAGCAGGCTTCCGATTTTCATGGTTTTGCCCCCCTTTGGCTGAGTTTGCCGGCCGGCATCAGCATTCAGGTATTAAGAGGATAGCTGGTCATATCCAGCCTCGCCCGCGGTGGTCAAACAGATTTTCTTGCCACCACGCCCAGCATGGGCGGTGACAGGAAGAAGCTGGCCGGATTCTCTGCTCGCTGGCGCCAGTCGGCATCATTAGCGTCAAGATCGTCAGCGCTGAGATAGCCTTTTTTCACGAGCTGCGGCAGGTAGCTGCGCTGGAATGCGCGGACCCACTGCCATACTGCACTGCCGGGGCGGGCGGTTTCGATAATGGGCTCCAAATGAATAACTTCCAGACCGGCTTCCAGCATCAGACCGGGCAGCTTGTCGCCTATGTCCAGATCGCCGCCGGCATCTGCAAGGCTCTGATGGATCTGCCCAAACACATGTCTGAATATGTCGCTGGCCGGGAAGGTATCTATGGCCAGGTAATGAAAATAATCCATGACCACCAGGTGCCCACCGGGACGCAGCGCGCTGGCGACGGCATCGATCACGCGGCCCGGGTCTGGCAAAAAGCACAACAACCAGCGAATAAAGGCGCCATGCACCGAGGCTACCGGTAATCCCGGCTCGAGGGCATCAGCGACTCGCGCGTCAATGTTCTCGACAGCGCGTTCGCGGCACCAGCCGGACAGTACCTCGATGAACCTTCGGGAATTATCCAGAGCGATTATCTTGCCGTCAGGCCCGACGCGCTCGGCCAGTTCAAAACTGGTAAAGCCCGGACCGCAACCGAGGTCCAGCAAGCGCTGTCCGGCACCGAAACCGGCCTCATCGTACAAGCCGACCGTGACCGGTCGCCAGATATCGTGCTGCTTGGCCAGGCGATCGAGTTCGGCATCGCCGGTGCCTAATACGTAAGGGTGTTTTTTCAAGGCCAGCCACTCCCGGCATGTCGATCACTACCGACGGCACGGTGCAGAGCTTAGCGAATTAATCAGTCAGCGGTAAGTCGCAGTCAGGACTTCAGGTTGCGAATTTTGAGGGCCGCCATGCGCTGAGTGTCGTCGAGATCTTCGCTTTTCCACGTAAAGCAGGGTGGGCTGCGGCGCAGCATGGGCCAACTGTTGGTCTCGATAATCTCCTGCAGGAATGCGAGGTTTTGCTCAACGGCGTCTATGTAGGGGTTGCGGCCGTCGAATACGGCTTCGAAGTATTGATAGGCCTTGCCGAAGGCGCCGTCCAGGCGATCCCGGGAAGTCATCTTGAAAAACTCCGGTGTTTTCTTGAGCAGGTCCTCGCCCGATTCATAAAGAACCCGCAACTTGCCGGTATCTTCCTCCTCGGCCATGGCAATACCGCCCAAAACGAACTCCGGAAACAAGCGGTCGCGACATTTTTCCAGGTAGCAGCGGTCAGCCATTTGCGCAATCAGGTCTGCGGTGCCAACCAGGTGACCCACCTTTTTGTAGAGCGGGTCCTGAACCTCGATTGACTCCGGCGCGCGTTCCATGCCGGTGAAATGCACGATGGTGGAGGCAACCCCGGCGGCATGATCGAGACCGACTTTTGGCAGGTACTCGCCGAGAAACTCGGCACTTCGCGATACATGATGGCGGGTCAGTTCGGAGCCGTTGACCAGCTCCTTTTCTTCTTCCCGGCGGATGTAGCCGGCGTCGTGAAATAGCGCAACGATCTGTCCTACCGTGGCGCGTTCGACACCAAGGCGACGATTCTCGGGCACAGTTTTTTCATAGCCAACAATGAGGCGCGCGGTTGCGAGGCTCATATCCAGGGTGTGCTGCATGTCGTGATAGACAGTTTCACAGCCGTGGAAACCTTCCAGTTCTCCACGGAAGAGATCCGCGAAATCATTAAAGGCTTTGCGTACCGTGGTCAGCCGATCGTTTGGAAAAACCTCCGAAAACAATTCGACAGCAGCATCGCGCACGGCAGTGGGCGAGCTCACCTGCACTGTGTTGGTTACGTCAAAATCGCTGCGTCGCTCGCGCATGGCCCGCCCTCGAGGGTAGTTTTACCTGCGCGTCCCTGGCGGGTTTTTGAATTAGTCTAAAAAAGATTCTGGAATTTTACCACTAACCCTTGTATTTATTAGGGTTATGGTAAATATCAAGGGCCATAGGCCTAGTCGTCCAGGGCGAACGTGGCCACCACCGGCGCATGATCCGAGGGCCGGTCTGCGGCCCGCGGCTTGCGGTCGATACTACTGGCCTTACATTTTTGGGCCAGCGCTTCGCTGGCCAGCACCAGGTCGATCCGCAGGCCACGGTTGCGGCGAAATGCCGCCATGCGGTAGTCCCACCAGCTGAACAGGCCCGGTTCCTGGTCGAAAAGTCGAAAGGTATCCCGGAACCCAAGAGCAAGGATCGCCTGCAGGGCCTCCCGCTCCACAGCGCTGCAGTGGATCTTGCCCTCCCAGGCCCGGGGGTCATGCACGTCGGCATCTGCCGGCGCGATGTTGAAGTCGCCCATAACTGCAAGCTGCGCGGATTCCTCGAGAGCAGATGCCAGCACGTCGCGCAGGCAAGCCAGCCAGCGCAGCTTGTATTGGAATTTGTCCGAACCTGGTTCTTTGCCATTGGGCACATAAAGATTAAAAATTCTGATGCCATCAACAGTGGCTGCGACGAACCGCCGCTGGGGGTCGTCCTCCATGCCGGGCAGAACGAGTTGAATATCTTCTGCCGCGTTGCGCGTCAGAAGCGCGACGCCGTTGTAGGTTTTCTGACCGGTGAACGCCACCCTGTAGCCAGCAGCTTCCAGCGCCTCCCGTGGGAAGTCGGCATCCGGTAGCTTGGTCTCCTGCAGACCAAGGACGTCCACGGGATTATCAACCAGCCACTCCAACACCTGCTCCAGGCGTACGCGCAATGAGTTTACATTCCAGGATGCGAGCTGCATGGTTGTTTGCCAGATTTAACTGGCAGCCGTCAGTTGATCGCCGTCACCGGCTATACCGGCATGTCTCAACAATGGCTCGATGCTGGGTTCGCGCCCGCGAAATTCCACGAAAGCTTCCATGGCGTCCCTGGTGCCGCCAACTTCCAGAATGCTCTTCAGAAATCTGCGGCCGGTGGCAGAATCAAAAATCCCTTCTTCCTCGAAGGCTGAAAACGCGTCCGCCGACAGAACTTCCGCCCACTTGTAGCTGTAATAGCCGGCGGCATAGCCGCCGGCAAAGATATGCGAAAAACCATTGGGAAACCGGTTGAATTCGGGTACCGGAACCACCGTTACCTGGCGGCGAACTTCATCGAGAATACGCTGCACCTGGCCCGTTCCTCCGGGCTGGTACTCCACATGCAGGCGAAAGTCGAAAAGCGAAAACTCTAACTGCCGCAGCATCTTCATGGCCGCCTGGAAAGTGCGCGCACCGCGCAACTGCTCCAGCATTTCATGGGGCAGTGGCTCGCCGCTCTGGTAGTGCCGGGAAATGTAGGGCAGGGCTTCATGCTCGAAGGCAAAATTTTCCATGAACTGGCTGGGTAATTCGACGGCATCCCAGGCGACGTTGTTGATCCCGGCAACGCTGGGATACTCGGCCCGGGTCAACAGGTGGTGCAGCGTGTGACCGAATTCGTGAAACAGTGTCAGTACCTCATGGTGGGTCAGCAACGCCGGATCATTGCCTACTGGCGGCATGAAGTTACAAACCAGGTAGGCCGCGGGATCCTGCTGATGATCCTGCATGCGTTTGCGGTTGGCGCATTCATCCATCCAGGCGCCTCCGCGCTTGTTCTTGCGCGCGTACAGGTCTGTGAAAAAACTGCCTCGCAGCTTGCCTTTGTGGTCAAAAACATCGTAGAAACCCACATCTTCGTGATAGCGGGCGACATCCTCCCGGGGGCGTACCTCGATTCCGTAAAGTTTGCCGGCTATTTTGAACAGACCATCCAATACCACTGGCATGGGAAAGTACGGCCGCAGCTGTTCATCTGAAATGCCGAAATTTTTGCGTTTCAGCTTTTCCGAGTAGTAGGCGATGTCCCAGGCTTCGAGGTTTTCGTGACCATGGGTGGTATGCGCATAGTCCGCAAGCATTGCAAATTCCCGCTGTCCCGCGGCCCGGGTTTGGGCTACCAGGTCGTTCAAAAAGCCCATGACTTCGTCAGGTGCGCGGGCCATCTTGGGTTCCAGAGACAGCTCGGCGTAATGGCGGTAACCGAGCAGCTTAGCCATTTTCTGTCTGATGACGAGAATTTCATCCATGACTTCGGTGTTGTCGAAGCGGGCGTCGTGGGGGCCATGATCAGAAGCTCTGGTAACCCAGGCTTCGTAAAATTCGCGACGCAAGCCAGCGTCATCGGCGTAAGTCATGACCGATTCATAAGACGGGTAATCCAGGCCCAGCAACCAGCCGTCTTTACCCTTTTCTTTGGCCGCGTTGCGCGCGCGCTGGATCGCACGCTCCGTCATACCGGCCAGTCGTTTCTCATCCGTAATATGCATCGACCATGCGTTGGTGGCATCAAGCAGGTTTTCTTCAAATTTTGCCTGCAGCTTTGACCGCTTGCGCGCCATTTCCCGATAGCTGGCTTTGCCCGCGTCGCTCAGAGCCACCCCGGAAAGACGAAAATCGCGCAGCGCGTGGGCCAGCAGTTTCTGCTGGGAATCGTCCAGATTGCTGGCGTTACCCGCAACATTCTCGAATGCAGCAAACAGCCTGGCGTTCTGCCCGATTTCGCTGTGATAGTCCGTCAGTTTGCCCAGGCATGCGTTATAGGCCTCGCGCAGCACTGGATCATTCCTGACGGCATTCAGATGCGCTACGGGCGACCAGGCCCGGGCCAGGCGCTCATCCGCGGCCTCCAGCGGCTCCACCAACCGCTCCCAGCTGCGCGCCTCTTTGTCCGCCAGCACCCTGGCGATCAAGGCCCGATTTTCCGCCAGCAGATGATCGATTGCGGGTTCGACATGCGCCGGCATGATGCGGTCAAAAGCCGGCAGTCGGCGATCTTCTAGCAGGGGGTTGTTCATAGCAATTTGGAAGTCGGCTTGTGCAGGGGGCGGCGATTTTAACATGCTGTCGTGGCGTGGCCGCGAGGGGGCGCGTTGCCAATGCAGTAAACTAATGCCCTTTGGCGGTGCAAGCCCGCACATTTGCATAGAAGGTTTGCTATGAGCGAAAGCTACGATCTGGTGGTAATCGGTGGCGGCAGCGGCGGCCTTGCCTGCGCTCAACGGGCAGCACTGCATGGCGTGCGCGCCCTGGTGATCGAAAAAGGGCGCCTGGGAGGTACCTGCGTAAACGTCGGCTGTGTGCCGAAAAAAGTCATGTGGTACGCGGCCAGCCTCGCCCATGGCCTGCATGATGCTGCCGATTATGGCTTCGATCTGGAGCTTGTGGGGCATGACTGGCCAAAACTCAAGCGGGCACGGGATGCTTACGTGGAGCGCCTCAATGGCATCTATGCGCGCAATCTCGAAAAGCGCCAGGTCGATCTGGTGCGGGGCCAGGCCAGCTTTATTGATGAACAAACGGTGAGCGTGGAGGGTGTTTCCTACAGCGCGCCGCATATCGTGATTGCCACCGGCGGCTGCCCGATCCAGCCAGATGTGCCGGGTGCAGAACTGGGCACGGACTCCGACGGTTTTTTTGAATTCGAGGACTGTCCCGAAAAAGTGGCTGTAGTGGGAGGCGGTTACATTGGCGTAGAGCTGGCCGGCATGCTGCATACCCTGGGTTCCGATGTCAGCCTGTTCATGCGCCGCGATGGTCCGCTGAAGAACTTCGATCCTATGTTGCGCGAGGCGCTGATGGACGCCTTGGTGGACAGTGGGGTCAAGCTGCACATTCACAAAGTGCCACGCTGTCTTGAACCACGCGACGGCAAGCTGGCCTTTTGCAGCGAGGACGGCGAAGCGTACCAGGGATTTGACAGCGTGATCTGGGCCATTGGCCGCCGCGCCGACACGCGGCACCTGAAGTTGGAAAATGCCGGTGTGGCGACCGGCGAAAATGACGATATCCCGGTGGACAAGTTCCAGAACACCAATGTGCCGGGTATCTACGCAGTGGGAGACGTCACTGGCCGGGCTGCGCTGACTCCGGTGGCCATTGCTGCCGGGCGGCGACTGGCTGATCGCCTGTTTGCGGATATGCCGGAGCGTCACCTGGATTATGATTGCATACCCACCGTTGTGTTTTCACATCCGCCTATCGGTACAGTCGGATTGACAGAAGTTGAGGCGCACGCCCGTTACGGCCATGAAGTGCAGGTGTTCAAGTCCATGTTCACGCCCATGTATCACGCTCTGAGCCAGAAAAAGGGCCGCGCTGCCATGAAGCTTATTTGCGCAGGCAAAGAGCAGAAGGTTGTAGGTTGTCACGTGATCGGCATGGGTGCTGATGAAATGCTGCAGGGATTCGCAGTAGCGGTACGCATGGGTGCAACCAAGCAGGATTTCGACGACACTGTCGCCATCCATCCCACATCGGCTGAAGAATTTGTGACCATGGTTTGAGGCTGGTTGTGAACCCGCGAATGTACCTGGATTTTGCGCCCGCCCTGGGCCATCGGGTCTATGTCGATCCGGCTGCGCTGGTTATTGGGCAAGTATCGCTGGCCGATGACGTTTCAGTCTGGCCCATGAGCGTGGTGCGAGGCGATGTTAATCGCATCGAGATTGGCCCGCGCAGCAACATCCAGGATGCCAGTGTTTTACATGTCACTCATGACGGCCCCTACACGGCAGGCGGAATTCCCCTGATCATTGGTGCGGATGTAACAGTTGGCCACCGGGTTACGCTGCACGCCTGCACTGTGGGTGATCGTTGCCTGGTGGGTATGTCGTCCACGCTTATGGACGGCGCAATCCTGGAAGACGATGTGCTGTTGGCCGCCGCCAGCCTGGTGCCTCCCGGCAAGCGCCTGCAATCGGGGTACCTGTACCGCGGCAGTCCGGTGCAGCAGATCCGCAGGCTTTCAGAGCAAGAGCTGGAAATGTTGCGCTACTCCGCCGCGCACTATGTGCGCCTCAAAGACCGCTACCTTTCGGGATAAA
>JBFIQI010000004.1:0-50114 GCA_041609715.1 Gammaproteobacteria bacterium
GGACGGGCTGGGGGGTCCCGGGCCCACCAGCCGCGCAGAGTATCGCCAGCGCTCGCCCCTCAGCCACGCGGATCAGCTGTCTTGTCCCGTGATCTTCATGCAGGGTCTCAAGGACAGGGTAGTAACGCCGGATCAATCGGAACGCATGGCCGCAGCGCTGCGCGCCAAGGGCCTGCCGGTTCTGTACATCACATTTGCAGATGAGGGGCACGGCTTCCGACAGGCCGAAAACATAGCAACGGCCCTGGAAGCAGAGCTTTACTTCTATTCCCGTATATTTGGTTTCGATGCACCCGGCATCAGTTTCCAGCCACCCATCGATAACCTGGATGATCAGGGGAGACCATGAGCAAAACTATCAGCGCGCAATTTGTCCAACTGTTGGCCATTCTGGCATTGGTTTCCGGGTGCGCCAGCACTCTGCCGGTAACCACCAACCAGGATGAAGCCGGAACCATGCGAGCATATACCCATGGCATGCAGGCACATAGGGGATTCATAAATTTCTACTGGGACGCGACTAAAGGGCGCGTGCTGCTGGAAATCAACAAATTCGACGCGGAACTTCTGTACGTGACTTACCTGGCCCGCGGTGTTGGTTCCAACGACCTGGGGCTGGACCGGGGCCAGATTGGCCACACGCGAATCGTGACCTTTCAACGCGTGGGTCCCAAGGTTCTTATGATCGAACCCAACTACAGTTTCCGGGCCATCAGCGACAATCCGGATGAACAAAAGGCTATCCGGGAATCCTTCGCCAGCTCGGTAATTTGGGCCTTCAAAGTGGAGCATGAATCCGGCACCAGCGTGCTGGTGGATGCCACCGGTTTTCTCGCCCGAGATGCCCACGGCCTTGCCCGCCGGCTGCAGCGCGCCGGTGAGGGCAGTTATACCGTGGACCCGGAGCGCTCGGCATTTTATGCGCCGCGCAGCCGGGCTTTCGAACGCAATACGGAACTCGAATTCAGCGTTACCTTTGCGGGGGAACCGGCGGGCAACCAGTTACCCCAGGTAACGCCGACGCCCCAGGCGCTGACCATTCATATGCATCACTCTTTTGTTGCCTTGCCAGACGATGAATACCGGCCGCGCGCCTTCGATCCGCGCAGCGGATATTTCGGCATCAGTTTTGCGGATTACGCGAGTCCCATCCATGCGCCACTGACAAAGCGTTTTATTGCGCGCCACCGTCTGCAAAAACAAAACCCGGACGCCCCGGTCAGCGCGGCTGTTGAGCCCATCGTTTATTACGTTGATGCCGGTGCGCCATCGCCAGTGCGAGAAGCGCTGATCGAGGGCGCCCGCTGGTGGGCCGAGGCATTCGAGGCCATCGGCTACAAGGACGCGTTCCGCGTGGAAGTTTTGCCCGCAGGCGCGGATCCGCTGGATGTGCGCTACAACGTCATCCAGTGGGTGCATCGCGCCACCCGCGGCTGGTCTTATGGCGCAAGCGTTATCGACCCCCGCAGCGGCGAGATCATCAAGGGCCATGTGTCTCTGGGTTCCCTGCGTGTGCGACAGGATTTTCTGCTGGCGGAAGGCCTGCTGGCGCCTTACGCGGACGACGGAGCAGTGCCGCCCGAGCTGCTGGAGATGGCCCTGGCACGGTTGCGCCAGCTATCCGCTCATGAGGTTGGACATACCCTGGGCCTCAACCACAATTTTGCCGCCAGCATGGAAGATCGCGCGTCCGTCATGGACTACCCCCACCCGCTGGTGACGCTGGCCGGCGACGGCTCCCTGGACCTGAGCCGGGCCTACGGCACGGGCGTGGGTGCCTGGGACCGCTATGCCATCGAGTTTGGCTACCAGGATTTTCCGGACACCGTCGACGAAGCCGTGGCACTCAAACAGATCGTGGCCGCCGCCATTGCCCGCGGACAACAGTATGTTGTGGATGAGGATGCCCGGACGCCCGGCGCGGCTCACCCGCTGGGCCACCTGTGGGACAACGGCAGTGATGTCGTTGCCGAGTTCCGCCGACTGTTGGCTGTGCGTGGCCAGGTGTTGCGCAACTTCTCGGCCAGCAACATTCCTGTGGGTGCGCCCCTGGCAACCCTTGAAGAAGTGCTGGTACCCATGTACCTGATGCACCGTTACCAGGCCGAAGCGGTCGCCAAACTCCTGGGCGGGCAGTACTACAGCTACGCGCTGCGCGGTGACGGGCAAGAGGCCACCCGCGCCGTACCGGGTCATGTGCAGCGCGAAGCCCTGAACGCCCTGCTGGCCACGCTGTCGGCCGACACGCTGCTGTTACCGGAGAATTTGTTAAGTCTGATTCCCGGCCGGCCTCCGGGTTATGCCCCTCATCGCGAGCTGTTCCAGCGCCGCACGGGCCCCGTGTTTGATGCTTTTGCGCCGGCAGAATCGGCCGCCGGCCTGGTTGTCAGCCTTATGCTGCAGCCGGAGCGCGCCAATCGCATGGTCGTTGCCCATGCTCTTGATACCAGGCAACCCGGGCTGGACGAGGTCCTCGAGCGGCTTATCGCGGCCAGCTGGCTGACTACACCCGCTCCTGGCGCAACGGGCGACCTGCAGCGCCTGGTGGATCATGTGGTGCTGGCCGGCATCATGCGTCTTGCCGCACATGAGCAGGCCAGCGAACTGACGCGGGAAATTGCCTATGGCCGCCTCAACGCACTGGCGATATGGCTGGAAAGGCGGGCAGCGCGTGAGGGTCGCTCGCCAGCCAGCGATCATTACCGTTATGGCAATTTGCTCATTCGGCGCTTCCTCGATGATCCCCTCAAGCATGCCCCTGTGCCGGCACCGGCCCTCCCGCCGGGCTCACCCATCGGTGACGCCAGCCTGCAATCGTTTTTCTCGCCACGGCAGATGTAAGCGGCAGGACACGGTGTCGGCGTGAACAAGTTCCGTTTCACTACCGTCACCGCCGTGGTGATCGCCAACATGGTGGGCACCGGCGTGTTCACCAGCCTTGGATTTCAGCTGCTGGAGCTGCGTTCGGGTTTTGTGTTGCTCATGCTGTGGCTGGTGGGCGGGCTGGTGGCATTCTGCGGCGCCATGACCTATGCCGAACTGGGAGCGGCCTTGCCGCGCTCCGGGGGCGAATACCATTTCCTGAGCCGCATATATCACCCGGCAGTGGGATTTGTTTCCGGATGGATTTCGGCCACCATCGGATTTGCAGCACCCACTGCCCTGGCTGCCATCACCTTCGCCGCCTATGCGACCTCATCCTGGCCCGGCTCGGCATCACCGGCACTGCTCAAGACCCTGGCATGCGCACTGGTGCTGGTCCTGACGCTGGTACACGCCAGCAATCGACGTAGCAGCGGTGGCTTGCAGACCATATTCACCGCTTTGAAAGTACTGGTCATCGTGGCATTTTGCGGCGCGGCGCTGCTGTTTTCAGACTCTGTCCAGCCGGTCACTTTTCTGCCATTGCAAGGAGATGGCGCCCTGTTACTCAGCAGCGCTTTCGCAGTCTCCCTGATTTACGTGAATTACGCTTATACCGGCTGGAATGCCGCCACTTATCTGAGCAGCGAAGTGGAGAATCCGCAACGTTATCTGCCGCGCATACTGTTTACCGGTACGCTGATCGTGGCTGCCCTGTACCTGGCGCTGAATTATGTGTTCCTGCGGGTGGCACCCATGGACGCCATGACCGGCCAGGTGGAGGTGGGTTACATCGCGGCCAGGTCAGCATTTGGCGAAACCGCCGGCCGCCTGACGGGTCTGGTGCTGGCCCTGTTGCTGATTTCCACCGTCAGCGCCATGACCCTGGCCGGGCCGCGGGTACTGCAGGTGATCGGCGAGGACTTCAGGGCGCTGAGGTTTCTCAGGGCCCTGACACCACAGGGCCTGCCGGCCCGGGCCATCGGCCTGCAGTCGAGCCTTGCCGTAATCTTCATCATCACCTCGACCTTCGAGTCCATACTGGTATTTGCCGGCTTTACCCTCGCGCTCAGCAGTTTTGCGACGGTTCTGGGCGTGTATGTTCTGCGCTGGCGGCAGCCGCAACTGTTACGGCCCTATCGTACGCTGGGGTACCCCCTCACCCCCCTGATTTACCTGCTGATAACGGCCTGGACCCTGGTTTTCGTGGCCATCAACAAGCCGGCAGAAGCGCTCGCGGGGCTGGGCATCATCATGGCGGGACTGGTGTTCTACGGCTGGTCGAGACGCTTCGAACAGGCTCCATAAGCCACCGCAAGCGGGTGGACGCTTACGCCTGGGTAAGACCTATGGGATTGCCTTCCGGATCTTCGACAAGGGCAAAATTCAGTTCGCCATAGGAGGTGGGAGGTATGCGAATACTGCCGCCCAGTTTTTTGACCTTGCCTACGGTGGCCGCCAGGTCATCCACCTCCACATAGACCACGAGCTCAGCCCTGCCCTCGGGTTCGTGGCGTATGCCCGCCGTTAACTTGCCGCTGCGTTCTGATTCGATATCGTAGTAATCGAATCCCGCCACGTCTTTACGTTCGATATGCCAGTCAAATAACTTGGCATAAAAGTTCTTGAGGCGCGCGCCATCGCGACCCGCAATTTCAATATGCTTGATTCTCGCCATACGGATTCCCGGCTTAGTCTGGCAATGGCAGCGAAATCAACACCAGCAGGCCCCGCTCAGACAGGCGCGAAGACGCGGGCCAGCCAATTCCGCACATCGCCAATTTCTTCGATGCTGACGCTGTGCGCCAGCTGATAGGCATGCCATGTGACATCGTAACCGAGCCCGACCAGCAACTCGCGACTGTCGTTGCCGAGACCCGGCGCAACCACATCATCCATCATGCCGTGGCCGAGGAATATGGGCGTGTCGGCATTGACGGTGCTGCGCTCCGCCCCGGTATCAGGGGCATGCGGCAGGTAAGTGGACAAGCCCAGAATGCCGGCGAGCTTCTCCGGATACCTGAGGCCCGCGTACAGGGCCACGGCGCCTCCCTGGGAAAAGCCAGCCAGCACGATTCGGTGGGTTTCCACGCCACGCCTGTTTTCGCGCTTGACCAGAGCCGCCACTTCGGCCTGGCTCTGGCGTATGCCGTCGAGATCCTGCGGGGAGGTGCGGTCGATACCGACGATGTCGTACCAGGCGCGCATTTGAAATCCGGCATTCAGCGTCACCGGACGAACCGGCGCATGGGGGAACACGAAGCGAATGGAGACGTCCTCGATATCCAGCTCCGGCACGATGGGCTCGAAGTCATGGCCATCGGCACCCAGTCCGTGCAGCCATATGACGCTGGCATCCGGACGCGAGCCGGTCTCGATCTCCACCGCATCCAGCAGTCCGCGCGTCATGGTGTATCCTCGTGCTGAAGTCATTATATCAATGCCTCATGTTAACAAAGCTCGGGGCCTGACATGTCTGAATACAACAGCATCCCGGATCAGATCAGGCGTAACGCCGTTGCCATCATCAGCCTGCTGGTGGCGTTCGCCAGCCTTGGTTACAACACCTGGCGCAACGAGCAAACGGAAATGAACCGTAACGTGCGCCACGCCGCTTTTGAGATGCTGGTGCGGCTGGGAGAACTACAGCAGGTAGCCGATCATTTGCATTACGCCAATGATGCTGAGCGCGGTAATCCCATAACCGGCTGGGGCTACGTTGCGGTCATTCGAGATCTGGCCATGGTTATGCCGGTACCCGTGCGGCAAGCCTCAGATGCCTTGTTCGCTGAGTGGGACAAAAACTGGGAGGGCCTGGGTCAGCACGAAGACGCCGTCAGAAGCATAACCGCGGCCATCCGCGATACCAGGCAAAGCGTTGTCGAAACCCTCGAAGCCCTGGACTAAAGGTGAGCAAGTGAGCATCTGGCACCCGGCACATGACCACCAGGACCCGCGCTTGCTCGCCCACCTGAATGACCTGGCCAACAACACTGCAGACCAGCACCTCGGCATTCGGGTAACGGAAATCGGGGCAGATTATCTCTGCGGCACAGTTCCCGTTGATGAGCGCACCCGCCAGCCCTTTGGCTTATTGCATGGCGGCATTTCGGTGGTGCTGGCCGAGAGCCTGGGCAGCATAGGCGCCAACCTTTGTGTGGACTCCGCCACCCATATGTGCGTTGGAACCGACATCAATGCAACTCATTTGCTGGCAGTGCGAGAGGGCACGGTAAGCGGCAGAGCGGCACCCTTGCGCATCGGCAGGAGCAGCCAGACCTGGGGTATAGAGCTGCGCAATGCTGACGGCAAGCTGAGCTGCGTGGCGCGACTTACGCTGGCGGTGATCCCCCGAGCCCGCTGAGGCAGACGGTATCCTCAGGGCGAGTAGCCGTGCAAATCAAGGCCCTCGGCCAGAAAATCCGCGAGCATCGGCGTGCCCACCAGGTATTCAGCGGTTCGCGTGTTCCAGCTGTCTTGCGCCTGCTCCAGGGCGTCGGCCCACTCCTCGATTGCATAATCACCGCGCCCCAGCCAGACCAGCGCCACCAGTTCCACCTGCTGGTCCGGCTCCAGGTCATTGATGGTCTCGATGAGTTCGTCAAAAGTGGGATCGTCCTTGTGATTGGCCAGCACCTGCTGGGCCCAGTCTTCGCTTGGGCTCAGCGGAACCTCGCTGAAAGTTACGCTTTCCTTGACATGGAACTCCCGCGCCCGGTCGATGATTTGCGAGACGATCTCGGGATTGATTTCCAGCACTTTCAGGGACCCCGCTGGCCAATTTGCTCTGCTAACCAGTATATGAGTGCCGCACACGCCGCCCGATAAGGGAAAACCGAAGCCTTGCAGACGGGGCACCACGTCAACGCAAGCGCATATATAATCAGGCATCCCATCTCCTCTGGAGTCATCACCGTGCGTTTAATTGCCTGCGCCCTGCTGCTTTCGCTGATTGCTTGCGGCCAGAAGGGTCAGCTTTACCTGCCCCCGCCGGAAGCGGCGCAAATTCCCACGCCCTCTGGCGAAGCGGCGACGCTATCGGATGACGCGGAACAGGACGCTGATCAACCGGCAGGCCAAGAAAAGGACAAGAACCAGTAGCCGCAGCCTGGCGGCGCACAGTTGAACTTTCTCCAAAATGAATCAACCCAAACCCTTCGTGCTTGTCGACGGCTCCTCATATCTTTACCGGGCCTTCCATGCCCTGCCACCACTGAGCAATTCTGCCGGTCAGCCCACAGGCGCTGTCTATGGTGTGCTCAACATGCTGAACAAGCTGCTCAAAGAGCATCAGCCGGAGCATGTCGCCGTGGTGTTCGACGCCAAGGGCAAGACCTTCCGGGATGAACTGTTTGCCGACTACAAAGCCAACCGGCCGCCCATGCCCGATGAATTACGCGAGCAGGTAAAACCGCTGCTGGCGGCTATCGGTGCTATGGGACTGCCGCTGCTGCGCATGGAAGGCGTAGAGGCCGATGACGTGATCGGCACTCTGGTCCGCCAGGCCACAGCAAAAGGCATGCGCTGCCTGGTGTCCACCGGCGACAAGGACATGGCGCAACTTGTCGATGACAAAACGACGCTGGTGAATACCATGACCGGCCAGGTACTCGATCCGGCCGGCGTCAAAGAAAAATTCGATGTAAATCCCGATCAGATCATTGACTATCTGGCTCTGGTGGGGGATAGCTCCGACAACATCCCGGGCGTCCCGAAAGTCGGTCCCAAAACGGCGGCCAAATGGCTCAACCAGTATGGCAGCCTTGATGCCATCATCAGCCACGCTGCCGAAATCAAGGGCAAGGTCGGTGAGAGCCTGCGCGCCAACCTGGAGCAGCTGGAACTGTCACGCCAACTGGCAACCATCGCCTGCGACCTGGAGCTGAAAGTTTCGCCGGCGGATCTGACGCCCGCCGAACCCGACCTCGAGACCTTGCGCAAACTTTTTGCCGAGCTCGAACTGAAAAGCTTGCTGCGACAAATTGATGACGGTGAACCTGCCAACGATGCAGAAACGAAAAAGCCCGATGCCAGGCCCGGCGAGTACGAAATTGTGCTGGAACAGGCCGCCTTTGATGCCTGGCTGAAACAACTGCAGGAAGCGGACCTCATCGCATTTGATACCGAAACTTCGAGCCTCGACTACATGGATGCAGAAATCGTCGGCGTTTCATTTGCCGTGACTGCCGGGAAGGCGGCTTATGTCCCGCTGGCCCATGATTATCCCGGAGCGCCTGAGCAGCTGAACCGCGGCAAGGTACTGGAAGCGTTGCGGCCTCTGCTGCAGGAAGCAACGAAAAACAAACTCGGACACCATTTGAAGTACGATGCCCATGTACTGAAAAACCACGGCATCGAAATGCGTGGTATCGCCTTCGACACGATGCTTGAATCCTATGTCCTTGACAGCACGGCAAGCCGTCATGACATGGATTCGCTGGCGAACCACTACCTGGGAATCAAAACCACTAAGTACGAAGAGGTTGCGGGCAAGGGGGCCAGGCAGATTCCCTTCAGCCAGGTACCACTGGATACGGCCGGGCCCTACGCCGCCGAAGATGCCGATATTACCCTGCGCCTGCATGAATGCCTGTGGCCACAGCTACACGCAAACAAGCAGCTGCGCAGGCTGTATGAGGAAATCGAGCAGCCGCTGGTGCCGGTTTTACAGAAAATGGAATACCTGGGTGTGCTGATCGACAGCAAGATGCTGGCCAGGCAAAGCCGGGAGCTGGCAAAGCAAATGGCGGAACTGGAGCAGCAAGCTCACGAGGAAGCCGGCGGCCCCTTCAATCTGGGCTCGCCCAAGCAGCTGCAGGAAATCTTGTTCGACAAACTGGGCCTGCCGGTGATTCGCAAAACGCCCAAAGGCCAGCCCTCCACCGCCGAGGACGTACTGCAGGAACTGTCGGAGTCCTACCTGTTACCGCGCCTCATCCTGGAATATCGCAGTCTTTCCAAGCTCAAATCGACTTATACCGACAAGCTGCCCGGCCAGGTCAATCAGAAAACCGGCCGGATCCACACCTCATACCACCAGGCCGTCGCCGCCACCGGCCGGCTCTCGTCTTCGGATCCGAATCTGCAGAATATTCCCATTCGCACGCCCCAGGGGCGGCGCATACGCCAGGCATTTGTAGCCCCGAAAGATCACCTGTTGCTGGCGGCAGACTACTCGCAGATCGAGTTACGCATCATGGCTCACTTGTCGGGGGACGCGGGCTTGCTGGAGGCATTTGCCGCCGACCTGGATATTCACCGGGCCACCGCCGCCGAAGTTTTCGAGGTCGAGCTGCAAGAGGTCAGTGACGAGCAGAGACGGTCTGCCAAGGCCATCAACTTCGGACTGATTTACGGTATGTCGGCCTTTGGCCTGGCGCGGCAGCTGGGCATCGAGCGCGGCGCCGCCCAGGAATACGTGGATCTGTACTTCGACCGTTACCCGGGCGTCAAGCGGTACATGGACGATACGCGGCGCCAGGCCCGCGAACAGGGATACGTCGAGACGGTTTTTGGCCGCCGGCTGTATTTGCCGGAAATCAATTCCCGCAACAGCCAGCGACGCCAGTATGCCGAGCGCAGCGCCATTAACGCACCCATGCAGGGATCCGCCGCCGACATCATCAAGCGGGCAATGATCGCGGTGGATAACTGGCTGACAGAAAAACAGGCGCCGGCGCGCCTGGTCATGCAGGTACACGACGAGCTGGTGTTGGAAATCGCGGCCGACGAGGCCGCGAAACTGGCCAAAAAGGTGGCACAGCTCATGGCCGGCGCCGCCGCGCTCAAAGTGCCGCTGAGGGTCGATACCGGATCAGGTAAGAACTGGGACGAAGCTCATTAGACCGGGAACAGGCGGTATGCTGGCGCGGACCGGCGGCGGAACTTTAGACACAGGATCCACTCTTAAATCAGGAGCGTGGTCAACGCTCGCCCACTTACCTCCCTGAGTGGGCAAGCAGCCCGGCGTCCCCATTCCGGGCGTAGATTACCCCGGTGCCCCCAAAGCTGGCACCGGGGTTTTTTTATTGTCAGGCAGGCAATTCCAGCCAGTCCTGCAGCAACGCATGGCCATCCGCCAGGCCCTCGCGTTTCAGGGCGGAGAAGGCCTGCAGGCTGAGCGATGCGCGGGCCGAATCCGCATAGCTCTCGGCCAGTTGCTGCTCGGTTTCCAGCAGTGCCCTGGCAATGCCGCCGCGCTTGAGCTTGTCCGACTTGGTCAACAACACATGGACCGGGCAGGCGCAAGCCATGGCCCAGTCCAGCATCTGGCGGTCGAACTCGCCGATGCCGCGTCGGATATCCACCACCAGCACGACACCGGCCAGCGACTTGCGTCCGGAAAAATAAGCTTCCATGAGCGTTTGCCAGTGTTTTCGAACTGCCACCGGAACACGGGCAAACCCGTAACCGGGCAAATCCACCAGCCGGCGCTCGCCATCCAGTACAAAAAAATTGATCAGCTGGGTGCGGCCCGGCGTTTTGCTGGTTCGCGCCAGGCCCCGGCGTCCGACGATTGCATTGATAGCGCTGGATTTGCCGGCGTTGGAACGGCCCGCAAAGGCCACCTCGCGGCCGGTATCAGGGGGAAAATCCCGGGGTTTGTGGGCGCTCTTGAGGAACCGGATATCCGGGAACTGGGTCATGGATTTGTGGGTCCCACTACAACTCGGATGACGATGTGCATGGTGTACAATGCGCCTTCGGTAACGCGCGGACGCAGTTTAGCATGGCGGCCGCACACGCCCGGCGCGCCCGCGCCCGGGCAACGAATAACGCCTTGAAGAGCAGCTCGGAGCAAAGCATTGAGACAGCATTTATTGATTGGCCTGATGGCCGGCCTGTTACTCCTGCAAGGCAATGCATCGGCAGATGGCGATGCGTCGGCCGGGCAGGCGAAGTCCGCGACCTGTGCCGCCTGTCATGGCACAGACGGCAATAGCGCAAATCCTGAATGGCCAAAAATAGCCGGTCAGCACGCCAGCTACATCGTCATGCAGTTGCAAGCTTATAAAGACGGCAAACGTCAGAACGCGCTGATGTCTGCCCAGGCCATGGGCCTGAGCAAACAGGATATGGAAGACCTTGCCGCCTTTTATGCCTCGCAGACGCCAGCGCCTGGCAAAGCCGACCCCGAATTCGTCGCCACCGGGGAGCGCGTGTATCGCGGTGGCAATGCCGATCGCGGCGTCCCCGCCTGCATCGCCTGTCATGGGCCGGCCGGCAAAGGCAACCCATTAACGGCTTATCCGCGCCTCGATGGCCAGCATGCGACTTATACCTATGCGCAACTGAAAGCTTATGCGGTCCAAGAGCGCAAATCCGACAAGAATCAGATGATGCGTAATATCGCCGATCGCATGTCGGACTCAGACATGCGCGCCGTGGCGGCCTATATCCAGGGCCTGCGCTAATATTCTCAACTTAATGCCAGAGACCAAAGCATGAAGATCTTATCCGCAAATCATTTCTCATCGCTCGTTTGCCTATTGCTCCTGAGCCTGTCGTTCACCACCGGTTGCAGTGCCGATCAGGCACCGGCTGAAGCGCAGGATCCCGCACCCGAGAGCGCGGCACAGGAAGCCGGCAACGACCTGGAAACTGCGGCCGTAGCCAGCACCAGCGAACCGCCGACACAAGTGCCTGCCAGCAATGAAGAACCGCTGCCTGAAGAGGCGGTAACGGTGGCCCAGGCACAACCGGCCAGCACCAGCGCAGCTCCGGCAACGCGGCCGGACGCACCGGCACCTTACCGGGTCGGGGATCATTATTCGGTTTTGAGCCCGGCGCAACCCACCAGCGTGGAACCAGGCAAGGTCGAGGTGACAGAGTTTTTCATGTACACCTGCCCGCATTGCTACAATTTCCAGCCGTTCGTCGAAAAATGGGCACCGGGTAAGCCCGCCAATGTGGAGCTGGTGCGCGTGCCCGCACTATTCAATCGACCGGCGAGAATTCACGCGCGGGTTTTCTACACTGCAGAAACACTCGGCGTTTTGGAAGAAGTCCATATGCCTTTCTTCAGAGAGCTGCACGTTAACCGCAAAGCCATGACTGACGAAGACGAATTGGTGGCGTTTTTTGCCAACCACAACATAGACGAACAAACATTTCGCCAGACCTATAACTCGTTCGCGGTGGACACCAAACTGAGGCGCGCGGAAGCGCTGGCTCGCCGTTACCGGGTAACCAGCACTCCCACGGTAATCGTCAATGGCAAATACGTGATCGACGGCGACAAAATCAGGAGTTATGGAGAAATTCTTGATGCCGCCAGTTACCTGGCGAAGAAGGAGTTAAGCGGCAGTTAGCACAGCCGTTAAATAAAAAAAGGCCGGCAGAACCGGCCTTTTTTTTGAGCGAATTTTCAGTAATTGCCCTCGTACACAATGCGCCACTGCCCGGTAGCGTCCTGCCGCCAGAACTGACGCTTGTTAACCCGCGCGTTGAAGTTGTTGCTGCGGTAGTCCTGGGCGAAGGTCACAACCACCATGCCGGGCTCGTCCGGATAACCCAGGATACCCAGGTTCTGCAATTCCACATCGACGAAGGTTTTACCCGCGTCCACCCGGCGCTTGTAATCCGACCACTGGGCTTTGTTCATGCCCCGGGCGCTGAAGTCATCCGCGTAGTGGGATAAGTAGGCTTCCACATCACCGCTGGTCCAGTCGGCCCGCCAACTTTCCACTGCCGCTTCGATGCCCGCCTTGCGCGGCATCAGGTTGCTGCGTGAAGTCCATGCGAGGTTTTCGCCGATCACTACCGGCGTACGTCCAATGGCCAGCATGGGCGCCACCTCCAGTAATTGTTCATTGGTCAGCGCCACGCAACCATCGCTGTCAAGGGGCGGCCGGCTATAAGTATCGCTGGACACGCCGTGCAACCAGATGCCGCTGCCAGTGCGACCCAGGCGCTGGTCCCAGGGATTCGGGTAATCCACCGGGAATGCCATGGGACCATACTTGTCCGGTAACGCTTCGCCAAGCAAACGCTCGGTAATAAAGTAAACACCCAGCGGCGTGCGCCGATCTCCCCGACGCTGCTTGCGGGTACCATTCTTGCCGCCGGACACATAATAATCCGCCACCAGCTCCGGCTCGCCTGCCTCGTTGCGAAACACGAACAGACGATTGCGGGCCAGATCCACGAATACGGCATGGGCCTGATCGGCGGCAAAACGCAGCAATTGCTCGGGGACCCTGCCCGCCGGATCGAATCGGCTCTGGCGCCAGCGCTGCCTGGCCTCCGACAACAAGTCGTTCACCAGCGCCCGCGGCAACCCGGAGGACGCTTCCAGGGACAGCGGAACGCCAGCCCTGGCCGCCATCATGTCACCGTATACCAGGTGCGCCAGGCGGTAGTTTGGCATCCTCAATACCACCGGTTCGAGCTCGGCTATGGCCCCGTCCAGTTCACCATTGCTGAACAGGTCAAGCGCCATCACCAGGCGTGCCTCGGGATCCTGTGGCATGCCGGGGCGGGATTCGGCGATATCAGCGAACGCCGTCGGACCCAGGCCCCACAGCGTCGCCACCAAAAATATTCTCACCCATCGCACTTACGGCGCCCTCGAAACCTCACGGGTTATTTTCCAGTCGCCGCCCTCACGGGTCAGGCTCAGCGTCTTGATAACGCTATCCGAATACCCCGTTGCCGAATAATTCTGCTTGAAGACAGCACGCGCTGAATCGGGCCCTTCGACATTGACCACCAGGTCGGAAATGCCGACCTCAATGAAAGACGGGCGCCGCAGGCGGTCACGGCGTTGCGCCCGCCAGGTATCCAGGGACAAGCCCCGGTTAGGCCGGAAACTCGACGCGTAGTGCGACAAATAGGCATCCACATCCTGGCTCGACCACGCGGATGCCCAGCTGCCGATGGTTCTGGCTATGGCGTTTGCAGCCTCCTGCTTGTTCACCCCCGCCGGCTCGCTGGCCACCGGTTGACTTACCGCAGCCTGACTCGGCGCTGGCGTCGCCGCTACGGGCTCTGCTGCTGGTGGCGGAATTTGCGTAGTCGGCGACGGCTGCGCGGCAGCTGGCGGCTGTACTTGCGTACTGCCACCGGTGGGCGCGGCACCCGCTGGCTGCTGGTTGGCGGCCACCACTTGTTGAGCGGGCGGAGCCGCGAACAAGGTATTCATCTTGGAAAGCTTGACGCGTGCTGACTCGTTACTCTGGTTTTCCTGCAAAGCACGGCTGTATGAGTTGCCGGCCATCTTGGCATACAGGTCACCGAGATTTTCGTGAGCGGTGGAATAGCTGGGGTGCGTCTGAATGGCCGCCAGCAGCGCCTCCCTGGCCTTGTCGTATTCGCCGCGCTGCGCAAACAGGACCGCCAGGTTGTTATAGGGTTCCGGAAGTTCGGGATAATCCTGCGTGAGTCCGGCAAACACTTCGATTGCCAGGTCTTCTTCGCCCTGCTCGGCATAGGCAATGCCCTTCAAAAACCTTAGCTCGGCGTCATCGGGCGAGGCTGCCAACAACGTATTGATCTCCCGCAGAGCCTCATCGTATTGGCCCTGGATGATCAGCTGTTGTGCCGCCTCGCGATCGGCGAGAGCAAACAACGGCAATATGCCCAGCAGCATGCCCGTGATGATGGCTGCTATACGCGTTCGCAACATTAGAGAACTCCAGAAAAATTCAGATTGAAAAGCTTAACAGGAAAGACCCGGCAGGTGGCTAACCAGTTAGCAAAACACCCGTACCATGCCTTCACCTGAACAAATCCCCGTGCTTGCCGCCGCGGCAGGACCTCGTGCAGACTGTGGTCGACCCATGCACCAGCAACATTCATCTCCATGAGTACCAGCAGCATGCCCAGGGTGCTGGAATTGTACCGAAACTTTGCCCGATACCCTATGGGTAAGTGGTTGTTTTCCCGAATTGTATGCCTGAAGGCACCCTACTTCGCCAGCATTGCTCCCGTCTTCGAGGAGCTGGAACCGGGCCTGGCCCGGGTGCGCATGAAAAATCGCCGCCGGGTCCGTAATCACCTGGGAGGCGTCCACGCCATAGCCATGTGCAACTTGTGCGAGCTTGCCGCTGGCACCATGACCGACGCATCGATGCCACCGGGCATGCGCTGGATACCAAAGGGCATGAGCGTCCGGTACCTGGCGCGCGCCCAGAGTCACCTGCAGGCCACGGCCCGCATCCCGGGTCCGGTCTTGCCCGGGGACGCCTTCGAATTGCCGGTTACCGCCGAAGTAACAGACAGTGCCGGGGAAACTGTTATGAGCGCCATAATCACCATGTGGATTTCGCCGAAAAAAAGCGCCTGAGTGCGGGGTTTCGGAGAAAGACGTGACGTTATTGTAAAAACTGGACTGACAGGACCCCGCCAAAGCGGTACAAATCCCCAGACGCGGCTTCTTTCTGAACGACTCGGTGGAGCCGCCGTAGCCCGACTAATCAGAAATCAATAATCGGTGCCGGGAGCAAAAAATGGAGCGCAGGCTGAACACACGTCAAAAAGCCGTCACGCGGGTTTATCTCAGGATTCCCGGCGGCCAGCTGCGTCGTTGCAAAACAGCCAATTTGAGCCCGGCTGGTGTCTTTGTTGAAGCCGATTCCCTGGACCTGCCCCGTGGCCAGCTTGTGGACCTTATCTTTGTGCTGGGCTTGCAGCCCGTCATCAAGATCAAGCGCCGCAAAGCCATCGTCGCCCATGTATCCCGGCGCGGCGCGGGCATGACCATCGACAGCCCCGAGCATTTCAGATTTGCCGTTGGCAGCAGCGTGCGCAAAGACCGGCGCCTGAGCTGAGCCCGCAAATTCACCCCGGGGTCGGGGTTTAACTGATCATCAATCCCAGCAGGGTTCCAACCACCGCAGGCGTTATCAGCCAACGATTGACCACCATGCTGATGGTGGATCGCTGCTGCGCCCGGGCCTGGTGAGCCTCCCATTGCGAGCGAATGACATCAATGGCCCGCCGTGAACCCGGCCCATGCTCATAGGCCACGACATATTCGATGGAGAGACGTCCAAGTTGAATGGTCATGTTTGCTACCCCCAGTGCCAGCGAGCCTCTCCCTGTGCTCTTTTGCTGAATCCGGCCTTCAGTCTGCGCCGCACTAGCGCCCGGCAAAACCCGGACAAACACCCAAAATCTGACGGGTTTTTACCCACCCACCCGTGAAGGAAAACCCCTAAGCCGATTCATAACTTCATGAATGCAATCGGCAATCCGGGGCTTGCACTGTACTCGGCCGACCTGGGTCTGGTTGCCCGCAGCTTGTCTGATCCCGCGGGCTGCAGGCGATGGCATGCGGTCTCGGGTCGCCCAGGTTAAGTTGCGTCGGCCTGAATCCGGTGTTCCGTCTCACGTCCGCGCCAGACCAGGAACAGTGCCGGTATAACCACCAATGTCAGGACGGTGGCGCTGACCATGCCTCCCACCATGGGTGCGGCGATGCGCCGCATGACTTCGGAGCCGGTGCCGCCGCCGAGCATGATGGGTAACAAGCCGGCAATGATGGCTGCCACAGTCATCATGACCGGTCGAACCCGCAAGAGCGCACCGTCAATGACGGCCCGCCGTACGTCGTTCGGGGTCAGCGCCCGATTCTCGGACTCTGCTCTGGACTTGTGTAAACGGATAGCCTGGTTGAGGTAAACCAGCATTACCACGCCAATTTCGACAGCCACACCCGCGAGCGCAATAAAGCCGACCCCGACAGCAACAGACAAGTCGTAATCCAGCAGATACAGGAGCCAGATACCCCCGATCAGGGCCATCGGCAAGGTGCCCATGATTATCGCCACTTCGGCGAAGCGCCGGAAATTGAGATAAAGCAGAAAGATAATGATGGCAAGCGTGATCGGACCGACCAGAGACAAGCGCTCCTTGGCGCGCACCATGTACTCGTACTGGCCTGACCAGGTGAGCGAATAGCCCGCCGGCAAATCCAGCTGGTTTGCGACCGTACGCTGGGCCTCGGCCACGTAAGAACCGAGATCGCGGCCGGTGATGTCGACATAGCTCCAACCGTTGGGCCTCGCATTCTCACTCTTGATAATCGGCGGACCATCAATCACTTTGACATCGGCAACATCGGCCAAGGCGATACGTGCACCCTGGGGCGTAACGATTGGCAAAAGCCGAAGCTGCTCGAGCGAATTGCGCACCCGCTGCGGATAACGCAGATTGACGGGATAACGCTCGAGCCCTTCGACGGTTTGGGTTACGTTCATGCCACCAATGGCAGTGCGCACGATATCCTGCACATCATTGATGTTGAGTCCGTAACGAGCGGCCCGCTGCCGGTCGATATCGACGTCCACGTAGCGGCCGCCGGCAACCCGCTCCGAATACACCGAAGCAGTGCCCGGCACATCAGCGAGCACGCGTTCCAGGTCTTTGCCAATGCCTTCAATGACAGCCAGATCCGGCCCGGCAACCTTGATGCCAACCGGTGTCTTGATACCGGTCGCCAACATATCGATACGGGTTTTGATGGGCATGACCCAGGCGTTGGTCAGACCGGGGACCCTGACGATACGATCCAGTTCCTCGCGCAGGCCTTCGGGCGTCATGCCAGCCCGCCACTCCTCGCGCGGCTTCAGCTGAATCACGGTTTCGATCATGGTCAGGGGTGCCGGATCGGTGGCGGTCTCGGCTCGCCCGATCTTGCCGAACACGCTCTTCACTTCGGGCACGGTGCGGATCATCTTGTCGGTCTGCTGCAGCAACTCACGGGCCTTGTCGATGGAGACGCCCGGGTAGGTGGTCGGCATGTACATCAGGTCGCCTTCGTCCAGCGGCGGCATGAATTCCGAGCCCAGCCTGGTTGCCGGCCAAAGGCCAACCACCAATACTAAAAACGCAAGCACCAGCGTTGCCTTTGGATAGCGAATCACGCCATGAATCACGGGCCGGTAAACGGCAACCAGCAGCCGGTTAACGGGGTTTTTCCGCTCCGGTATCACGCGGCCGCGGATGAAGTACCCCATCAGCACCGGGACCAGCGTGATGGACAATCCGGCCGCGGCGGCCATGGCATAAGTCTTTGTAAAGGCGAGGGGCGCAAACAAGCGCCCTTCCTGGGCTTCCAGGGTAAATACCGGCAGAAAGCTCAGGGTGATGATGAGCAGAGAGAAAAACAAGGGCGGCCCGACTTCGCTGGCCGCATCGCCAATGATGCGCCAGCGGTTTTCATCGGTCAGTGGTTCGTGCTCGATACGTTTGTGCACGTTTTCGATCATTACAATAGCGGCATCCACCATGGCGCCAATGGCAATGGCGATACCGCCGAGCGACATGATGTTGGCATTCAAACCCTGCAGGTGCATGACAATAAATGCGACGAGGATGCCTACCGGCAAACTCAGAATTACCACTACCGACGACCGCAAATGGAACAAAAACGCGGCACAAACCAGCGCGACCACCAGGAATTCCTCGATCAACTTGCCCTGCAGAGTAGCCACCGCGCGCTCGATCAGGGCCGAACGGTCGTAGGTCGTAACGATTTCTACGCCCTCCGGCAGCCCGCGCTCGAGTTCTGTGAGGCGATTCTTGACCGCATCGATGGTCTTGGATGCGTTCTCACCCCAGCGCATGACGATCACGCCACCCACCACCTCGCCTTCGCCGTCGAGATCGGCAATACCGCGACGCATTTGCGGGCCCAGCCGCAACTGGGCAACATCCGCCAGCGTGATGGCGGTTCCGTTCATGTTGATGCCCAGGGGCACCTGCGCCAGGTCGTCCAGACCCTTCAGGTAACCCGAAGCACGCACCATGTATTCCGCTTCGCCCATCTCAATCACAGAACCGCCTGACTCCTGGTTGCCGGACTGGATTGCTTGCTTGATGCCGGCAAGGGTGAGGCCGAAAGCACGCAGCTTGTCCGGGTCTACCACCACCTGGTATTGACGCACCATGCCACCAATCGTCGCCACTTCGGCTACGCCGGGCACAGTCTGTAATTCATATTTCAGGAACCAGTCCTGCAGCCTGCGGAGCTGAGACAAATCATGCTGGCCGGTTCGGTCGACCAGTGCGTATTCATAAATCCAGCCCACGCCAGTGGCATCCGGACCCAGTGCGGGTTTGGCATTGTCCGGTAATTGCCCGGTTACCTGACTCAGGTACTCGAGGACCCGCGAGCGCGCCCAATACAGGTCGGTGCCATCTTCGAATATGACGTACACGTATGAATCACCGAAAAATGAATAGCCTCTCACCGTAACGGCCTTGGGCACCGACAACATTGCGGTAGTGAGAGGGTAGGTCACCTGGTCTTCCACCACCTGCGGGGCCTGGCCGGGAAACGAGGTTTTGATGATCACCTGTACGTCGGAAAGATCCGGCAGAGCGTCAACGGGTATCTGCTTGACGGAGTAAATACCCCAGGCAACCAGAAATCCCGTTGCCAGCAACACCAGGAAACGATTTTTGATCGACCATCGAATGAGACCGGTGATCATTACTGTGTCTCCCCTGTGTGGTGGCTGTGATCCTCGGCTTCGGTAGCGGCAGATCCGGATTGGTGATCGGAACCCCTGGTCGCATGGGCAGACTTGATGCCCGTGATGACATAGTGATTGTCCGAGTGTTTTTCTATGGTCACTTCGACCTCATCGCCAACGCTCAGGCCCGCCAGCAACTCTGCCGAGGTCACGTCGAAATTCATGGTCATGGACGGCCATGACCACTCGGCAATGGGCGCGTGCTCGAGTCGCACCGTCGACGCCGCTACGTCCACCCCGCGGACAACCGCCCCGACCCGCACCTGCCCTGGCGTCGACCGATGCCCGCCAACTTCCATGCGAGCGAGGGCTGATTCGATGTTCGACTCGGAATCGATAAGGAACTGACCAGATGTCACCACCCGATCTCCGGCAGTCAGCCCGGACTGAATTGCAACGCGGCTGCCCGCCTCTATTCCCACCTCCACCGGCTGCGACCGGAATTTGCCATCTGCCTGTGCCAGCACCACCCGGTTCACGGCGCCGCCACGAATCAGAGATTCCTGCGGTACATGCACCACTGCGTCAGTCGGGGTGCCCTGGATCCGTACCCGGGCGAACATGTTGGGCCGCAGCGTCATTGCCGGATTGTCGAGGCGCAATCGCACTTTCAGGGTGCGCGTTTTCGGATCAAGCTCCGGGTACACGTAGTCGACGGTGCCGCGCATCCGCTGGCCCGGCAGATAATCGAGCGTGATTTCCGCGCGCTGGCCCTGCTCTACCCAGGCCGCCTGGCGTTCGAATACTTCCGCCAAGACCCAGACGCGATCGAGATTCGCTATCGACATGACAGGAGTTGCCGGCGTGACAAAAATCCCTTCGCGAACATTCAGCCGGGCCACGACGCCATCGGTGGATGCGTAGACGCGAGTGCGTCGCTTAACGGTGCGTTCCTTGTCAAGACGCCTGATTTCGCTTGCCGTCATGCCCAGAGCCGCGAGCCGTTCCCGGGAAGCCGCATGCAGTGCGGGGTTCCGGCTCTTGAGCGCCGCCAGGTATTCCTCCTGCGCATTGACGATCGTAGGTGCATAGAGTTCGAACAGAACCTGGCCGCGCTGTACCGGTTCACCGCTCGCTTTGATGCTCAGTTTTTCAACCCAGCCTTCCACGCGTGTATTGACTTCGTGCCAGCTATCTTCGTCATAGCCCACGTAACCAACCGTGTTGATTTGCCGCGACAGGGGACCGTAAGCGACGGTTTCAGTGCGCACACCCAGGTTGCTGACCACAGTGGGATCGATGGCAACAACGGCCGGATCCTCGCCGTTTACTTCGTCTGCGTATACCGGCACAAGATCCATACCCATTGGTGACTTACCGGGCTTGTCGCGCCGGTAGTTCGGGTCCATTGGCGCTTTCCAGTAAAGAATGTCGCGTTCGCTGCCACTGGAAGCGCCGGCCATATCAGCTTCTCCCGGCCACCAGCGGCCCAACCCGAATCCGATGGCCAACAGAAGCATGATTGCCGGTGCAATCTTCAGAAATGATTTCATCTGGAGAACCCTCCGAGATTTGCGAGCACTGCATAGCTTTGTGCCCGTTCAGTTTTCAGGCGGACAAGATCCAGCCGCGCATTCAGTTTGTCGATAACGGCACGCATGACGTCGGCGAAATCGCCAGCCTCGCTGCGATAGGCGGCGAGCGCGGCATTCGACTGATCCTCTGCTATTACCAGGATCTGCTGTTCATACAGTTCAACGCGGCGCGTGAGTTCGCGCCAGCGCGCAAATTCGGCGTCGAGCTGGCTGTTGAGGCGCCGTAAAAGTTCTTCCCTGGATTCGGTGGCAGCGCGCCGCTCAGCCAGTGCCGCGGCGAACTTCCGGTCCTGGCGGTTTTCGCGGAAAAACGGCAGATCGAAGGTGACCGACAGACTTACGAAGTCGGAGCGCGGGCTGCCGTTGGGCAGCAGGCCATCCCGGTAGGCGTAGGCGAGATCTACCGCCCACCCTGGTTTGTATTGCTCCTCCGCCAGGCGCACGCCCGCCGCCCGTGCATCGACTTTTGCATTGGCAGCCAGCACGGCCGGGTGATGCGGGATTTCTTTCTTGAGCAGCTGCAGATCCGGGATGCTCTCCCAGCCAGGCAATTGTTGATCCGTGTTGCGCCAGGCATCCGCTCCGATCCATTGAGACAGCATCGCTTGCGCCCGGCCACGCTGGCGACTGATGTCCATCAGCCGGTCATCCAGGCGACTCAGCTCGAGTTCTGCCCGCAGAACATCCTGCTGGTCTTTCTTGCCTACTGCATACAGCGACCGCGTCACGGTCGCCAGGTCTTCGAAGTACGGCCGGGTATCGCTGATGATCGCCTGGGCGCTTTCCCAGTAATAGACATCCAGCCAGCTGGTGCGCGCTGACGTCAATACATCCCGCGCACGCGCCTGTGCACTGCGATCCATTTCAGCAGACAGCGATTGAAACTGCCGTGAATTCAGCGACCGGGTCCTGCCCGGCGGAAAAGTCTGGCGTATACCAAGCTGCGCCTGGGTCATGCCCTCGCTGGTGAACCCACCCGATTCGATGGGATAGTTGGCCAGACCAAGCCTGAGTTTCGGATCCGGCAATTGCCCGGCGACCACCGCCTCCTCGGCCAGCGCATCGGCCCTCGCAAGGAAGGCTGCCTGGCCTGGCTCATCTGCCAGGGCCAGCGATTCGGCCTCAGCGAGTGAGAGCGGCGGCGCCCCGGCAAACACAGGCGTAATCAGGACAACGGTCAGTGCGCCCAGCAGCAACTGGATGCGCCAATTCAATACAGGTTTAAAAGGGCTGGTGCGCCCCCCACGTAGCAACGACATAAAAACGATCTCCTTCGAGTGTCACCGACAAAACCGGTTTCGCTAGAAGGGATCGTTAATCCAGATAGACGCAGTAGAGGATGTTGAGTGGGGTGGGTTCGCCCGGGGGCGGACTTCGGGTGCGGGGCCAGCCAGTACAGCGGCTGGGTGGCAATGCCGGAATCTTGAACTGGGCGGGAAAAATGACCGTCGGCAATTCGCCCGGCAGGTCCTTGACCGCAAGCTTGAAAGTACGACCATCGTAGTTGAGATCGTTTAATGGATTGCAGTCATCCGCACTGGTCACGCACGGCGCCTCTTCCATGGCAGCGTGCCCCGACGGTTCATGGCCCACATGCTGGCTTACGTGCGCCGGTGGGCAATGGGGGCAATCATGATCATCATTACTATCGAGGGCCAGCGCGCAAGGCTGCAGAATGAGGTTGAGCCACGCGACGACGAGGCCCGCTGCGGCGCTACGGGCCGCGCGGCTTCGGCGATGACGAAATGTGGCGAATATCTTCAAATGTCTGTGGCCCTGGCGATTGTCCCAATAAGCTAGCAACCCGGAGCCAGTCGCCCCATCGTGGCTTCTACCTATCATTACCGGTCATTCTGGCCACGGACGCACAGCCAGTCAAATGCCGAGATCACATTTAGACATAATCGTTCCACAGATGATGAGGTTGGGTTGCAGCGCTGATACCAACGGCAACGGTTGCCGTGCGACGGCAGCCTCGCCTCGTGAGGCACAGGTAAATGGCGCGCCCGACAGGATTGACTCGAATCGCCTGAGGGCGATTCTCGGGGCGATGCCCCGTCGCCGCGTTGCGGCGACGCCCAAAGTGCTTGATCGCAATTTGTCGAACCGCAGCGCTCTGCGCTGCTCAGGTTCAATCCTGATCGGGCTAAAAAGCAAAAGGTCCCGGATGGGACCTTTTGGCTTTTTTTGGCGCGCCCGACAGGATTCGAACCTGTGACCCCTGCCTTCGGAGGGCAGTACTCTATCCAGCTGAGCTACGGGCGCTGATGGTGTTGGTGCAGAAACGTGGTCGCTTATTCTAACCGGTCGCGCTCTGCGCGACTGCAGTACTCCTCTCGTCGCTACGCTCCTCGAGCCCGGCCACTCGCTCTGTCTAACCGATAGCCTCGTGGCGTTCGGGCGGGCCAAAGCCAAATTATTGGCTTTGCCTGATTCCGCCCTTACCCAGCTGAGCTACGGGCGCTGAAGAAAATCGTGCCGAAATATCGGCGCCTATTGTACCGGGCAGTGGCCCCCGCCACAGGCCCTGTGACAACTTTATGGTCTGCAGTAAACTGGCTATACTGCGTTCCCCGATCGCTGCCGATCCCGCCCGATTCCTGGAGTCAACGTGAGTCACGACCGCAAGTTTTTCGATACTTTCATGCTGATTATTGGTGCGCTTGTGCTGTTTAGCGTGGCGATGATCGTGTTGTCCGAGATCATCGGCGGACGTACCCAGGAAGCCTTCATCGCCGAAGACCCGGCGGTCATTGGCATGATCGATGAGCAGATTGCCCCGTTTGGCACGGTGGTGATCGAAGGCGAGGCGGAACCCGTGGTAGAGACGCCGCCACCGGCTGGAAGCGCACCAGCAGTAGTTGTGGCTCCCCAGGCCGAGGTTGTCACCGTGGCGGCAGTTTCCGGTGAGAAAACCTATAACAGCGCCTGCATGGCCTGCCATACGCCTGGCATCGCGGGTGCACCGAGGCTGGGCGACGTCGCAGACTGGTCGGGACGCATTGCCCGGGGTATCGACGCTCTGTACGCCAACGCCATCAATGGCTACCAGGGAGAGGCCGGTGTCATGCCCGCCAAGGGGGGTCAGATCAATCTCAGCGATGCAGCGGTGCGAGCTGCCGTGGACTACATGGTGGCCCAAAGCCAGTAACAGGCTGGCTTGTGCTGCAAACAACAGGAGTGGCCGCCCATTCCTCAATCCTTTGAGTTGTCCGGCGCCCCGGCCCGCCGGTAAGTCACCGCTTCGCTGATATGCTCGCTGCCGGTCCTGGCGGCGCCCTCCAGATCCGCAATGGTGCGCGCCACCCGCAACAGCTTGTGGGCTGCCCGCATGGAGAAGCCAAAGCGGGATACCGCACGCTCGAGCACTCGCTGGCCTGTGCTGGTGGGTCGGCACCAGCGACCGAGCGCCTCGCCCGCCAGCAGCGCGTTGGGCATGTCCTGGCGCCCCAGTTGCACCCGTCTCGCCCGCACCACCTGCCGCGCCACGCTGGCGCTTTCCCGGTTTGCCGGCTGATCACCGGCAGCCGTAGCGAACAAGACGCTGTTGGGGGGGCGCTGCACTGACACCGTGAGGTCCAGGCGATCCAACAGCGGGCCCGACAGCCGATGGCAGTAGCGCTGAACCTGCTCGGCAGTACAGCGGCAGCGGCCGCGCCGGTCACCCAGATACCCACAGGGGCAGGGGTTCATGGCCGCCACCAACTGGAATCGCGCCGGGAATGTCGCCCGATGCCTGGCTCGGCAGATTCTTACCACACCCGTCTCCATGGGCTCGCGCAGAACTTCCAGCACCCGGCGGCCAAATTCCGGCAGTTCGTCCAAAAACAGCACACCATTGTGAGCCAGGGAGATTTCCCCCGGCTGGGGTGTGCTGCCCCCGCCCGCCATGGCTGCCGTAGAGGCCGTATGATGCGGACTACGAAACGGCCGCACGCCGAAATCCCGCACGCGAAACTGTTGGCCGCTCAGAGAGGCTATAGCCGCCACTTCCAGGGACTCGGCCTCGGTCATGGGCGGCAGGATTCCCGGCAGGCGGCACGCCAGCATGCTCTTGCCAGTGCCCGGCGGACCCACCAACAGAATGCCATGGGCACCAGCAGCGGCGATGGCCAGCGCGCGCTTGGGTATCTCCTGGCCAAGCACTTCGGACAGGTCGGGCCCATCAGAGCTGGTCCTGGGATCGCGGCGCACGACCTCGGTCGCAAGGGTTCGCTTGCCGGCAAGATGTGCCGCAACTTCCAGGAGATGGCCGGCTGCCAGTACCCGGGTTGCAGGCACCAGGGCAGCTTCTGCCGCGATGCATTGGGGCAGGACCAGGCGCCGTGAGCAGCGACGAGCCGCCATGGCCAGCGGCAAAGCCCCGGCGAAACCTCTCAGGGTGCCGTCCAGAGACAGCTCGCCGAAAAGCTCGAGTTCGGCAAGCGCGCCGTCGGGAAGCTGACCGGAGGCCACCAGGATACCCACCGCAATGGGTAAGTCGAAGCGACCTCCCTGTTTTGGCAGGTCAGCTGGAGACAGGTTGACGGTGATGCGGCGCGCCGGAAATTCGAAGCGTGCGTTAATTATTGCGGAGCGCACCCGGTCCTTGCTTTCGCGCACGGCGGCTTCCGGCAGCCCCACGATGGAGAGCGTCGGCAAGCCATTACTCAGATGCACCTCGACTCGCACCAGGGGTGCCGCCAGACCATCCATTGCCCGGCTGTATACGGTTGCGAGCGTCATCGGTGCCCTCCATGGCAATCCGGTTTAAAGCGTTACTTTGCGGCTTTCTTTCTGCCGGTTTTCTTACCGCTTTTTTTCTTGCTGGTCGTTGGTTTGCCCGCAGGTTTGGCCGTTTCCAGGGCCGCAACCCGCGTCTCGAAATCTTTCAGGCGTTCGCGTGTGCGCGCCAGCACGGCGCTTTGAACTTCAAATTCCTCGCGGGTAACCAGATCCAGCTTGCCAAGCGCAGACTTAAGCACCGCTTTGAAATTCCCTTCCAGGTCTTGCTGCAGGCTGCGCACGCCGCCGGGCAATGCCTCGGAAAGCTTGCGTGCAAGATCATCGATGAATCGTGGGTCCATGTGCTTCCTCCACCAGGGCTCGCTGTCGGCTGTCCGGGGCGCGGAACCGCCCTCCGCCTATTCTAACGGGCCCGGACATTGGGCGAAAACTCGCCTCCGGCTCCTGGCCCGGGACGGGCCGGTGCTAAACTGCTTAGCGCAAGATTCTGGAGACAGCATCGATGAAAATGGTTACTGCCATCATCAAACCTTTCAAGCTCGATGATGTCCGTGAGGCGTTGGCGGATATCGGCGTACAGGGCATCACTGTGACCGAGGTCAAAGGATTCGGGCGCCAGAAAGGCCATACTGAGCTGTACCGGGGCGCCGAGTATGTGGTGGATTTCCTGCCCAAGCTCAAGCTCGAGCTGGCGATTGAAGATAGCCTGGTGGAGCGCGCCATCGAGGCCATCATCAATGAGGCGCGCACGGGCAAAATTGGCGATGGCAAGATATTCGTCAGTGAACTCGAACAGGTGGTTCGGATTCGTACCGGCGAAACCAATGCCGATGCCTTGTAGCCCTGGAACCCGCGAAGGTCGCAATCATGAAACATAGCTTGTTAGCCCTCATCCTGTTTGCAATGTCCGCCAGCGGCGGCGCCACCGAGGTGTTTGTAACAACCGGCGCCGCGGGCGAACCTGAATATACGGACAAGCCTGTTGCTGACGCCCGGCGTATCGAGGTCTGGATCGCACGACCGAGCCCGGCGCCCGCGGCAGAAAACCAGCAAGCCCCTGCTTTCGAGGAACTCTCGCCCTGTGAGCAGGCCAGGCATATCGTCGCCAGGTACGAGAGCGCCGAGGTGCTGGCCGAACGCGGGGATGACGGCGCAATGCGAATTCTGGACGCTGAGGAAGCTGCCGCTATGATCGACAAGGCGCGCGCTGATGTTGCGCGGCTCTGCAAGGAATCATCCGATGACTAACAAGACTTTGAGCGTTTGCATACTTGCTTTCGTCGCCGCTGGTGTCGCTTCATCCGCTGATGTCTACCGCCAGGTGGACGATGCCGGCAACGTTATTTACAGCGACCGGCCGGCCGACGCTGGCGCCGAGCGTCTCAAGCTGAGCACCGGCAAAACCGACCCGGCAGCGGTTGCGGCGCGGCGCGAAGCCTTGACCCAGGCGCAGGCCGGACGCGCAGCGGCACGCGAACAAGCTGCGGCCAAACAGGCGCAGGACCGCGACCGCGCCGAGCAGCGTGCGGCCAACTGCGAAAAAGCACGCGCCTACCAGCAGCGCGTAACCACGGCCCATCGGCTCTACGAGGTCGATCAAAATGGCGAGCGCCAGTACTATTCCACCCAACAGCACGAAGCAGCGCTGGCACGGGCTCGCGACCAGGTGCAGGAATGGTGCGATACTGACGGCTCCTGAAATCTTTGGGACAAAAGCGCTGCTTGCATCGATGCCGGCGCGCGCTCAAGTCATGCTCACAACCGCAGCGATCAGATGAAAACCGGATTCATTGGCCTGGGCGCCATGGGCTGGCCCATGGCGCTGCGCCTGCACCAGGCTGGCTGGCTGCGGGGCGTTTACAACCGCAGCTCCCAGCGCGCCGAGGCGTTCCAGGCAGAGACTGGCTGTGCCGCCTTCCTCAGTACACGCGATCTGGCCAGGCACTGCGATGCGGTAATCCTGTGCGTCTCGGGTGACCAGGACGTCCTGACTAACGTCAATGAAATAGCGACGAGCATGGACTCCGGCGGGCTGGTGATCGACTGCTCCACCACCAGTGCAGCCACCGCACGCAGCGCCTGCGAAACCCTGGGCCAACGGGCCATCGCTTTTTTGGACTGCCCGGTCAGTGGCGGTACCGAGGGCGCTCAGCAGGGCAGCCTGGCCATCATGGCAGGCGGTTCCGCCAAAGATTTTGAGCGCGCCCGCCCGCTGCTGGCAGCGCTTGGCTCCCGGATGACCCTCATGGGCCCAGCCGGCGCCGGCCAGGCCGCCAAGGCCATCAACCAGGTCATGGTGGCGGGTATCAATCAGACTGTATCCGAGGCCATGGCATTCGCCGCTGCCGAAGGATTGCCCATTGAGCGCGTGGTATCGACCCTGAGTAGTGGCGCCGCCGGCAACTGGTTTCTTGCGCATCGCGGCGAGACCATGGTCCGGGGCGAATTCCCGCTCGGCTTCAAAGTCTCCCTGCACCGCAAAGACCTGGAAATCTGCAAAGCCATGGCCGCCAGACACGGGGTCACTCTGCCCATGGTGGAAATGACGCTCCTGCATTACAGGCGACTGCTGGGCGAAGGCCACGCCGACAGCGATATCTCTTCCCTGTACACCCTGAAACGCGGGCTATTTGAAAATGCCGCAAAAAAGAAGGCGGCTGGCAATGGCTGAAGACAAGGTTCAGGGAAAAGACACTCGCCAGTTTTTCCTCCCCGATCTGTGCACGCCGATCGTGGTTTTTGGAATTGTCCTGGTGGCCGAACTGGTGGCCATCATCCTGAGCCTGGCACGCTACGATTCGATAACCGGTTTCTGGACGGATCTCGGCAAGGCCTCGCTGTTTCTTTTATGGGTGGGTCTGGGTACCGCGCTGGTGTTGTGCCAGGCGCGGCCGCGCCTGGCTCGAATGCCCATCCCGGCAGCAACCGCAATCTGCCTGCTGCTGATGCTGGCAACAACCGGGCTGGTATCCGAAGCAGCTTACTGGGCCATTCGGATCAGCGGTGGCGGCTCGCTGTCGTCCGCTGGTCATCTCGAGTTCGTATTACGTAACCTCGGCATCAGCCTGATTGTCGGCGCAATGCTGCTGCGTTACCTGTATGTAAGCAGCCAATGGAAGCGCAACGTGGAAATGGAAGCACGCTCGCGCATCGAAGCCCTGCAGGCCCGAATACGACCGCATTTCCTGTTCAACAGTATGAATACCATTGCCGCGCTGACGCGCAGCAGCCCGGAGACTGCCGAACAGGCGGTCGAAGACCTGGCCGACTTGTTCCGGGCAAGCTTGCGGGAAAGACGATCACAGATTCCGCTGCGCGAAGAACTGGAAGTGGCAAGACTGTATCAGCGCATCGAGCAGCTGCGGCTGGGGGAGCGACTGCAGGTGAAATGGGATGTTGAACAGCTGCCCATGAACCTCATGGTGCCCAGCCTGATCATCCAGCCGCTGCTGGAAAACGCCATCTATCACGGCATCGAACCTCTGCCGAATGGCGGCTGCGTAAGCATCAGCGGTAAAGTCCAAGGCCGACAGGTAATTCTCAGCGTCAGCAATCCACTGCCGGAGCAATCGCCCGCCGAGCGACAGCGTGGCAATCGCATGGCGATGACCAATATCGGCGAAAGACTGGAACTGGCCTACCAGGGCAGGGCGGCCCTTGAAGTCACCCGGTCTGAAAGCGACTATTGCGTCACGCTCACGTTCCCACGCGAGGAATCGCCGGAAAATGAAAGTTCTGATCGTTGACGACGAAGCGCCTGCCCGGGAACGTCTGGGACGGCTTATCGCAGATCTTGGCGCTTATGAAATCGTCGGCTCGGCCAGCAACGGTGAGCAGGCGCTGGCGACCTGCGCCGAGGCCGTACCCGATATCGTACTGCTGGACATTCGCATGCCCGGCATGGACGGCATCGAAACTGCCCGCCACCTGATGACAATGGAAACTCCGCCAGCTGTGATCTTCACGACTGCCTATAACGAATACGCCATCGACGCTTTCGATGCTGAAGCCATCGCCTATCTGATGAAGCCGGTGCGCTCCGAGAAACTCGAGCGCGCCCTCAAGCGTGCCGGACGGCTGACCCGTCCGCAGCTGGCGGCTGCTGGCGTCGGGAGTGCGGCGCGCACGCGCATCTGTGCGCGGGTGCGTGAGGGCCTGCGCATGATTCCGGTCGAGGAAATATCCTGTTTTCGTGCCGACCAGAAGTATGTGGTTGTGCATTACGACGGTGGCGAGGTGCTGATTGACGAGCCCCTGAAAGATCTCGAAGATGAATTTGCTGACAGCTTTGTCCGCATCCACCGCAATGCCTTGGTCGCTTTGGCGCGGCTGCGCAGCGTCCGCAAGAATCACGAGGGCAGCTACCAGGCCATCGTCGACGGGCTGGACCAGGAACTTGCCGTCAGCCGCAGGCTGGCTCCGGGGCTGCGGCGGCGGCTGAAAACAGGCGATGCCGAATGAAGCAGCTGCTGCGTATTGCTACCCGGCGCAGCCCGCTGGCGGTCTGGCAGGCCAGGCATGTGGCTGGCCTGTTGCACAAAGCCCATCCAGACATCGAAACGGAGCTGGTTCCCCTGAGCACCCGGGGCGATGAAATCCTGGATCGCAGCCTGGCGAAGGTCGGCGGCAAGGGGCTTTTCATCAAGGAACTGGAAGTCGCGATTCTCGCTGACCGCGCCGACATTGCGGTGCATTCCATGAAGGATATGCCGGCAGATATCACGTCGGGATTGCACATCGCCGCCGTGCTCAAGCGCGCCAACCCTTTCGATGCGTTTGTCAGCAACACATTCGCGACACTGGAAGACATGCCCGAAGGTGCGAGATTGGGGACATCCAGCCTGCGGCGCGCCAGCCAGATGCGCAGGCTGCGATCCGACCTGCAAGTCGTGCCATTGCGAGGCAATGTGGAGACGCGTCTTGGCAAGCTCGATGATGGCGACTGTGATGCCATATTGCTGGCAGCCGCAGGCCTCGGGCGTCTGGGCCTGGCAAGCCGCATCAGCGCCGAACTCTCCCCGGCACAGTGTCTGCCCGCTATCGGCCAGGGCATCATCGGGATTGAATGTCGCCATGGCGACGCGCTGACAGAGGAGCGCCTGACTGCCCTGCACAATTCTCGCAGCGGCACCGCCATCGCTGCCGAACGGGCGCTGGGCGCCCGCCTTGGGGGCAGCTGCCAGTCGCCCATTGCGGGATTTGCTCGTGAGGATGACGAGGGCTGGATCTTGCAGGCCCGGGTGCTGTCGCCGGACGGCCGGGCACTGGTGGCCGGCGAACAGCGGTTTGCGGCAGAAGACGCGGCCACAGCAGGTTCAAGTCTGGCGGAAACGCTCTTGTCACAAGGCGCAAGCCGGATTCTCGAGCAGGCAGCGGCAGCGCCATGAGCGACAATTCTCTGGGTGGCGTCCGGGTATTGGTTACCCGGCCTGCCGGGCAGGCCGAGGCCTTCGCCGCGGCGTTGGCCGAGCGCGGTGCCAGCAGCCTGATATTCCCTGCGGTACAAATCGCGGCCCTGAACCCCGGCGCCGTGCGGGAAGAATTGCAGGCCCTTGCCAGGCAACCGGAACCCCTGTTCCTGTTCGTCAGTCGGCCTGCCGTTGCCCATGGTTTACAAACTGTTACAGATATCTTCGGCGAAGCCGGCATACTCAATACAGCCGCAGTGGGCCGGCAAACCGCTGAACAACTGCGCGCCGCAGGGTGCAGAAACGTTATTGAACCCGCCAGCGGCAATGGCAGCGAAGCCCTGCTGCGGGCCCTCGAAAGCACCGCGATGACAGATCGGTGCGTGATCATTCTGCGCGGACCGGACGGGCGTGAGCTGCTGGCCCGGGAGTTGAGCAAGCGTGGCGCCGCTGTGACCCAGGTATCGGTTTACCGGCGCCTGCGCCCGACGGCCGACCCGGCGCCCCTGGCGGAAGCCCTGCAGGAAGGCGCTATTGACGTGGTCACGGTCACCAGTGCGGGCATATTCGAAAACCTGCTCGCCCTGCTCGATGAACCCGGGTGCGAGCGCTTGCGCGCCACGACGCTGCTGGTACCCTCCCAGCGCGTGGTTACAATGGTGCGTCAACAAGGCGCACATGGACCGGTTATCCTGGCCCGGGGAGCCGATGACGCGTCGCTGTTGGCGGCGCTCGCCAAATGGCACGCCGGAACAACCGGGGACAATGCCGATGAGGAACCAGAAATGAGCGACGACAAGCGCCCCGAGGCGGATGGGCAGGAATCAGGCGCGCTATCCGGCGAGGCCAACTCAAGTGAAACCAGCTCCGCCACCGCTGCGACAGAGGACCCGGCACTGCAGGCCGCTGACAAGGTCGTGGTGGAAAAGAAATCCGGCGGCGCGTTGGCCGCCCTGGCCTTGCTCATCGCCCTCGCGGCCAGCGCCGGTACAGCCTGGCTGTGGTGGCAGGATCGGTCGGGCCCGGATACCGCGTCGGAACTCGACAGCGCACGCACCGGCCTGCAAGCGGAGATTCGCTCTCTGCGCGAAGAAATTGCCGGCCTCGATGACCAGTTCTCGGATCTGCTGAGCGACCAGCAAGGCAATGCGCTGAAACTGCGTGGTATCGAAGACCTCAACCTCAGGCTGCAAAATCTCACCGGCGAGCTGGAATCCATGCGCGGGGTTTCCACCCGCGCCAAACGCAGCTGGGCAATTGCCGAGGCCGCCTATTTTATGCAGGCCGCCAATACCAGCCTGCAGCTGGGCCGCAATGTGGACGCCGCCATCAATGCCCTGGCCGCGGCCGATGACCGCCTGGCCAGCACCGGAGATCCGGCGCTGATGCCGGTACGCGAAGCCGTCGCCAGCGAACTGCAGGCGCTGCAAGCGCTCCCGGACACCGACGTCACCGGCATCGCACTCACCCTGGGGCAGCTGGCCGAGCGGGCTGGTGCCTTGCCCACCCAGGCAGACAACCCCCAGGCCTATGCCACACCCGCAGGCGCCGCTGCGGCAGAAGACAGCTCGGGCCTGGAGCGGGCACGACGGGTACTGGGCGAGGCCATGAAAAGCATGGTGACGGTGCGGCGCACCGATCAGCAGGCCACGGCGCTGCTGGCGCCGGAAGAAGAATTCTTCCTGGCCAGAAACCTGGAGCTGCAGCTGCTCACTGCGCGGCTGGCCCTGCTGCGGGAAGAACCCGAGCTTTTTAACCAGAGCATCGCGACTGCTCTTGTCTGGCTGCGAGAATTCTTCGATCAGGAAGCATCGGAAGTGGCCAGCACCATCACAACCCTGGAACGGCTCAAGGACACTGCCGTGCGGCGCAGGTTGCCGGATATTTCCGGTTCATTGACCCTGCTGCGCAATCTGCAGGATGCCGGGCAATGATGCTGGGCATTCTGGTCATTGCAGCGCTGCTGGCGGGTACGGTGCTGGCGCATTTTCTGATGGCGGAACGTGGTTATGTGCTCATCAATTTCCTGGGTTATACCCTGGAAATGTCGGTGCCCATCCTGATCCTCGCGCTGGTGGTGCTTTATGTGCTTGTGCGTCTGCTGATAAAGCTTTTGGCGGCGCCCAAAAGACTCGGAGAGGCTGCCGGGCGCATGCGTGATACCCAGGCGCGCAAGCGTCTTAACCAGGGTCTGATCGAGTTTTCCCAGGGCAACTTCCTGCGCAGTGAACGCCTGTTAACCAAGGGCGTGCGCCGGGCCGACATGCCCCTGGTGAACTACCTGGCCGCGGCCAGAGCTGCCCAGGCGCAGGGCGCCTATGAGCGGCGCGATACCTGGTTGCGCATGGCCCGGGAACAGTCGCCGGAAGCCACCTCGGCGATTCTGCTCACCCAGGCGGAGCTGCAGATGACCGAGCGCCAGAACGAGGCAGCGCTGGCAACCCTGACCGCGCTGCTGGAGAACGACCCGAAGAATGGTCGTGCCCTGGCATTGTTGGCCAAGCTTTATCAGCGAGAAACACGCTGGACGGAGCTCTGCGATTTGTTGCCGAGACTACGCAAGCAGAAGGCCATGGACCCAGAGACTCTGACTGCCCTCGAACAACACGCCCATGCCGAAATGTTGCTGGCCTGCGGCCGCCAAGCCGACAAGGCGAAGGTCGATGCATGCTGGCAGGCGGTTCCCAAAAACCTGCGCAAGGCAACGCCTGTCGTCAGGGCTTACGTGGTGGCGCTGCGTGACGCCGGCGATCACAGTGGGGCCGAACTGCAGGCGCGCAAATCTCTTAAGGCTGCCTGGGACGACAAGCTGGCCATTGTTTACAGCACCGTCGAGGCGGACGGCGCCCGGCAGCTGAAACATGCCGAGAAGTGGCTGCGGCAACATGGCGAAAACCCGGCCCTGTTGCTCACCGCGGGCCGCCTGTGCATGCGCAACGAGCTGTGGGGCAAGGCGCGCAGTTATCTCGAAACCAGCATCGCCATCCAGCCCTCGGCGGACGCTTACCAGCTGTATGGAAAACTCATGGAGCAGATCGGTGACGAAGATGCTGCCGCCATTGCCTATCGTGCGGGCCTCGACCTGGTAACTGAGCCGGTGACCGGCGGCAAACTCGCACTGGCAGCGCCATCGCAGGGTGACGCCTAGGTCTGGGCGCTGGCCTCGATAGCCGCCTGCACCCGCGGCGAATATTCGAACGCATCGAAAAACAGGCGCTCCTCCACCAGCCCTGCGCCGGCGAAATCGTCCCGTGCCGCATCGATCATGGCTGGGGGCCCGCTGAGATAAATATCGAACTGGTCGAGCCTGGCAATATCCGCCAGGACCGCAGTGTGAACCACGCCCGTGCGACCCTGCCAATCATCACCCGGCAGCGGTTCGGACAATACCGGCACATAGTCCAGGGACGGATGCTTTCGCAGCAGATTCTGGATCAGAGCTTCCCGGTACAAATCACGCCGTGAGCGAACGCCCCAGTAAAGGCTCACCGGCCGCCGATCCTGACGATGCAGCAGATCCAGCAGCATGGACTGGATGGGTGCAAATCCGGTACCGCCCGCTACCATGAGCAGGGGTCTGGCGGAGTCATGGCGGACATAGAAATTGCCCAATGGCCCCATCAGTCGCAACAGGTCCTTGGCCCTGAACTCCTCGAATACCTGGCGGCTGAAACTGCCCCCCGGCACCCGGCGCACGTGAAGTTCCAGCAAATCCGCGTCATGGGGCGGATTGGCCATGGAAAAACTGCGGTGGTCGCCGTTTGCGAGCAGGAAGTCGATGTACTGGCCGGCACGAAACGGTAACGGCCCTATAGGAGGCAGCTTTACCTGCATGCCCATGACATCGTGGCTCAGCTTATCCAGGCGTTCGATCCGACAGGGCAAACGCTTGAGGGGCGCGACGTCTGCGCTGCTGACCAGCACCGTCTCGATCTCGCTGGCGCGCAAAACCTCTGCCTGGCACATGAGCAATTTGCCGGCGGCCTGGTCAGCCTCGCCGAGCCCCAGGGGCGGGCCGTGTCGATACAGCACCTCGCCCTTTCTCAGGGTCGCAATGCAGGCCATGCAGCTGCCCGACCGGCAGCTGTGAGGCAGATTGAGCCCTCGCCTGAGCCCTGCCTCCAATATCGTTTCGCCTTCCTGGACTTCGATTTCGAGGTCGCCGGGTTGTATGGTCACAGTCTGGTTCATGGCACGAGTGCAGCACGCCGATGGCACAGCGCGCAAATAACGCTCATCTCCTGATTGCGGGTTGCGGTTACGTGGGCCGCGAGGTTGCAAGGCAATACCTGGCTTTACCGGGCCGCGACCATCATTTCATCACGGGCACGGCCGGATCAACCAACAGTCTCGACAAGATCGCCGCCCTGGGCATCGAGGCGCGCCGTCTCGACCTGGATGCACGAGCCGAGCTGTCGGCGCCCCTGGACCCGTGGTCACTGCTTTACATGGTGCCGCCAGGGCGCACTGGACCGGGCGACCAGCGCCTGGGCCGTCTGCTGAGACGCATTGCCAGCAATCCGCCCCAGGTCCTGGTGTACCTGAGTACCAGCGGCGTATATGGCCACCGCAAGAGCAAGCTCACCCGCGAGAGCGATATCCCCACACCTGCCACCGAGCGCGCCCGGCGGCGTCTGGATGCCGAGTCCCGTATCCGGGCGTTCGCGCAGGACCATGGGGCCAGATGGATCATACTCAGAGTGCCCGGTATCTATGGTCCCGGCCGGCTGCGCCTGGAGGCCATCGAGCGCGGCGAACCCATTTTGCGGGAACAGGACTGCGGGCCCGGCAACCGGATTCACCGCGACGACCTGGCGGCCTGCTGCCGGCAGGCGCTGATTACGCCGTTCCAGGATCGCATTTTCAACGTCTGCGACGACGATCACGCCAGTAGCTGCGCTTTCACCCTGGAAGTTGCCCGGCAGGCCGGCTTGCCGGCGCCACCGCAAATTTCCCTGGCCGAGGCGCGCCAGCAATTCAGCGCCATGCGGCTAGCGTTTCTGGAAGAAACCCGGCTACTGGACAATACCCTGATGCACGATCAGCTGGGGGTGACGCTTCGCTACCCCGACCTGGCCAGCGGCATCGCCGCCAGCCTCGAGGCCGCCGGGGACTGATGGAGCGAGGCGGAGCTGTTAGCCCGTAGGCCGGCTGCGCACGCTATCGAGCCACTCCAGCATGGGCTCCCAGTGCTCCCAGTCTCGATAGGCGATGTACTGGGGCAGCTCGAAAATGCCCAGGCCCCGGGTGTAAGCCCGCACATAGTTCTGAGCCTCGCGCAGCGCCGCCACGTAGGCGACCCGCTCGCGCACCAGGTACTCGTGCAGGTCATCCCAGGCCAGAGTGTTTTCCTTGACCCGGTTGCCCACCAGGCCCAGCCGCGCCTTATGGCCGGCGACCCGGCCAGTCTCGCGCAACTCCTTGATGAATCTGCGCGAGGCGTGGATGTCGATGGTGGACGCCAGCACCGGGACGATGACGGTCTCGGCATGTCGCAGCAGTGTGGTGAGCTCGTGACCATGGGAGCGCGCCGGGGCATCCATGATGACCACATCGGTGGTGCGCGGCAAACCTCTCAGTCCATGCTCGAAAGCCGGCAGGCCATGGATTTTCGGGCGGTTTTCCGGTCGCATGGACAGCCAGTCAAGGCTGGAACCCTGAGGGTCATAATCTGCGAGGGCCACGTTGGCGCCTTCGGTTGCATAATATGCGGCCAGGTTGGTAGCGATGGTGCTTTTGCCACAGCCTCCCTTGGCGTTCATAACCATGATATGGCGCATAACAACCCCTTTTGTTTGTCTGGTTGAATCGGGGTCAATCAACTTAGCCCCATCGCTCAGAAAAGTCTAATGCCTGGCATCCTGCCGCGTCGGCCACAGCGTCCCCGGGCGTCGCGGGCCGGCGCATCGTTATAATGGCCACAGGCCGGACTGCCGGTTTCCCTCTATAAGTTGCCCAAGGCCACCCATGAGCTTCAAAAATCTTGCTGATCCCGACCTCCGGAGCCTGCTCGAGAAGGCCCGCACTATCGCCGTTGTCGGCCTGTCCGCCCGCGCCCATCGGCCCAGTCATGGTGTGGCTCGCGCGCTGCAAGCTTTTGGCTATCGCGTGATCCCGGTGAATCCCACCGTGGCGGAAGTGCTGGGCGAACCGGCCTTCGCCGACCTGGAGTCGGTGCATGCCGCCGGCATCGCCATGGACATCGTGGATGTATTTCGCTCCCCGGAGCATGTCCCGGCGATTGTCGACAGCTGTATTGCCCTGCAGCTGCCGGCACTGTGGCTGCAGGAGGGCGTTATCGCCCATGAGGCCGCCGAGCGCGCAAGCCAGGCCGGAATTCTGACGGTGATGGACCGCTGTATTTACAAGGAACATGTGCGCCTGATGGGCAGTCACTGAGCATGCATATCACCTTTCGCAAGATGCACGGGCTGGGTAACGACTTCATGGTGATCGATGCCCGGACCGGGGTTGTCAACATCGACGCGAAGCGTATTGCCGAGCTCGCCGACCGGGGCACTGGCGTTGGTTTCGATCAGTTATTGCTGCTGAAGCCCGCACGCAGCGACGAGGCCAGCGCCAGTTACGAAGTATTTAACGCCGACGGTTCCCGGGTGGAACAGTGTGGCAACGGCGTGCGCTGCCTCGCGAAGCTGGTGGCCGGGACCGGCAACGCTGACGGCGCCCTGGTGGTGCTCGAGGGAATTGCCGGCCGGATCGGTGCCGAGGTCCTCGACGATGGAAACGTCCGGGTGAACATGGGCGAACCCGACTTTGCGCCTGCCTCGCTTCCCATGGAAGCGGATGAGTGCGCTGACCATTACACGCTGGCGCTGCCCGGCACGCCAGACACCATCGAACTGGGTGCGGTATCCATGGGCAATCCTCATGCCGTGCTGCTGTGTGAGGAAGGCTTGCGCACAGTGCCGGTGGCGATCCTGGGCGCAGCGATTTCTTCCCATCCGCGCTTTCCGCGCCAAACCAACGTAGAATTCATGCACATAAGCGACCCGCAGCATGTGGAATTGCGGGTATTTGAGCGCGGCGTGGGCGAAACCCGTGCCTGCGGCAGCGGCGCTTGCGCTGCCGTGGCCGTGGGCCGTCGCTGGGGCCTGCTGGAGCAAACGGTCCAGGTCAGCTTGCCGGGCGGCATACTGGAAATTGACTGGGACGGGCCGGGGCAGCCGCTTTACATGAGCGGCCCGGCCGAGGAAGTATACGAGGGAACCATCGAGCTATGAGTACGCAGCTGAAGACCCGCAAGATCATCAAGGGTGGCATCTCGGAAGAGGCGATCGCCCATTACCTCGAAAGTCATCCGGAGTTCTTTGAGCGCCACGGCGAACTGCTGTCGCAACTGCGGGTGCCGCATCTTTCCGGGGGACCAGCCACCTCGCTGGTGGAAAAGCAGGTGGAAATCCTGCGTCAGCGCAACCGCAAACTGGACGCCCGGCTGATCGACCTGGTGGAAGTTGCACGCATCAACACCGAGGTCTCCGATCGCATCCACCAGTTGGCGGTGCGTCTGCTGGCTCTGGGAGATCCCCGGGAAATTATTGAGGTGGTTGAAGCCAGCCTGCGCGAGGATTTTCAGGCCGACATGTCCATGATTGTGCTGTTTGGTAAACGAGAAGATTTCAAGGATCTCACACGCACGCATTTCTTCCGCAACATCACCCGTGACGATCCCGCCATTCGCGCTTTTGCCACTTTTATGGCCACCGGCAAGCCTCGCTGTGGGCACCTGCGCGATGCCCAGCGCAATTTTCTGTTTGGCAAAAATAACAACGAACTGGGTTCGGCGGCGCTGATCCCCCTGGGAGACCATGCCAATATCGGCCTGCTGGCCATCGGCAGTCGCGATGAGAATCATTTCAACCCCGCTATGGGCACGGAGTTTCTCAGTCGCATTGGCGAACTGGTCAGTACCGCCATTGCAGCCAGCCTGGACCGCTGAACCGACGGCGTTCGGGCCGCGCACATGAATACCGAACAATCCGCCTGGGTCGGGAAATTTCTCCACCACCTGGCTCGGGAGCGGCGGCTGTCTCCTCACACCGCGGCCGCTTACCGGCGGGACCTTGCCAGCCTGGCGAAATTCTGTGCCACCCACGATATCAAGGCTTGGCAGCATCTCGACAGCCAGCATGTACGCAGTTTCGCAGCCGCCTGTCATCGGGCCGGCCTGGGCCCGCGCAGCATCCAGCGCCGCCTGTCGGCGGTGCGCAGCTTCTACAGATACCTGCTGCGCGAGGGCCAAACCACCAGCAATCCCGCCCAGGACGTCAGTGCGCCCAAGGCCGCCAGGCGGCTACCCAAAACCCTGGATGCCGACCAGATGACGCGCCTTATCGAGGTCAGCGGAGATGATCCCCAAGTGACCCGCGACCGCGCCATGATGGAGTTGTTGTACTCATCGGGTCTGCGCCTCGCCGAGCTGGTCTCGCTGGACCTGGCGGCGGTGGACCTGTCAGACCGCACAGTGCGCGTGACCGGCAAAGGCAACAAGGCCCGCATCGTCCCCGTGGGCAGCCATGCGATTGCGGCGCTGCGGGCGTGGCTCAAACAACGGGCAAACCTTGCCGGCAGCGGCGAAACCGCGCTGTTTGTGGGCAAGCGAGGGTCGCGCATCAGCCCTCGCACGGTGCAGGCGCGCATCAAGCACTGGGCCAGGGTTCAGGGTATTGACGCCAGAGTCAGCCCGCACATGTTCAGGCATTCTTTTGCCACCCACGTACTCGAATCCAGTGGCGACCTGCGTGCGGTGCAGGAACTGCTGGGGCATGCCAATATCAGCACCACCCAGATCTATACCCACCTTGATTTCCAGCATCTTGCCCGCATTTATGACGAGACCCATCCGCGTGCACGCAAGCGCTGATAACTGAATTTACCTCCGCGACGGGTACAATGTGCGGCTCCCCGGCGCAAGCCGGGTGGCCAGCGGGGCCGTGGCCCCTTTGATCGGGAATTCGAGGCAATAGCATGCAGCAATACAGAGGCACCACCATTTTGTCGGTGCGCCGCGGCAGCAGCGTCGCCATGGGCGGCGACGGCCAGGTTTCCATGGGCGATACCGTGATGAAAGGTAATGCCCGCAAGGTGCGGCGCCTTTTCAACGACCAGGTGCTGGCGGGCTTCGCGGGCGGCACGGCTGACGCCTTTACCTTGTTCGAACGCTTCGAGGGCAAGCTGGAGCAGTATGGAAACCTGACGCGAGCCGCCATCGAACTGGCCAAGGACTGGCGCAGCGATCGCATGCTGCGGCGCCTGGAGGCCTTGCTGTGTGTCGCAGACGCCAAAAATTCCTTCGTGATCTCGGGTAACGGCGACGTGATCGAGCCCGAACATCAACTGATGGCGATCGGCTCCGGCGGCTCCTATGCCCAGGCGGCAGCGCGCGCATTGCTCGACAATACAGAGCTATCGGCCAGCGAAATCGTCACCAGGGCGCTGAATATCGCCGCCGATATCTGCGTTTACACCAATCACAACATTGTGCTCGAAGCGATCGACACTCAAGGTTAAACCATGTCCCAGATGACCCCACGGGAAATCGTCCAGGAACTGGACAAGCACATTATCGGCCAGGAAAGCGCCAAGCGCGCCGTGGCCATCGCTTTGCGCAACCGCTGGCGGCGGCTCAACGTCGAGGAACCGCTGCGCAGCGAGATTACTCCCAAGAACATTCTCATGATCGGTCCCACCGGGGTGGGCAAGACCGAGATCTCGCGACGCCTGGCTGCCCTTGCAGCCGCTCCGTTTATCAAAGTGGAAGCAACCAAGTTCACTGAAGTTGGCTACGTTGGCCGGGAGGTTGATTCCATCATTCGGGATCTCACCGATATCGCTGTGAAGATGACACGGGAAAGGGAGATGGCCAAGGTCAGAAACCGGGCCGAGGACGCCGCTGAAGATCGGATTCTCGACGCTCTGCTGCCGCGGGCGCAGGGTCATGCCGCTGACGACGATACCGGCGGTGAGACCCGGCAGAAGTTCCGCAAGATGTACCGCGAGGGCCGACTCGATGATAAGGAAATCGAGATAGATGTGCGCAATCCTACGGTCAACGTAGACATCATGGCGCCGCCGGGAATGGAAGAAATGACCAACCAGTTGCAGTCCATGTTTCAGAACATAGGCCAGGCGCGCAGCACGCGGCGCAAATTACCTATTTCACAGGCGCGCAAACTGCTGATAGAGGATGAAGCCGCCCGGCTGGTGAACGAAGAAGAAATCAAGGCCAGGGCGCTGGAAAACGTCGAGCAAAATGGCATCGTTTTTATCGACGAGCTCGATAAAGTTGCCAAGCGCTCGGAACATGGCGGGCCCGACGTCTCCCGCGAAGGCGTGCAGCGCGATTTGCTGCCGCTGGTTGAGGGCTGCACGGTGACCACCAAGTACGGCATGGTCAAAACCGATCATATTCTGTTCATCGCTTCCGGCGCCTTTCATATGGCAAAGCCATCGGATCTGATACCGGAGCTGCAGGGACGGCTGCCGATACGGGTTGAACTCGCGGCGCTCAAAGCAGAGGAATTCGAGCGGATTCTTACGGAACCGGATGCCTCACTGTCGGAGCAGTACTGCGCGCTCATGGGCACCGAGGGGCTGTCTCTGAACTTTGCCGCTGACGGCATTCGGCGCATTGCGGAAATTGCATACAGCGTCAACGAGCGCACCGAAAATATCGGCGCCCGGCGCCTGCATACGGTGATGGAGCGTTTGCTGGAAGAAATTTCCTTCAGCGCCGCCGACCAGGGAGGTCAGGGCGTCACGATTGACGCAACCTATGTCGATCAACACCTTGCGGAGTTGGCAGGCAACGAAGACCTCAGTCGTTACATTCTCTGATTATTTTCCCGTGGAGCGTTACGACACACCAGAGCCGGTTGAAATAAGACTGCACCAGCGTTCCCGGGTGCTGACGGTTCGCTTTGCTGACGGCGCAGTGTTCGAGCTGCCCTGCGAATACCTGCGGGTGTTTTCGCCTTCAGCCGAGGTCAAGGGCCATGGCCCCGGCCAGGAAGTACTGCAAAGCGGCAAGGCCAACGTCAACATTACAGCCATCGAGCCGGTGGGCCAGTATGCGGTACGCCTGATATTCGACGACGGCCACGACACCGGCCTGTATTCCTGGAATCTGCTTTACCAACTCGGCCGGGACCAGGTCAGCAACTGGCAACAGTATCTTGAACGCCTGCAGCAGGCGGGCGCGAGCCGCACCCCGCCGGCCAAACACGCATAATGGTCCTATGACTCGCAAGCCGGACAAAGACACTTCGCAACATACGGACTTTGGTTTCGAAAAGGTGCCGTGGGATGAAAAGGCACGCCGTGTGGGCGCAGTCTTCGAGTCGGTCGCTGAAAAATACGACCTGATGAATGACCTGATGTCCTTTGGCATTCACCGGCTGTGGAAACGCTTCACCCTCGCCCAGACTGGCTTGCGGCCCGGGCAGAATGCCCTGGACGTGGCCGGTGGTACCGGTGATCTCGCCAGGGAATTGGCGCGTCAGGTGGGCCAGACTGGCAAGGTCGTTCTGTCAGATATCAATCCGGCCATGCTCGAAGTGGGGCGTCGCCGGCTCGTCGATGCCGGTATCGCGGGCAATGTCGAATTCGTCATCGCCGATGCCGAGAACCTGCTCTTTGAGGAAGACAGTTTTCACTGTGTCACCATCGCCTTCGGGTTGCGCAATGTTACGGACAAAAATGCGGCGTTGCGCTCCATGTTCCGAGTGCTTAAGCCTGGCGGTAAACTGCTGATCCTGGAGTTTTCCAAGCCAGTCGCACCCGGTCTGGGGCCGGTCTACGATCAGTATTCCTTCAGGGTCCTGCCGCTAATCGGCAAACTGGTGGCCAAAGATGCTGACAGCTATCGTTACCTTGCGGAATCGATCCGCCAGCACCCCGACCAGCAGACCCTGCTGTCGATGCTGGAAAAGGCGGGCTTTGAGCGCTGCACCTTCAACAACCTGAGCGGCGGCATCGTGGCGCTGCACAGCGGCTACAAATTGTGAGGCGTCGATGATTCCTGATTCCCTCCTCAGCCCGCTGCAGTCCATGTTGAATCGCAACATAGGCATGTCCACACCCGCTCGCACCAGCGCCCGTGAACTGGATGGGCGGCGGGTGGTGATCGAGAGTCCGGATATCGGGCTCTGTATTGCTTTCGAATTTAACGACGAGGTTGTGCAAATGAGCACCCAGCCGGCAGAGGGTGCCGACTGTGTCATCACGGGTACTCCCCTTAACCTCCTGCGTCTGGCTGGCCCCAACCCCACAGAAGTATTCCGCGAAGGCGCCGCTGAAATCTCGGGTGACGCTCTGATCGGCCAGGAGTTTCAGAAATTTCTCAAGTTTGCTCGTCCCGACTGGGAAGAAGAGCTGTCACGGGTCGTGGGGGACGTGGCCGCACATCAGCTGGCACGGGGTTTTAGCGGTTTCCTCGACTGGGGCCGGCGATCATCACAGGCTATGGCGCAGAACGCTGCCGAGTATTTTCAGGAAGAAAGTCGTGACCTGCCGAGCAGCGCCGAGGCAAGGCATTTTATGGACGACGTCGACCAACTGCGAAACCAGGCCGATCGGCTGGACGCCCGCATCGCCATGCTGGAACAGGAATCTGCAGTGTGATCCGGCCACGCAATCTTTTCCGGCTGCTGAATATTCACCGCGTGCTGATGGAGCATGGGCTTGACGAGATTGTCGAGGCCACCCACCTGTTTCGCCCCTTGCGTGTGTTTGGCTACCTGAATCCGACACACTGGGGTAACAGCAGAAAGCAGGGCCCAAGAGGAGAGCGTATTCGCCTGGCGCTGATTGAGCTGGGGCCGATTTTCGTCAAGTTCGGACAGGCCCTGTCCACGCGTCGTGACATGCTGCCCCCGGATATCGCCGATGAGCTGGCAAAACTCCAGGACCAGGTGCCGCCCTTCGATGGCAAGGTGGCCCGTGATATTGCCGAGAAGGCCTACGGCCGGCCCATGGAAGCAGTGTTTGCAGATTTCGAAGAGACGCCGCTGGCGGCAGCTTCCATTGCTCAGGTGCACAGCGCGACTTTGAAGAGTGGCGAGAACGTCATTATCAAGCTGCTGCGTCCCGGTATGCGCAAGCAGATCAAGCGGGACCTCGACCTGCTTTACGACCTTGCCAGGCTGGCTCGACGGTACTGGCCGGAGGCTCGGCGCTTCCGCCCGGTGGAGGTCGTGGCCGAGTACGAGAAGACTATTCTCGACGAACTCGACCTGATGCGAGAAGCAGCCAACGCCGCACAACTGAAGCGCAATTTTGAGGGCACCAGCCTGCTATATGTGCCCGAGGTGTTCTGGGACCTGTGCAAGCCACAGGTCATGGTTATGGAGCGCATCCACGGTGTTCCTATTTCTGATATCGATACGCTGCTTGCCAGGGGCACCAATATGCGGGTGCTGGCGGAAAATGGCGTCGAGATCTTTTTTACCCAGGTGTTCAGGCACAATTTTTTCCATGCGGACATGCACCCGGGGAATATTTTTGTGGACGTCAGCGACCCCCAAGCGCCGCGTTACGTAGCAGTAGACTTCGGCATCGTTGGTACGCTGGCACCTCGCGACCAGCATTATCTGGCAGAAAACTTTCTGGCTTTTTTCAAGCGTGACTACCACCGCGTGGCCAAGCTGCATATCGATTCCGGCTGGGTGCCCGCGGAGACCCGCGTCGATGAGTTTGAAACTGCCATTCGCACCGTGAGCGAGCCCATTTTTAACAAGCCCCTGAAGGATATTTCCTTCGGCCAGTTTCTGGTGCGTCTGTTCGAAACAGCCCGGCGCTTCGATATGGAGGTCCAGCCGCAGCTGGTTTTGTTGCAGAAGACGCTGCTCAATATCGAGGGGCTGGGACGGCAGCTGTATCCGGATCTTGACCTGTGGGATACCGCTTATCCGATTCTGGAAGAATGGATGAAAGAACGCCTCAGTGGGCGCGCAGCTCTTAAACGGATTCGTGACCAGCTGCCGGAACTGGGTGAATCACTCCAGGAATTCCCGCAACTGGCGCAATCGCTGTTGCAGCAAGCCAGCGAGGGCAAACTTACTTTCCAGGTCAAGGTGCCGGAATTGCAAAGGTTGCGTGAAGAACAACGGACCCACCACCGGAGAAATTTTTTTGCGACTGCCGGGGCCGCTGCTCTGCTTGCCGCGGCCCTGATGATCAGCCTCGATGCCAATCCACAGTGGCCCGGTTGGTTGCTGGGGATTGCTGGCTTAATCGTCCTGTTTCAGAACCGTCCCCGCGACTAGAACTGGCCGGGCCGCTGCTTCGGCAGCAGCCCGGACCCGCCCACAGGGGCCTTGGTCAAGCTACGGGTTTATTGCCGAAACTCGCTCCGGCGTCTGGAGTATCTTCCTCGGCAAGCTCGGCAAACTCCCGTATGGTCAACGCCAGACCAACCACCAGGAATACGGACACAACAACGGCAAGTACAAACAGTGCCTGTGGGCTCATGAGCGCTTGCCCTGCCCTGCCATCAGCTTGACGTAAATTCCGAAGCCCAGGACTGAAGGCACCCAGATGCCCGTGAACAGCGCCTCCTGGGTCTGCCCGGTAAACCACAAGTACGCCGAAGCAGCCAGAGAAATCGCCGCAGCCAGCAAAATAAAGGTGTCTGATTTTTTCATAAGTCGTCCCCACTTTTAATCGTCCCAAAACCCGACGGCTGCCAGCAGGCAGCCGACAACTGCCAGCCCGGCCACATTGCGTACTCCCGTATGGCCCAGGAACGTGACTTCCGTCAGCACCAGGGGACCAAAGATGCCTGCCAGCAACAACGCCGCCGCCACCACCAGCAGGATTACGCCTAACCAAGCCATAAATCACGATAACCCGGTGCATGTGAAGATTTCATAAACATCGCTGGCCGCTGCCCGCCGGGCGGGGGGGAACCTAATAACTTATTGTTTTAATTGTTTAATTTTTTACGGACGTGAACATTCCGCCGTGGGACCGGCATTGTTCAGACCGCAGGTGACGGCTGCAGAGCCGGTTACTGCACCAGCACCAACTTGCCGAACAAGCCCGCGTCGATCCAGCCACGATCCTTCTTGCCACCCTCTGCCGACTCACTGCCAATAAAGTTTTCGCGCAATTCGCTGCCGTCGTTATCACAGTAAGCCACCATCAGCCCGAGAATCTTGCCGGCCGCAAGTTTCACCGGCTGGTTGTCATCGGAATCATCGACGTAAGCGTCCGTGTAAACGTCGATCGCAAGTTCCCACACTATTTTGTTGCCCTGCTGCCGCCAACGGCTATCAACATGATGCGAGTAGTTTCGGGCTTGCTTGTCCGTGCCGATATCGATGGCCTGATTGTCAAGCGACATGTGGTAAGCGAAAGCATTGTGATTATATTGATGATTGCCGCCCGAATAATCTTCATCCAGGAATATTTCCAGGCAATCGTCATCCCAATACTGCACCAGCGGGTCGCGATGACTGTCGAACAGTATGTCATCCACGAATTCTGCAAGGATAAAAAGCTTGTCCTCGGTCCACACAACCTTGAAGCGTCCCGCGAAGTCCTGGGCCGTGTATTCGGGTCCCAGCCATCGATAGCTCAGCTCGCGCCATTCGGCCCGCTCCCAGATCGCTTCGTCGGCGACCCCGTCAACTGTCGGCGCGTGCATTGCCCGGGGCGCACGATATTCGCTGCGATTCGGAGTATGGGTGGCGGCGGCACAGGCGGTACCGACCAGCGACACCCACAATATGCTAAAGAAAACTCTGCAAAGAACGCTCCGTGTTTCGTACATCGTGTTGACTCCGGCAAGCTCGCAGATTACCCGGTACGACCAGAATCCCGGGTATCCGGATAGGGGCAGCAACGACCTTGAGACTACCCGAATAACGTCCGCGAACACCAGCGGCGCTTTAGCTTGCGGCGCCAACACCGAATTCTGCCAGATCATCTGGCAGGTGATCGCCGCCATCAGGCGGCAGCAGCAGAGCGGCAGAACCACTTGCCTGCCCGCGTCTCATAAGTACATTCCACATGGCCCGGCGACGTCTAAACTGGAAATATATACACGCGGACCAACGGCCCGAGAGGCCGTGGTTCCGCCAGCAGACTGCGGATTTTCCGGGGCCCCCAACCAGCAAGAGACATGACATGACAACGCAGCAATCCAGCACGCTTCCAGTGAGCGCAAAACAGAAATTTGTATATAACTTTTCAGAGGGCGATGGCCACGACAAGCAGTTGCTGGGCGGCAAGGGCGCCAATCTATGCGAAATGACCCAGATAGGCCTGAATGTTCCGCCTGGCTTTGTCATCAGCACCGCTGCCTGCCGGGAGTACCTTGAGGACACGGAGCAGGGCCTGCCCGGAGACCTGATGAAAGAGGTGCGCGAGCACATGCAGTGGCTCGAACAAGCGACCGGCAAAAATTTTGGGGACCCCGAGCACCCGCTGCTGGTATCGGTGCGTTCCGGCTCTGCCATGTCGATGCCAGGCATGATGGACACAATCCTCAATCTGGGGCTGAATCGCGAGACCCTGCAGGGCCTCATTCGCCAGACCGGCGATGAGCGATTCAGCTATGACGCTTACCGGCGCTTCATACAGCTGTTTGGCAAAGTAGCGCTGGGCATCGCCGACAAGTTTTTTGACGAGCCCTTCGAGGCCATCAAGCAACGCGAGGGCGTCAAGGCAGATGTGGGCCTCAGGGCCGAACATCTGAAGGAAATCAGCCAGGTGTTCCTGGAAGTTGTGCGCGAGCGAACCGGCAAACCGTTTCCGGAAGACGTATTCGCCCAGCTTGAGATTGCCATCAAGGCAGTGTTCAACTCATGGATGGGCAAGCGCGCGGTTGACTATCGTCGCGAGTTCAACATCACGCCGAAGATGGCCAACGGTACTGCAGTCAATATTGTGACCATGGTATTTGGCAATATGGGCAACGACTGTGCAACCGGGGTCGGATTCACCCGCAACCCGGGCACCGGCGAAAACCAGATGTACGGTGAATATCTCATCAACGCTCAGGGTGAAGACGTGGTGGCCGGTATTCGTACACCCAAGCCGGTTCAGGAACTCGCCCGCGATATACCCGCGCTGTACCCGCAGCTGGTGGAGCTGCGCGACAAGCTGGAAGCTCATTACCGGGAGGTTCAGGACTACGAGTACACCATTGAAAAAGGCACGCTTTATTGTCTGCAGACCCGCGATGGAAAAATGAACGCGGCGGCGATGGTGCGAACCTCAGTTGAAATGGTCGCCGAGGGATTGATCGATCGTGAACAGGCACTGCTGCGAGTAAAGCCGGATCTGCTCGAGCAGTTGCTGCATCCGAGGCTCGATCCGAATCTGGATATCCAAGCGGTGGCTCAGGGGCTGCCCGCCTCGCCGGGCGCGGCCTATGGGAAAATCGTATTCGACGCCGACCGTGCCGAGCTCATGGGTCGGGCAGGCGACAAGATCATCCTGGTGCGTGAAGAAACCAAGCCCGAGGATATCCATGGGTTCTTTGCTGCCCAGGGCATACTCACCAGCCGCGGCGGCAAAACCTCCCACGCTGCCGTGGTTGCGCGGGGTATGGGCAAGCCCTGTGTCGCGGGTGCCGAGGGCATCCGTGTGGACAGCCGCGCACGCATCGCCACCATTGGCAAGAAGATCCTTCATGAGGGCGACGTAATCACCATCGATGGTGGCAACGGCAATGTCTATCTGGGCGATATTCCCACGGTGGAGCCCGAATTTTCCAAAGAACTGAGCACGCTGCTGAGCTGGGCGGACGAGGTGGCGCCGCTCAGGGTAATGACCAATGTGGATACGCCCAATGCGGCGAAACGGGCGGTTGAGTACGGTGCCATGGGCATCGGGCTGTGCCGCACCGAGCGAATGTTCAATGCGCCGGAGCGGCTGCCCGTCGTGGTGGACATGATTCTGGCGAACACCGGCGACGAGCGTCAGCGGGCACTGGATCGTCTGCTGCCGATGCAACGGGAAGACTTCAAGGCGCTGTTCGAAGTGATGGCGCCGCGGCCCGTGACCATTCGTCTGCTGGATCCGCCGATACACGAATTTCTCCCCGGCGAACGGCAGTTGGAAAAACAGCTGGCCAACCTGAAGCAGTTGCGCGCTTCGGCGGAAGGCCTGCGCGATCTGCTGGGTAGTGTGCAAGGTAGCGACGCGACGCCGGCCGGTATCACTCTCGCATCCGTTGATGTGGGCATGATCGATGATGCCATTGCCCGCAAGGAGCTGATGCTGCACAAGGTGCGGGAACTTTTCGAGGTCAACCCGATGCTGGGGCATCGCGGCGTGCGCCTGGGGCTGACCTATCCGGAAATCTACGCCATGCAGATTCGCGCCGTGCTGGAAGCGGCCGCGCAGTGCATCAGCAGCGGACTGGAGGTGCACCCGGAGATCATGGTGCCCCAGGTTTGTACATCACAGGAACTGGTGCGGGTTCGTTCCCATGTGGACCAGATCAAAACAGAGGTCGAAGCAGAACGGGGCGTCAAGGTCGACCTGAAGTTCGGCACCATGATCGAGGTGGTGCGCGCCTGTATGCGGGCAGAAAACCTGGCCGAGCAGGCGGAATTCTTTTCCTTCGGCACCAATGACCTGACCCAGGCAACTTTTTCGTTTTCCCGGGAAGACGCGGAAAACAAATTTCTTCCCATGTACAACGAGAACGAAATTCTCCAGGACAACCCCTTCGAAGTACTGGATATACAGGGTCTGGGCAAGCTTATGCAGATCGCGGTGGAATGGGGGCGACGCACCCGGCCAGAACTCAAGGTCGGGATTTGCGGCGAACAGGGTGGCCACCCGGACTCCATCAAATTCTGCATGGAGATCGGTCTCGACTACGTATCCTGCTCACCGCCTCGGGTGCCCATTGCCCGGCTGGCTGCGGCTCACGCGTCTCTACTGAAGACCAAGGCAGCCTGAGCAGGGCTCGGCCCGGGCAATCCTGGAAACCTGCAACGACCGCAGGGTAAGCAGCCCTGCGGCCATACTGTCAGTTCGCGCGGGTAAGCTTCACAAGCCTGCCGCCCTCGCCATCTTCCAGGACCCAGACCGCACCATCCGGGCCTTCCTCGACCTCGCGAATACGA
>JBFIQI010000005.1:0-44296 GCA_041609715.1 Gammaproteobacteria bacterium
GGCCCACGGGCAGCATCCCGCCGGGCACCGTGAATTCAACCCGCCACAGGCCAGCAGGAATATCGTTAGCTTCCGCCGGCGGTGATTCGCCGCAGCCGGTCAGCACCAGAACGGCCAACAAGAGCTGCATTCGCAAGAGCAATCTGTACACGTCGTCGGTCTCCATGAATTTTCGACTCCAGCGCCGATTCTGCGCGCTGCGTCCCCGCCACGCCCCGATACCTCGCCGGGACTGGCCGACCTGAATCAAACAAGGCTGGCCCTGGGAAAATGCCTGGCTATAATACCCGACCCTTTCAGCATCCCACGATAAACACCTGCATGAAGAATATCCTGATGACCCTGGCATTGCTGCTGATCGCGGCTGGCGCGCATGGCGAAACACGTTATGTTCAGGATCAGCTTGAAATCACGATGCGCACAGGCGAAAGCACCCGTAATTCCATTATCCGCATGCTGGCCAGCGGCGACCCGGTCGAATTACTGGAAACCAATCCAGACAGCGGCTACAGCAAAGTCCGCACCCGTGACGGCACCGAAGGCTGGGTGCTGACTCGATTCCTGATGCCCGAACCGGCCGCCCGCCAGCAGCTGGCGGCACTGCGGGTACAAGCCGCCACGCTGCGCGAGGAGCAGGCCCGCCTGGAGACTGAACTGCAGGGCGTTCGGGCGGAAAACGACAGTCTGCGTCGCCAGCTGGCCGAAACAGAAGAGCGCTTTCGCCAGGCCAGCCGCGAACTGGATGAGATTCGCCGCGCCGCTGCCAATGTGCTGGCCGTCAACGAAAACAACAAACAGCTTAGCCAGCAAATCATCGACGTGCGCCAGCAACTGGACGCCAGGAATGCTGAAGCCGAAGCCATGCGCCGCGACACGACGCGCAAATGGTTTATGACCGGGGCGGGCGTGGCCTTTGGCGGCCTGTTGCTAGGCTTACTGATCCCGCGTTTGCGCTGGCGCAAACGTTCGAGCTGGGGCAGCCTCTGAGGCAAAATCAGAATACAGGAGTGAGCTGGCGCTCTATGGCTCGTGCCCGGTTTTCTTCCTGCAATGCCATATGCCGTTGACGCTCGCGTGCCTCTTCCGCCAGTCGCGGACGCACGACGTTGTTTTCAATCCAGGCGAGAGTGTCTTCCCAGATGAGGTCCATGTCACCTTGGCGAGGCATGGAAAATGCGCTTTCCAGTTCCACGGTTAATAAGGGAATGCCGCGGTGCACGCCGATGTAGCGGCCCATGGAACCCGGGTAGGTTCCAAGCAGGCGCAAGTCCAGGGGGCCAAGATGCTCGGGCGGCACCCGCGGACCATCAAAGTCCACAATACCGTGGGGCGCATGCACCGAAATGACGGCGTCCGGGGCAAAAGTGTCTATTTGTTCTACCAGCCAGCGACTTTCGGGCTCGCTGAGAGCCGCAGGACCCGGATAGCGGCGCTTGTTGCGGCGGGTACGTTCGACCCAGTACTTCGACGCCTCGGTTTCCCAGCCGGGACTCGGAAAATTGCGATTGAGATCGACGCCATTGGCGTTCATTCTCTGGGACATGCGCGGCGGACGCAGCAGTCCATCCGGGTTCAGCACCGGCACGACGCGCCAGTGAAACTCACCATGCTTGTGATCTTCCAGGCGCTGCAGCCACTTGAACACGATGCTGACCGAGCTGTATTCGTCACCGTGGATGCCGCCCACCAGCAGCACCCGGGCCCGGCGGTTTTGATCAGTGGGTCCAAAGTCGCGATACAGTAACGGCGCATCTTCATTGGAATAGGCGCCGCTGGGCCGCAGACCGTAGTCCAGGCACTCGTGCTGATCCACCGAAGACAACTTGCGATCAATACGCTGGCAGAAGTCTTCAATTTCGGCAATGTCGGCGAAAACCGGCCCGGCGGCTGCAGACAGGCAGGCGCAACAGGCTGTCGCCAGTAAGTTTTTCAGGCAACCGGGCATCGGCTGATTCTAAAGCAAGGCGCGCCTGCCTGAAAATGTCAGCGGACGATTCTGGCCAGCACGCCGGTGGCAGCGTATCCTTGCAGGCCTTGAATACAGCCCAGACCGGGGCAGTCGGAGGGAATGCCGATGAGCAACTTTCTAATCATCCTGGCCGTCATTGCGGCCGTTATCGTTTACGGCATCAGCCTGTACAACCGCCTGGTGGCATTGCGAAACCGGGTCAAGAACTCCTTTGCGCAGATCGATGTGCAATTGACCCGTCGCCATGACCTGATCCCCAACCTGGTAGAAGCGGTGAAGGGTTACATGTCCCATGAGCGCGGCACCCTGGAAGATGTAATCAACGCCCGTAACGCCGCGGTATCGGGCCTCAAGGCGGCAGCCGCAGATCCCACCGATCCCGAGGCGATGAAAACGCTGTCGGGCGCGGAAAGCCAGTTATCCGGTGCTCTGGGGCGACTGTTCGCGCTGGCTGAGGCTTATCCCGATCTCAAGGCAAACGAGAACATGATGCAGTTCCAGGAAGAACTCGCCACCACCGAAAACAAGGTTGCCTTCGCGCGCCAGGCCTTCAACGACTCGGTTATGAATTTCAACAATGCCGTGGAAACGTTTCCGAGCTCGGTGGTTGCCGGCATGTTCAATTTCGAGCAGGCCGAATTTCTCGAAATCGAGGCGCCCGAAAAGCGCGAGGTGCCCAAAGTCTCTTTTGACTGAGCCCTTGCGCACTGCGCATGGATTTTTTTGAGCATCAGGACGCAGCCAGACGTAACACCCGTTACCTGGTACTGCTGTTCATAGCCGCGACCGTCGGTATCGTGGTGGCAGTGGATGTTGCTGCCGCCATTATCTTCGGCTCCCTGGCTGATGCCGGTACCAGTACGGCTTTTACCGGCGCCTGGGTGGCGGATAACGCCGGATTGTTCACCGCCACCAGTCTTGGCACCTTGTCTTTCATAGGCCTGTCGAGTGCCTACCGCATCGCTTCATTGAGCGCCGGCGGCAGTACCGTGGCACGCAAACTCGGGGGCGTGCAGCTTACTCCCGATACTCAGGACCCGTTGCGCAAGCGCCTGCACAACGTGGTGGAAGAAATTGCCATCGCCTCGGGCGTTCCTGTGCCGGAAGTCTACGTATTGGAAAAAGAAGCCGGCATCAATGCATTCGCCGCGGGCTTCAACACCTCCGATGCCGTGGTGGCCGTAACCCGGGGTACTTTGGAGAACCTCGACCGTAACGAGCTGCAGGGTGTTATCGCACATGAATTCAGCCATATCCTCAATGGCGACATGCGCCTTAACATGCGCCTGATCGGGGTGGTGTTCGGCATCCTGGCACTGGGTGTCATTGGTCGCACAATCCTGCGGGCCACCCGCTATGCGCGTTTCAGCAGGAACGAAAAAGGTGGCGCCGCAGTCGCCGGCATCATGGCCATGGGCGTGGTGCTGCTGGCAGTTGGTTATATTGGCGTTTTCTTTGGCCGGCTGATCAAGGCTGCAGTCAGCCGCCAGCGCGAATACCTGGCGGACGCCTCAGCCGTACAGTTCACCCGCCAGACAGATGGCATTGCGGGGGCCCTCAAAAAGATCGGGGCACTCAGCTACGGTTCGTCGCTGCGGGAAACCGATCCCGAGGAATTCAATCACATGTTATTCGCCAGCGGCGCAAAGCTGGCTTCCCTGTGGGCGACCCACCCGCCATTGCCGGCGCGCATCAAGGCGCTGGATCCGGCCTTCAAGCCTGCAGATATCGAGCGGCTGGCCGCTGAAATGTATGCAGCCCGCGCCCGCGAATACAAGGAAGAATCCCCGCAGCCGAAAAAGCCGGGCCGCGGCTTCATTCCCGGCATGATCACCGTGACGCCAGAGGCCATTACCCGGTCAGTTGGTAACCCTGGTTTCGAACATATCATGCAGGCAGCCGTGCTGCGGGCCGCGTTGCCCGAGCCCCTCATCGCAGGCGCCCATAACCCTGCTCAGGCCATGCTTCTGTGTGCGGCATTGCTGCTCGACAAGGACGAGGAAATTCGCCGAAGGCAGTTAAAGCTCGCGGATGCACGCCTGGGCGACGGCGCTGCGGCTGCCATTGAGGCATGGTTCACGCAAGTAAGCGGCCTGGGTTTTCAGTATCGATTGCCGCTGCTGGAGATTGTTTTCCCGGTGCTCAAGCAAAGACCTCTGGAAGACATCGAGATATTGTCCGACCTGTGCGAAGAACTGACCCGTGTGGATGGCGTGATTGATACTTTCGAGTTCACGCTGCTGGGCGTTTTGCGAGCGCACCTGCGTGACGCCTTGGCGCCGGCAGGCTCCCACCAGGGTCGCAAGGCACGACTCTCACATATGCATGCGCCCCTGCACACCGTGTTCTGCATTGTAGCGGCCACCGGTCACCCCTCAACCGGTGACGCCCGCGAGGCCTTTGTGCGCGGCTTGCGCCGACTATCGCGGGCGGATGCCACCATTGGCGGCGCTCTCGATGCAGGTCGCTTTGCCAAATTCGAACCCGCGGACGCTGGTCAACTGGAGCCCGCTCTGTTGGCCCTCGACAAGCTGATACCCCAGGACAAGGCCGCGCTGCTGGCAGCCCTGGTGGAAACCATTACCCATGATGGCCAGGTAAGCGTGGGCGAGGCCGAGGTGCTGCGCGCAATCTGCGCGATCCTGCACTGTCCCCTGCCACCATTGCTGCAGACTCAGGAGCTCAAAGCTTCTGACGAGGCCTGAATCCCGATACTTCGCGCAGGCGCTCAAACAGCTCGCGCTCCTGTTTACCCAACTCGTCCGGCACAACAATCTGCAAAATGGCGATCAGGTCGCCGGCTCCGCCCTGGCGCCGCGGCAGCCCCTTACCCTGCAAGCGCAGTTTCTTGCCTGACTTGGCACCAGGCTTGACGGTCAGGCGCAGCTTGCCTCCGAGCGTGGGAATTTCGACCTGGGCGCCCAGCGCCGCCTCCCAGGGTGCTATGGGCACGTCCAGCAGCAAATTGTGTCCGTCCACGCGAAACCGTCGATGCGGCTTGAGCCTCACGGTGAGCTGTATATCTCCCGGTGGGGCCCCGTCGCCGCCCTTACCCGGCACCCGCAAGGTCTGCCCGTCGGTGATGCCCCGGGGAATGCGCACTTTTACTTCGCGGCCGTCCTGACCCGGAAAGCGCAGACTTTTCTCCACCCCGCGCGCGGCCTCTTCCAGGCTGACCTGGATCTCCGACTGATACACGGGCCCGGCCGCGGAAAAACCGCCGCGCGGCTGACGGCCCATGCCGCCCATACCCCCCATGCCGAAGAGGTTTTCGAAGAGATCGCCCAGATCAACGCTTTCAAAACCCGCGAATCCTTCACGATTGCCAAACTGCCTGGCCCAATCCGGCGGCGGGCGAAATTCCTGGCCGGGCTGATAGGTGCCCAGCTGATCGTAAACCTGGCGTTTCTCGGGGTCGCGCAAAACCTCGTAGGCCTCGCCGACGTCCTTGAAACGCGCCTCGGCATTTTTTTCTTTGGACACATCGGGATGGAACTTGCGCGCCAGTCGGCGATAAGCCTTCTTGATTTCATCGCCCGAGGCCGTACGACTGACGCCCAGCGTCTTGTAATAGTCCTTGTACTTCATGCCCGTGTTGTCCCGGATCGACTCGTGCCAGATTCGCGCAATACAAAATTTCTGCCCAGTCCAATGAAATTGGGTCTTTAACGGCGTGATTCAAGGTCGAATGGATGGATCCGATGCTATGCTCACTGCTAAGGGTTGCCTATGTTTTACAACGTTCTGGCACAAATTCTGATCCTGCTGGGTGCCTCGGTCCTGGCGGTCGCCATATTCCGCAGGATCGGCTTACCGCCGGTGCTGGGCTACTTTATCGTCGGGTTCGCCCTGGGCCCGCACATGATGGGCATTGTTCAGGACAACCAGGATGCCCGCTTCCTCGCCGAATTCGGCGTGGTATTCCTGCTCTTTACCCTGGGGCTGGAGTTTTCCTTGCCGCGTCTGATGGCCATGCGGCGCGAGGTGCTGGGTCTCGGCGGTGCCCAGGTTGTGACAACCACCTTGCTGGCATATCTGGTTGTTATTGCTGCCGGATATTCCACGGAAATTGCCATGCTGCTGGGCGGTACGGCGGCCATGTCTTCAACGGCGGTGGTTATCCGCGAACTGTCCACCCGCGGGGATATCAACCAGACTCATGGCAACAACGCGGTGGGAATCCTGCTTTTTCAGGATCTTGCCGTGGTGCCCTTCCTGGTACTCATCCCAATCATGGCCGGGAGTGCCGAAGTGGTCTCCACCGGCCGCGTTTTGCTGGCCATCGCCCAGGGTTTTGCGGCGGTCGCGGTCGTGCTGCTGGCAGGGCGGTATCTCCTGAGACCCTTGTTTCACGAGATTGCCCGCGGCGGCATTGGCGAACTGTTCACAATGGCCGCCCTGCTGATCGCCCTCGCCGCGGCCTGGGTCACCCATGCCGTGGGCTTGTCATACGCGCTGGGTGGCTTTCTTGCCGGCATGCTGCTTGGCGAGACCGAGTATCGGCACCAGGTAGCCGGCGACATCCGCCCGTTTCGCGATCTGCTGCTGGGTCTGTTCTTCATCACCGTGGGCATGCAGATTGATCCCCGGATCATCGCCGCTAACACGCTGCTGGTAGCCGCACTGGTGGGCGGGCTTGTGCTTGTAAAAGCAATCATCATTGTGCTGCTCGCGCGCATCAGCGGGCACGGTGCGGTGACCGCCTGGCGCACCGGCCTGGTGCTTGCCCAGGGGGGAGAATTCGGCATCGCGTTGATTACCCTGGGCCTGCAGCAATCGCTCCTGCCTGCTGCCCTTGCCCAGGAAGTGCTGGCCAGCATCGTTATCAGCATGGCGCTCACCCCGGTGATCATTAATTACAATCGCTCACTGGCATCGCTGCTGACCGGCGGCGACGCGCCGCCGGAACAACCAGGTATTGCCGAACCGGACCCCGGCACCAGCCAGATCGCCACCCATGAACATGTAATCATCTGCGGTTATGGTCGCGTCGGTCAAAACATCGCCCGGTCTCTCGAAGAAGAAGGCATCGAATTCGTTGCACTGGACCTGGATCCGTTTCGGGTACGCGCGGCGCGCGAGGCCGGTGACGCAGTAATCTACGGCAGCGCCACCCGTCCCGACATGCTGCGCGCAGCCGGCGTTTATCATGCGACTGCGGCAGTGATCACGTTTTCCGAATACAAGCAGGTCATCCGGACTCTCAAGGTGCTGCGTGCCGGCCGGCCCGAGCTGCCTATTCTCGTGCGCACGCGCGACGACACCCACCTGAATGCCTACCTGGAAGCCGGGGCAACTGAAGTGGTACCGGAAATCCTGGAAGCCAGCCTGATGGTGATGTCGCATTTGCTGTTGCTGTTGAATGTTCCCGTGCGCCGTGTTCTGGAAAAAGTGCGGGATGTGCGCGAGCGCCGATATAGTTCGCTGCGCCAGATATTTCGCAAGGAATTCGCTCGGCCCATCGACTTCAGCCACGCCCTGCGTGAACAACTGCATACCGTGGTGCTGCCGCCCGGAGCCCATGCCGTCGATCGGCCGCTGGCGGATCTGGAACTCGAGGAGAAGGATGTCATTGTCACCGCACTGCGCCGGGATGGCATCGTCGGACACCAGCCGCTGCCGGACACCATATTGAAATCCGGCGATGTGCTGGTGCTGTACGGCACGCCAGAGGATATCGACCGGGGCGAGAAGACCCTGTTACAGGGCTAGCTGCGGTACTTCAGGTCTCGTCCCGATAGCGGCGCAGCCAGATGGCCGCGGCAATAAACAGGGCGCCCACCAGAAAGCCGGCCCATAGCTGCGGGCTGCTTAGCAGCGGTGTCGGATCGATAACATCGGTAATCCGGGCCACGTTCTCGACATTACCGCTCTCGTAGCTTCTGCGCATCGCCTCGAATTGCTCATCGTTGACCTGGTAGGCAAGCGGTATCACGCCAACAATGCGTTCCCCCAGCAGTTCGGCAAAGCGTTCGGTACGAAACAGCATCTGTTCCAGGATGATGACGGCTATGGGGGGCAGAAACGTCCACATGAACGGCGAGCGCCGTGACCAGGCCGACGCCAGCAGCGCCCAGCCCACCAGCGGCACGTACCACAGCGATTGCACCAGGAACGAATAGGCGATAAACAGCGCGCCGTCAAACAGGGACAAAGGCTTCCACAGCAGATCCCAGGCGCTGCCACCGCCAAACCAGATGATGAGGGTAAGCATAACCATCAGCACCATGCTCGCGCCGATAGTGACCACGAAAGTGATCGCGGGCACCGTGATCAGCGCGGTAGTGAGCTTGGCAAGCACCGTAGTCGAATCCGACACCGGCAATGACTTCCAGAACAGGATACTGCGGTCTTTGCGATCGGCATACAGGCAATCCATGAGGTAAAACACGATTACCGTGACCAACACCAGATTGAAGACAATTACCAGCAGCGGCCACCAGCTGTACATGACCGGCCGGGCCGCTTCGGGAATGGTGTTGAGGACCGATACAACCCGCTCGTAGCCGATGTATTTGCTCACCACGTAAAAAGCGTTGTAGATGCCGCTGACGAGAATCAGCGTGGCCACCACCAACGGTGCTACATAAAAGGCGGGATGCTCCCAGATCTCGCGCTTGAGCAAGGCTGCAAAACTTTTCATGCCGTGCGCCCTTTCATTTTTGCCACAAACAGGTCGGCGACATTCGGGGTGCGCAGCTCGCCAAGGCCCACCAGTTGTTCCTGCGCCACGCCTTCGAACAGCATCAGCTGCCGGCCGAACACCTCGCGCTGGTAAATGGGGCCCAGCGCTTTGGCGGCATCTACCTTGTCCGCAGTCACCATGACCTCTTTAAAACGCTCGGCCACTTCATCCATACTGGAATTCAAGACCACCATACCGTGATTGATGAACATCAGGTCGGTCAGAATGTTTTCGATTTCCTCGACCTGGTGCGTCGTGATTATGATCGTGCGCTTTTGATCGAAATAGTCATTCAACAGGGATTCGTAAAAGCTCTTGCGATACAGAATGTCGAGCCCCAGCGTCGGCTCATCGAGCACCAGCAGGCGCGCGTCAATGGCCATAACCAGCGCGAGATGCAGCTGCGCCACCATACCCTTGGAAAGCTCTTTTACCTTTTTATCGAGCCCGATCTCGGTGCGAGACAGGAACTCCAGGGCACGTTCACGATGAAACCGTGGGTGCACATCTTCGACAAAGTCCAGAGCCTGGCGGACCTTGATCCAGCGCGGCAGAATCGCGACATCGGCAATGAAGCAGACCTGCTTCATGAGCTCTGCGCGCTGCCGATACGGGTTAAGTCCCAGAACTTCAAGGTGACCCTTGAACGGTGTCAGGCCCAGGATGGCTTTCAAAGCCGTGGTCTTGCCGGCTCCGTTGGGTCCGATCAGCCCGAGAATGCGTCCTTCGTGTATTTCGAAACTGGACGGCAGCAATGCCCGGGTCGAGCCATAGGACTTGGCAACATTTTCAGCCTTGATCAAAACGCTCACCGGGACTCATCCTCTTTTTTTGCCTGCAATAACTCTTTTGCGCTCAGGCCAAGTCGTTCAATGGTTGCATGAACCCGCGGCCACTCCTCGCGCAGAAATACTTCGCGCTCGTCTTTGAGCAGGCGCTTTTGCGCCCCCTCTTTGACAAACATGCCGAGACCCCGCTTCTTTTCCACGAGATTCTCGTCCACCAGTTCCTGGTAGCCTTTTAAAACGGTCAGCGGGTTGAGGCGATAGTCTGCCGCGACGCTGCGCACCGAGGGCAGGGCGTCGCCGTCTTCCAGCACGCCTTCCAGAATCATTGCCACAACGCGGTCACGCAACTGTCGGTAAATCGGCTGATTGTCATTCCATTTCGGATCCACAATCTCACCCGCCGTCTTTTAACGGTCTGCCTGGTATGGCTTTTGTGCCGGCTGCGTAGCTCAAAGAATCACCCTGCGCAGTGCGTGTCTGCCAATGGCCTCGATTGCCGGCTCCACGATGCTTGTGGTGTCCAGCATTTTGGCATCGAGTACTTCGCCGGAATGACTACTCTGCGTCACTGCTTCGTCTTGCGACTCTTGAATATGTTGCCCTTCGGCACTCTCAAAAACAGACCTGGCGGCTGTTTCATTGGCCGCCATAATGGTGGCACCACGCACCGCGAATGCCGTTGTTACGATCCCCGCAACCAGCAAATAAACGCAACCCGCCAATGCCACTTTCTTATGATGTTCGCCTAACATGTTCTGCTCCTTGTCCCGCACCGCCCGCTGCCAAACCTGTTACCCTTAGGTGGGGTGGTGTTGTAGTTAACTATAACACTAAAACCCAAGAATGCAAGATATTAAAGCGATCTATGCATAACGGATTGTTTTGTATTGCTTTTTAGAACTGCCTGCCGGGACGCAAGCCGGTCGGCGGATTGGATACGCCACGGTGAGGCGCCCCGTGCAGCGGCCTGCTCCAGCCCGCGGGGAGAAGATCCCCCCTGGGGTTCAAAGGCCCCGCGCGGGACTCGACACCATTGCGTCAATGTTAGAATCGGGCGCCTTTTCCGGGCCAAGCGCCCATGGTTTCCAGGGAGTATGTCGCGCCATGAACAAGCCTGTCAGAGTCACGATCACCGGGGCCGCTGGCCAAATCGGTTACCAGCTCGCGTTTCGAATTGCATCCGGTCAACTTCTGGGCCGCGACCAGCCCGTAATTTTGCAGCTGCTGGAAATTCCGCCCGCCATGGCTGCCTTGCAGGGTGTGGTCATGGAACTCAGGGACTGCGCTTTCCCCGCGCTGCACGGTATTGTGGCCACTGACGATGCCAATGTGGGCTTCAAAGACACGGACTTTGCGTTGCTGGTGGGTGCCAAACCGCGCGGCCCGGGCATGGAACGCTCGGACCTGCTGCTGGGTAATGCCAAAATTTTTTCAGCCCAGGGCAAAGCCATTAATGAACATGCCAGTCGCGATATCAAGGTCCTGGTGGTGGGCAACCCGGCCAACACCAATGCGCTGATCGCCAGCGCCAATGCGCCGGATATCGATCCTCGCCAGTTCACGGCCATGACCCGTCTCGATCACAACCGGGCGCTGGCCCAGGTCGCAGAAAAAACCGGTGCCCATGTCAGTCAGCTGAAGCAGATGACCATATGGGGTAACCATTCCGCAACCCAGTACCCGGATGTGAGCCATCTCACCATCAACGGAGAACCCGCCGGCAGCAAACTCGATAAAGAATGGCTGGTGGATACCTTTATACCCACGGTACAGCAGCGCGGCGCCGCCATTATCAAGGCTCGCGGCGCCTCCTCGGCCGCTTCTGCGGCGTCCGCCGCCATTGATCACATGCATGACTGGGCGCTGGGCAGTGCCGAAGGCGACTGGGTCAGCATGGCGGTGCCGGCGGATGGCAGTTACGGCATCGAGCCGGGGGTCGTTTATTCGTTCCCGGTTACCTGTCGTGGCGGCGACTGGGCCATTGTTCCAGGCCTGGCAATCGACGATTTCTCGCGCCAGCGAATGGATGCCACCGACGCCGAGCTGCGAGACGAACGTGCAGCCATAGCCGAACTGCTGTAACCCCGGGCAACCCTCCGGGTAAGCCATGGGAACCGGCCTGGCCGGTTCTGATGCATATACTTCAATAACTTAACGGAAGTCACGGCACGGGCCGCTTGATTTCGTTAACTCCTTATTCCGCAATGCAACATTCTTGGTGTATAGTGGATTCATGCGGAATCCTGGCGGCCGTCACCGCCGGGCGTGGATCAACCTGGAAGGTATCCCATGCTTACCTCACTACTCTGGTTTGTGCTCTTTTTCGGCGGCGCGCTGGTGCTTGCTTATCATCGAATTGAGTTGCGGCGGGCCACGATCTACTTCGGCGCCGCGGTGCTGGCCTATCTGATTTTTGGCGCTGGCGGTTGGCTGCTCAAGCTGCCGCTGCTGCTGATATTGGCTGGTCTGATAGCACTCAATGTCGACGACCTGCGCGTCAGCAAAATCACCGCCCCGCTGCTGGCAATTTACAAGCGCATGCTGCCCAACATGTCCGACACCGAGCGGGCCGCAATCAAGGCCGGCACCGTTTGGTGGGACGGTGAGCTTTTCAGCGGCGCGCCGCGCTGGAGCAAATTGCTGACCACCCCGGCACCGCAGCTCACCGAGGAGGAGCAGGCGTTTCTCGACGGTCCCACGGAGGAACTGTGTCGCATGCTGGACCAGTGGGAAATCACCCACGAGCTGGGCGATATGCCGCCAGAAGCCTGGCAGTTTCTCAAGGAAAAAGGCTTTTTCGCGATGATCATCCCGAAGCGCTATGGCGGACTGGAGTTTTCTGCCTATGCCCACTCGCAGGTGCTTATCAAGATTGCCAGCCGCAGCGGTACCGCCTGTTCCACGGTAGCGGTCCCCAATTCCCTGGGGCCTGCCGAGCTGTTACTGGAATACGGTACGGAAGAACAGAAAGACTACTATCTGCCCAGGCTGGCAACCGGCGAAGACATTCCGTGTTTTGCCCTGACCGCGCCGCGCGCCGGATCCGACGCCACCTCGCTTACCGATTCCGGTGTGGTTTGCAAAGGCAAGTTCAAGGGTAAGGAAGTGATCGGGATACGGCTTAACTGGGACAAGCGCTATATCACGCTGGCCCCGGTGGCCACGGTACTGGGACTGGCCTTCAAGCTTTATGACCCCGAACACCTGCTGGGGGATGAAAGCAAGGAAGATTATGGCATCACCTGCGCGCTGGTCCCGACAGACCTGCCGGGTATCGACGTTGGCCGGCGCCACCTCCCCATCAATATCCCGTTTCAGAACGGCCCGACCATGGGCAAAGACGTGTTCGTGCCCGTAGACCACATCATCGGCGGGGCGAAGATGGCGGGCCAGGGCTGGCGTATGTTGGTGGAAAACCTGGCTGTAGGCCGTTCCATATCGCTGCCTTCGAATTCCACCGGTGGTGCAAAAGCTGCAGTAGCCGCGACCGGAGCTTACGCGCGCATTCGCAAGCAATTCAACATGCCCATTGGCTACTTCGAGGGCGTGCAGGAAGCGCTCGCGCGTATGGTGGGTCTGACCTACACCATGGAGGCCGCACGCACCATGACGGCGGGTGCCGTGGACCTGGGCGAACGCCCCTCGGTACTGTCCGCCATCGTCAAGTACCACTGCACGGAAATGGGCCGCCAGGTAGCCAATGATGCGATGGATATCCATGGCGGCAAGGGCATCATGCTCGGCCCGAAGAACTATCTCGCACGCGGCTATCAAATTGTGCCGGTGGCCATCACCGTAGAAGGTGCAAACATTCTGACCCGCAGCATGATTATCTTCGGTCAGGGGGCCATCCGCTGTCATCCGTGGGTCATCAAGGAAATGCGGGCTGCCGGCGACCCGGATGAGCAAGCCGGCCTGCTGGCTTTTGACAAAGCTTTGTTCGGGCATATCGGGTACACGCTCAGCAACGCTGCGCGCTCGCTGGTGCTTGCGGTAACCATGTCGAGATTCTCCGAGGCCCCGAGCACACCCGGTATTCGTCGCTTTTACCAGCACATCAACCGTTTCGCTGCTTCCTTTGCCCTGTTGGCCGATGCCTCCATGCTGACTCTGGGCGGCAGCCTCAAGCGTCGCGAGGCAATTTCGGCGCGTCTGGGAGACATGCTCAGTTATATGTATCTTGCCTCCTGCGTGCTCAAGCGCTACGAGGACCAGGGCCGTCCGGAGACGGATCTGCCGATCGTGGAATACGCTTGCAGGGACCTGCTTTACAGCTGCCAGGACACCATGCATGAACTGCTGCGCAATTTCCCCAATCGGGTAGTGGCATTTTTCCTGCGCCTGCTGGTATTTCCCATCGGCCGCACTTACTACGCACCCAGCGACACCCGCGCCCACAAGGTCGCAGCTCTTGTCCTGAGCCACAACGAAACCCGCGATCGCCTCATCGATGGCGCTTATCTGGAGCGCCAGCCCGGCAATGTCATGGGGATGTTGGAACATGCCATGGAAATGGCAGTCGATGCCGAGCCAATAGAAAAGCGCATCAGGCGCGCCATCAAAGAAAAGAAAATTGCCTCATCCACTATCGAGCAGCAAATCGATGATGCCGAGCAAGCCGAAATTATCGGCCATGACGAAGCCGAACGGCTCCGGGAGTTTACGGCGCTGGTATTCGAGCTCATCAGCGTTGATGATTTCGACTCCCACGAACTTGGCACCAAGGCTTATGCCAAGAAGATGAAGGCAAAACGCAAGAGCAACGGCAAGAAGGCGATTGCCAAGAAACCCGGGCGGCGCAAAAAGCCCACCGAAGAGCCCACCCAGCCGCAGGCCTGAGGATGGCGTGAGCCTATGAGGCGCGGCCGGTAATCTTTACCGGGCCGCCGCCGCTCTCCACCAGCTGGATAAGCAGCTTGGCATTCATGGGTATGCCCAGAAAGAAACCCTGGGCAAAACCGCAGCCCAGTTCCTGCAGCTTGTCCAGCTGCTCCTCGGTTTCCACACCCTCCGCCACGATCCTGATTCCCAGGCTGTTGCCCAGGTTGATGATCATTCTCACCAGTTCGGCTTTCTCGGGACTGGACACGATATCGTGCACGAAACTGCGATCTACCTTGATGACGTCTATGGGTAGTTTCTGCAAGCGTGACAGCGAAGAGTACCCGGTACCAAAGTCATCCACCATGATACGCAAGCCAAGGTCCTTGAGTTTTTCCAGGATGCGTTTTTCACCGGTACCGCGGTCCAGCAACATTCGCTCCGTAAGTTCCAGCTGAACTCGCGACGGATCCACCCGGGCTTCCTTCAGAATGGCGGCGATGTTGTCAACAAAATCGGGCATGGCGAATTCACGATCCGAAATGTTGATGCTGACACCCGGCGCTTCTCCGTTCTTGATCGTGTCATCCCATAATTTCAGATCCTGACAGACGCGCCGCAGCACCCAGCGTCCCAGCGATATTGCGAGACCCGACTCCTCCGCCAGGTGCACGAATTCTCCGGGGCCCAGCAAGCCGTCCTGCTTGTGCTGCCACCGCAGCAGCGCTTCGCAGGACACCAGCTTGTTGCTGGAAAGATCGTAAATCGGCTGGTAATAGATTCGCAGATGGTCTTCGTCCAGCGCCTCGTGCAACTCGGACTCCAGCTTCAGGCGCGCCACCATGTTGAGATGCATACCGGTATCGAACATGCGGTGACGCCCCCCGCCCGACTCTTTGGCTCGGTACATGGCGATGTCGGCATCACGCAGCAGTTCTTCAGCGCTCTCATAGCTGGAGGCGCCCTTGGCGATTCCGATGCTGGCCGAAGCAGATATTGTGTGCCGCTGCACATAAAACGGCTGGTTGACGTCCTGGATGATCCTTTCGGCGAGCAACTCCACGTCGGCCTTGTCATTCAGCCCATCGGCCAGGACTGCAAATTCGTCACCGCCAAGACGCGCCACCACATCACCGGGCCGCACTGAACCACTCAGGCGATCAGCAAAAGCTCGCAGCAGAAGATCGCCAATTTCGTGACCGTAACTGTCGTTGATCAGCTTCAGCCGATCCATGTCGATAAACAGCACCGAAAAAATATAGTCGGGAGAGCGTGCGGCACGATATATGGCGCGCTCCAGGTGCTGAATAAAGCGATTGCGATTTGGCAGGTCCGTCAGCCCGTCATGGAAGGCATCGTGGGCTAATTGCTGTTCCGCGCGATTGCGCTCCATAATCCTGACATAAACGCTGAGGGCCATCTCGACCATCTCGCGATCGCCCTGGTCGAATTCCCACTGGGTCTCCTGCTCACTATCGTTATGTCCCAGCACCAAGGCCAGACCCGAATCCTGGTCGTAATCCCAAAGAAAGACACCGGCATCCATAATCTTGCGTAGCTGAAAATTGAAGTCGCTGTCCGGCGTGGCTTTGTTGACGAAGGCAAAGCCTTCGATAAATTCAATATCCTGCAGAATCTTCTTGCCTGCAGAGTCCTTGTGAACCAGGTGCAGGACTTCGAAGCTGTTGTTGCTGCCGCGCTTGAGCAGCGCCGCACGATTGATGGCCAGCGCCTCACAAACCACGCCAAGAAAAACGGCCGCCAGCTCCTCGGTGGGTATTTCCAGGTATTCGATCCGATACAGCTTGCGCACCATATTGGCGACAATCTGGCTACGCTTCATTTCACGCCGGGTGTCCGACATCCGGCCGCGCAAACGAGCAATCTCCTCGAGTAACTCTTCCCGGGAGGCCTCATCGAGTTTGTGAATGCCGGTTTGCTCGTTCATTTCAGGCTATTGGTCAGGGCGGAAATCGGTAGCCGGGCAGCCGCCGCCAGGCGGCCGGGCTCCGAGAATTCGCTATTTTTCTAACGCTTCAGTTTATCACACAGACGGTTTTGCACCGCGCGGGTGCTAGAATCCCCATAAACGCTGGCCGGCGAAAAACTTATGTCACATCAGCACCTTATTTACCAGGTGGACCTCTTTATCGATGCCGAGGTCGCAGCTAGCTTCGATGCTTGGCTCGCCAGGCATGTGGATGAAATGCTGGCTATCTCCGGGTTCATCAGTGCAGAAATTCTGGCAGACACCGAGGGTCCGAACGACGGGGTCGTCAAACGCACGGTTCAATACCGCGTCAGCAGTCGCGAAGCGCTGGACCACTACCTGGCCCATGACGCTGAGCGGATGCGCAGCGAAGGGCAACGCATGTTCGGCGGATACTTCAAGGCCACGCGCAAAATTTTTGCGGCTGGCGGTCAAAAGACGGCCGACCCGGATCTGCAGCTGCTGCGCGTATGTAAAAACTGCTCTGCCCCTCTAACGGGACAATATTGTCATCAGTGCGGGCAACGCGACCGCGCCCGGCTGATCACGGTCTGGGAACTGTTTCGAGATCTGATTGGTGACCTGTTCGAACTCGATTCCCGCATCTGGCGCAGCGTGCGGCCGCTTTTGTTTCGGCCCGGCAAGCTGACCCGGGAATACCTTGCCGGCCGCCAGGTTCATTACACACCCCCGTTGCGCATGTACCTGGTGGTCAGCATCCTGTTTTTCGTGATAGCAAATTTTAGCAGTGACAACTTTAAGGTAAGCATAGATGGCACAAACCTCCCCACAGAGGCTACGGCAGAACAACGGGGAGATCCGGATCAGTGCGATGATATAAACATTAACCTGGGTTGGGAGCCGCTCGAGCGGCCGGAAACTGTTCAGCTGATCAAAGAGCGATGCCGACGCATAGTCGCGGCGGGCTCTCGCGCGTTCCTGCAGCGGATGGGCGACAACCTGCCCACCATGATATTTCTGTTCCTGCCCCTTATCGCCCTGGTGCAGAAAATTCTTTACGTCGGCTCCCGGCGATACTACGTGGAGCATTTATTGTTCTTCGTCCACTTTCATTCTTTCTTTTTCCTGGCGCTGACCATTGCCGTGCTGCTCGGGCGACTTGCCAGCGTCTCTCCGGTACCGGGCTGGACAACGACGCTGGCGATCGTCGGCATCTCGTTTTATATACCCGTCTATTTATTCAAAGCCATGCGTAGTGTTTACGGGCAAGGATTCGTGGTAACCCTGATCAAGTATTTGCTGTTGTTTGTTGCCTACATTTTCTGCCTGGCACTGACCATGACGGTGGGCCTTTTATATACGGTATTGACCTCCTGAATATATTGCTGCCCGGCACAACGCCAATCGGTGACTTTTTGGACAAGTATTGCCGTGTCCATGATCATCCAGGTCTGGTGAGGCGCGACGATGTGGGTGATTTGCACCCTTGACCGGCACCCAGGCAACCGCCCCAGAATTTGGCAACCCTGAATCAGTCAATTTGGGGCAAGCGGCCAATGGTGTTCCAGAAGGTCCACGACCGTGCGCCGATCAATAATCCAAAACCGCGTTTTTGTGAGGGCGGCAGATGGCGGTCAAGCTCCACCAATTCGGAGAATTCTTCCGCCAGTCGGCCGAGTTTTTTGAGCAGCACCCGGATCGAGGCTTCGGAGAGTTCACCATTCTGCAACTCCAGCAGCTCCTGGGGCCCTTTGAATTCATGGTCAACAAACTCTGCCTTGACCTGGCCTTCATACTTTTCGCGAATCGGTCCGTCCGGGCGCCAGCGAATGCGTGTGTCTGTCAGCAGGCGCACACGATGCCTTGGCAACAGCTCAACCAACCCGGCGCTGGCCAGTGCTGCCAGGCAATCCCGGTGCTGCACTTCATCGAGCGCCAGGCGCCGACTGATGCGCAGCGGTTTCCAGCCGATCAGCAGCAGGTAAAAGTAAGACAGCAGCAGCGGATCGTCGGCAAGAGCAACTTCCTGGGCTTCGCTTAATTCGTCGCGACGCTCGTCCTGCCCGGCGGCGGCAAGGCGGGACAAGTCGAAGACCGACATCTGCAGGAATCGGCAGATCTCTTCCAGTCGCTGCAAGGTAAAGGTCTGTTCCGAAAACAGGCGCTTGACGCTGGACTCGCTGAGCTCGAGCGCCCCGGCCAAATCGCGGTAGGTATAGCCCCTGGCGCGCAGGCAACGCTTCAAAGTGCGGGTCATTTGGCTGGTTTGGGTCACAAAAGTCCTGAAATGAGAGACCAGTAGTATTACTATACAATACTTTAAATAAAAGTATTGTATACCAATACTCGCGGGCCTAAGCTTTCAGCAGGAACAAACCGAGGACTGAACATGCCTGTTGCAAACCTCAATCGCTGGCCCCCACGGCGGCCCGTGACCATGAGATTCTGCTTGCTGGCTGCTCTCGCCGGCCTGCTACTCACTGCCAACGCAATGGGCGAGCAGCTGTTCACTGCTTTTCAAATCGATGCGGATTTGCCCGCCAGACCCACTGTCATGACGGGCGCCTTTCTGGACGGTGAAAGCCCCCAGGTGGCCCTCGTATATCTCGACGATAACAGGGCGCCTCGGATACGTTTTTATCGTCTCGAGGAACATGGCTGGACGTCTGCTCTCGAAGCGCCACTGGCCACAGGGATTCATTTTGTTGACGTTTTGAACATTGCCGGGCGTGATCACCTTATTTTTTATCGGGACGGCCGGATCGATTGGTTTGATCCCCGCTCCAGCTCTGAGTCGGTTTTGCTGGAGATCTCGATTCCCTACCAGGGCGCTTCCAGCGGCCCGGTTTATGCCGGTGCCGAGCTGCTGGACCCGTCACACGACAGCGATATTCATCAGGTGGACATCACCCGCGATCTCAACGGGGACGGGCACGAAGACCTCATATTGCCCGACTTCGACGGTTTCTGGATCGCCCTGCAGCAGGCCCCGGGGGTCTTCGGCAAGGCCGGCAAGATCGGGCCACCCGAGCCAAATCTTCATCAGCACGGACTCAATGATCAGCGCAGCTATCGCGAGGCGGGACTTAACGCCCTGACCATCCCCTGGTATCTGCAGAGACTTCACCAGATGGACGAGAACCAGGACGGCCTCAAAGACCTCGTCTTCTGGAACCAGGACCACTTCGAGGTTTACCACCAGAACCAGGACCGCAGCTATGAGTCGGTCCCCGAGAGTTTTTCCACCGACGTCGGTTTTGATCTTGATGGTGCGCACGCCATCCTGTTCGCCTTCGGCGGCGAAGGCACCCTGGCACTGCTTACGGGCTTTAGAGAAAAAAATAATATAAAGGTGCTGCGGGAACTGCGCGATGTGAATGGCGACGGCATCGCAGACCTCATCACCCAGACTTTGCAGGGCCGCAGCCTGTTGCGACAAAGCAGCGCCTATGCCGCGCACCCTGGCCAACTGCATGCAGACGGCGTACGTTTTTCTGAACAGGCAGTTGTGCTGCTCAAGCCTCGCGGTAAAGCGGGCGCGATGCTGATGTCCGGCTACGGTTCGGATCGACTCGGTGATCTGGATGGTGATGGCCAGCCCGACTTTATGTTCCGCAACGTGGCTATCGGGCCGGTGGGAATGCTGCGCGCCACCATTGGAAATTCAGTACCCGTAAACCTGGATTTCTATCGGGGTGACAACGGCAGCTTTCCTGACAAACCCACGCTACGCCGCAAGATCCGCCGCTTCGCCCCATTCGCCGGCATCGGCAATGTCCATTTCCCGGCGGTCATGCTGGGCGATGTAACCGGAGACGGTCGCCACGACCTGCTCGTGGGTCAGGGCCCCAAGTCGCTGCGCGTCTGGCCGGGAGACTCGGGTGCCAAGCTGTTCGCCGATGAAGCAAAAACGATTTCGGTTGATCTGCCCCCTGACGAGCGCAACGCCTGGCTTGCGGACGTCGACAGGGATGGCAAACAGGATGTGCTGATACTGCTGAAGCCCACCGGGCATAATCCTGCACAACCCTATCGCCTCACCACGCTGATCGCCCGGTAAAAACCGCTGAGTTCAGTAACGGCTCTGCTAGAATCAGTACCGGTAACTGGTATCTTGAAGGGATTGTCCGATGCGAAAACTTCTGCTCGCTGCCACCCTGCTGGCGGGTATTGCGCTGGCCAGTGACTTGCCTCGCAGTCCGGCGCCAACAGACGCGGGTGTGTACATCCTGCGACCGGCAAATGGTGAGATCGTTTCCAGCCCCCTGCGCGTGATATTCGGCCTGCAGAACATGGGAGTTGCGCCTGCGGGCGTACAAAGAGAAAACACCGGGCATCATCACCTGTTGATCGACACGGATTTGCCGGCGCTGGATCAACCCATCCCGGCTGACGCAAACCACATACATTTTGGCGGCGGCCAGACCGAAACTGTCATTGAACTGGCACCCGGAGAGCACAGCCTGCAGTTGTTGCTTGGGGACGCTTTACATATTCCACACCAGCCGCCGGTGATGTCAAAGAAAATTCAGATAATAGTGCGATAAAACAAATAGTTAGAGATTTTTTGGGCGGATGCTGTCAACCCGGCATCCGCCTTTTTCGTTGTAGGGGTCGAGCAGCCGGCATTTTGCCGGTTTTATGCAGGGGGCAGCGACTTTATCTGAACCCATAAAGGAGACCCTTATGAAAGCCTTGAACAAAATTATTGCAATTTTTGCCGTCACCATGCTGGCGGCCTGCGGCAACCCGGTCCAGACCGAGGTGGACCAGCATGCAGACATCGCCGGTTACCGGACCTTTGCATGGAAAGCACCCGAGCGGGCCGAGGTCAATGACCCGATTCTGGACAGCGACCTCATGGACAAACGCATGCGTACGGCGGTGATTCGCAACCTGGAAGACCAGGGCTATGTGTACGACGAGGAGAACCCGGATTTCTTCGTGACTTATCACACGACCACCAAAGACAAGGTGCGAAACGCCGGATTCGGTACCCAGGTGAGTATGGCTCAGTATCATGTGCAGGATGACGGCTCGTTGATTATCACGCCGCTCACCCCCCGGCGCAGCTATTACTACAGTTCAACAACTGTGCGTGAAGCACCCCCACCGCGATCTTACGAGGAAGCCGTGCTGATTGTTGATATCATCGACAGCGAAAGTGAAACGCTGGTATGGCGCGGCTGGGACAAAAAACGATTGACCCGGAAGCGTTTTGATACCAAATCAGTCAGAAAAGCCGTAGAGGAGATTCTCGCGGAATTTCCGGTAGCGAGCTGAGCACCGCTTGTTGTGCGGTCGCCCGGCCGCTGCTGGATTCCGGGTTCACACCAGCATGGCCGGGCGGCGGCGCATCATTCATATCGATATGGACGCTTTCTATGCGTCCATCGAGCAGCGGGACAATCCTGAGTTGCGGGGTTGTCCCGTTGTCGTAGGGGGCGCAGGCAATCGCGGCGTGGTTGCAGCGGCGAGCTACGAGGTGCGCAAGTTCGGTGTGCGCTCTGCCATGCCTTCGGTGGAGGCGCGGCGGCGCTGTCCGCAAGCCGTATTCATCAAGCCGCGCATGAGCCATTACAGGGCCGTGTCTGCGCAGATCTTTCGTGTTCTGGGCCGCTACACGCCCCTGGTAGAAGGTCTGTCCCTGGATGAGGCGTTTCTGGATGTCACCGACTCGCAAAAAGCACTGGGTGACGCCAGCGTCATCGGCCGCCACATCAAGCAGGAGATCAGGGACCGCACGGAGCTGACCGCCTCTGTGGGTATCGCCCCCAACAAACTGGTGGCCAAGATTGCCTCCGACCTGGAAAAACCGGACGGTTTTGTGGTCGTGTCAGAGCAGGCAATCCATGCCACGCTGGATCCGCTCCCGGTACGCAGCCTCTGGGGGATCGGCAAGCGCGCCGACGAGCGCCTGCGGGCCCTGAATATACGTACGCTGGGACAACTGCGCCAGGCCAGCGCCAGCGAATTGCGGAGCGTATTCGGCCGGTATGCCGAATCCATGCGACGGCGCGCGGGAGGCATCGACAACCGCGAGGTGGTAAGCGACGGGCCCGACAAATCCATCAGCCACGAGGAGACTTTTGACACCGACATCGCTGATCTGGCCGAGTTGACCCAGCACCTCTCTGAACTGACTGACAAGGTAAGCAGCCGCCTACGCAAGCGCGGGCTGGTGGCTGGCACAGTTTTCATCAAGCTGCGCAGCGCGGATTTCTCCACCTTTACCCGGCAGCAGCAGCTGCGTCCGGCTGGGGATCACTCCGCCATTATTTACCAGCTCGCTCGCGACCTGCTGGAGGAATGGTTCAGGCGCAACCCGGGAAAGCGCTTGCGACTGCTGGGGGTGGGCGTCACCGATCTTGGCGAAACCGAGCAGCTTGGCCTGTTCGCTGATTCCAGCAGGGAAGCGCAAATGGACGATGCCGTCGACGCCATACGGGAAAAGTTTGGCCCGGACGTACTTAAACGGGGGCGGTCCCTGCGTTAGGATGGGCGCTCGGGGCCAATAGCGGCCCGGCAAGCTTCGGCCTATGTACGAGCAATACTTCGGACTCAACGAAAAGCCATTCAGCATCGCGCCTGATCCGCGCTACCTGTACCAGAGCGAGCGCCATGCCGAGGCGCTGGCGCACTTGCTGTATGGCGTCGAAGAGGCCGGCGGTTTTATCCAGCTCACCGGCGAAGTGGGCACCGGCAAGACCACCCTGACGCGGGTGCTGCTGAATCGCTTACCGCTGAATGTTGACGTGGCGATGATCCTCAACCCGCGTCTGTCGGTTAAGGAGTTCCTGCAAAACATCTGCGAAGAACTGCAGCTGGAATGGCCCGTGGAATCGGGCAGTCTGAAAGCGCTGATCGATGTATTGAACCGACACCTGCTCAACGCCCATGCAGCAGGACGGCGCGTTGTTCTTATCATTGACGAAGCCCAGAACCTGGACGCAGATCTGCTGGAGCAGTTACGGCTGCTTACCAATCTGGAAACCAGTGAGAATAAACTCCTGCAAATCATTCTCATTGGCCAGCCGGAATTGCGCCAAACACTTGCCCGCAGTGATCTGCGCCAGCTCGCGCAGCGCATCACCGGTCGTTATCATCTCGACCCGCTGACGCGCGAAGAGACCGAGCTATATATCCGGCATCGCCTGCAGATAGCCGGCGCCACCCGGGAAATTTTTACCCCGGCCGCGGTACGCGAAGTGCATCGCATCAGTGCAGGTGTGCCGCGGCTGATCAACGTTATTTGCGACCGCGCACTTCTGGGCGCTTACAGCCAGGAAAAGGCGGTGGTGGATAAAAGGCTGGCGCGCCGCGCCGCCGCCGAGGTCCAGGGACGCGACATCGCACCGGCGGCGGCCCGCTGGCTGAAGCTCGCCGCGTCCATAGCGGCTGTGGCAGTCGTGACGATACTGGCTTACCGTTATTTGCCGACCCATTTTGCAGACGGCCAGGGACAGGCACGGGCGGCAGACGAAACCATGGTGCTGCCGCAGCAAGCCGATCCCGCGGTGAGGGACAAATTGCCGCAAGCCGAAGTGGCGGTGACCAACGCAGCCGAGCCAACGCCGGTAACACCAACAACCAGTCCTGCAGAACTCCCCGCAGACGCCGCGCCCCAAGTATTTGACCTGGCCCAGCTGCTTACAACATCACGGGACGTCACCGACAATCAATCGGCATTCCTGCAGCTGTTCCGATTATGGGACAGGGCGTTTATCCCCGGCACCACCCGCGCTTGCACTCAGGCCGAAGCCCAGGGCCTAAAGTGCCTGTTCCAGCGCGGCAGCTGGAACCATCTCATTACCCTGAATTTTCCGGCGATTTTGTCCCTGACAGACGCCAATGGCCAAGACCACCAGGTCGTGCTGGCAAAACTGTTGGACAGCGAGCGTGCCCTGCTGAGAATCGGCGAGGGCAGTTACCCGGTATCAGTCAGCCAGCTCGAGGATCTGTGGTTCGGAGACTCGCTGCTGCTGTGGAGACCCCATGCCGGGGCCGATCGTCTGCTGGGCCCGGGGTCGCGCGGCGCCGGCGTGCAATGGTTACGCGAAGGCCTTGGAAAACTGGCTATCGATGCGCCTGCATCCGCTGGCGATCCGACTCTTTATGACGATGGTCTGACAGAGGGTGTGCGCAGGTTCCAGCGTGATTACGGCCTGCGGGTTGACGGCATTGCAGGCGAACGAACCCTGGCAAAACTACAGGCGCTACTCGTCGAGCCCGGCGTTCCGCTGTTGCTCACGGAAGGCTGACGATGTCGTTCATCCTTGATGCACTGAAGAAATCCCAACGCACGCGCCAGCAGCAGTCGGGACCCGGCATTATTGCTGTAGAAACAGCGCGCCACGCGCCCCAGCCCCATAACTGGTGGGCCATGGTGATCGCCATCATCATCGTTAACCTGATCGTGGTGGCAGGATTCGCCTACTGGGTGGTGCGTGACAATTCCCGATCTGCGGAGATATCCGCGCAACGCGCAAGCGAGCCACCGATGCAAACCGCCCGTCCGGCAAACGTGCAGAGCCCGGCGGCCGATCCCGCCCCACAAGCGGCTGCCGCCAATGGCCCGGCGGTCACCATACGCGACGATGTGCGGCCTTTGTCGGCAGAGGTGCGTGAAACCCGGCCCGCGGCAGCAACAGCGACGGCGAACACCGCCACCCCCGCCACTGCACCAACACAGCCCCCGGCGACCCAAGCCGCAATCCTGCCCACGCCGGCAGAGGAAGCGGGCTTCCTGCCGACACTGTCGGAACTGCAGCTTGACCAGCGCATAGCGCTCTCACCGCTGCACATCGATGTACATGTGTTCAATGAAAACCCGCAGCGTCGCTTCGTCCTGATCAACTCGCGCAAGTACAAGGAGGGTGAGCGACTGAGCGAGGGGCCGCTGCTGGAAGAAATTCGTCGCGACGGTCTGGTCATGTATTACCGCGGCCAGCGCTTCCTGGTCCCGCGTGACTGATCCGGTCAACATTTCAGCATAAGGAAAGACATTGAATAGCATGACGCTCATCAAGCTTTACGCGGCAACCGTACCAGTATTTTTTGCCATCGACATGGTGTGGCTGGGTGTTTTGGCAAGGCCTTTTTATCGCCAGCAACTAAGCGGGTTCCTGGGGGAAGGTTTTAACTGGCCGGCAGCGGTGATTTTCTACCTGATCTTCATTGTCGGTATCCTGGTGTTTGCGGTGATTCCGGCGCTGGCGAAAGGCTCTTTGCAGCACGCGTTACTGTGGGGTGCTTTGTTCGGGTTTTTTACCTATGCCACTTACGACCTCACCAACCTGGCGACGCTGCCTGGCTGGCCGCTGAAAATGGTCATCGTGGACATATTGTGGGGCACTTTCCTGTGCGCCAGCGTGGCTGGTGCCAGTTTCGGGATTGGCCGCTGGCTTAACTGAACCGACCCACCACTCGCCTCAGCCGAATACCAGCTTGAGAATGTAGAAGAATATGATCGCCAGGATGGCGCCTGCCGGGATCGTAATGACCCAGGACAGGAAGATGCTGCGCACCACGCTGAGATTGATCGCGGCAATGCCCCTGGCCAGCCCCACGCCCAGCACTGCCCCAACCAAAGTATGGGTTGTTGAAATAGGTATGCCGGTGCCAGACGCCACTACGATAGTGGTAGCAGCTGCAAGCTCCGCCGCAAAACCGCGACTGGGGGTCAGGTGTGTAATACGTTTGCCAACGGTGGCCATCACCCGGAAGCCATAGGTTGCGAGACCGATGACGATGCCGCCACCGCCCAGGAGCAAAATCCAGATGGAAACTTCCGACTTCTGGCCAATTACACCGCTCTGGGCCACGCTGATTACTGCGGCCACCGGGCCAATCGCGTTCGCTACGTCGTTAGAGCCGTGGGCGAAGGCCATACTGCAGGCGGTCACAACCATGAGGATGCCGAACACCCGCTCCACGGTCTGAAACCTGAAGTCCTTGTCCGCGTCCGGGTCGATCTTGATGCGGGCGATGAACAGCCGGCCAAGCAACGCGATCATGACACCCACGATGACGGCAACTGCATAAGACTGGCCGGTGCTGAGTTCCAGGCCCACGTGCTTCAAACCCTTGAACAGGGTTACCAGCGTGATGGTGAAGCCGGCAAGAAAAATATATAAAGGCACAAACCTGCGTGCCCGATCCAGCGGATCTTCCCGCTCCAGTATCAGCCACTGCACAGACTTGAAAATGGTATAGGCGATCATGCCCGCGGTCAGGGGTGATATCACCCAGCTCATGACGATGGTACCAACCTTGACCCACTTGACCGCCTCGATACCAATTCCCACGGCCGCGAATCCGACAATCGCGCCGACAATGGAGTGGGTAGTGGATACCGGCCAGCCCCGTTGCGATGCCAGCAGCAGCCAGATAGCAGCTGCCAACAGCGCCGCCAGCATGCCGTATACCAACAACTCCGGCGAGTCCGCTAACGAGCCCGCATCGACAATGCCCTTGCGAATCGTCGAAGTTACCGCACCGCCGGCGAGAACTGCGCCAAGGAACTCAAAAACGGCGGCCACCAGTATCGCCTGCTTGATGGTCAGCGCACGAGCGCCCACCGACGTTGCCATGGCGTTGGCCACGTCGTTGGCACCGATCCCCCATGCCATGAACAACCCGAAGACGGCCGCCAGGCCGATGTAAACCATCATCATGTCCATCGGTATCGCCTTTTTATTAACTTATCTGGCAAGTAGAAGCTGCAGCCGACTACCAACCCGCTGGCAGGTATCCGCAAGGTCACCGGTCAGATCGATTACCTTGTAAAGAAACATGACCTCCACCGGGTCCAGGCCTTTTTCGAGGCCAAAGAGGTTTGCACGAACTTCAATTTCCAGTTTGTCGGTATCGTTCTCGATCTGATCCAGCTTATTGATGAAGCCCTGTACGATCTCCACTTCGCGCCCGGAAAATCCGACTTCGAACAGTTCGTCCAGTTCATTGACCGTCGTGTGGGCCTGGCCCGCCGCATCGACGCACCGCCGCAGCAGGGCCATGTAGGATGGTTTCAATGTATCCGGGAATGTCATCTGCCGCCCGATCACGACGCCGGCAATGTCCTTACTCAGGTTTGCAACTTCGTCCTGCACTCGCAGCACACTGAGAAGATCCGCCCGGGCCACCGGCATGAGCAGATTTTTGGGCATCTGCAACCGGAGTTCTTTCTTGAGATCGTCGGCATCATGCTCGAGACCGCTGATGGCCTCGCGCACGGCCTTTGCGATCTGCCAGTCACCGACGAAAACTGCCTCGAAAAACTCCGGTAAGCGGCCGGCGCACTCATCGGCCTTGGCCATGTGTGCCTGTAAAGGTTTAACCGGCGAAGAACCAAATATCTTGGAAATATAGTTGCTCATATTTCTCCAACTGTGCGCTGCACAATAAGGCATGCTTTCCTGAGCCAGAAAAGCGGGAGGATGTGCGGGCCGATTTTAAGTGCTAAAGGCATCCTTTGGCCAATTCGATCCTGCCCATGGGGCTGGAAACGGAGGCAGAAGCCAGGCTTATTAGGTAAGCTCCCCGGCAAGAATAAAACCATCCGGGAGGGCCGTATGGGGGGCTCAGAATCGTCTGCGCGGATTGCATATGCAGACGGTGTGCGCATTGCGCTTGCGCTCAGGGCGGGCATTCGCAGCGTGGTCGAAGACCAGGAAACGCTTAACAGAATTAACGTATTCCCGGTGCCCGATGGTGACACTGGCACCAATCTGGCACTCACCCTGGGTGCGGTTCACGCGCGCTTGGCCGCCAGCGACAGCGACGACGCATCGCAGGTACTGGCAGGTGCTGCTGACGCCGCGCTGGATGGTGCCCGCGGCAATTCCGGCGCAATAATGGCGCAGTTTCTGCAAGGATTATCAGACCACGCCATCGGCAAGCGGCGCCTCACTCCCGCCCAGCTGGCAGAAGCGGCAGTTCGCGGTGCGGAATATGCCCGGGAAGCCATGGATGAGCCCCGGGACGGCACCATCCTGTCGGTCATTCGTGATTTCGCCATGGCCATACAGAGCCCTGACGCCGAAACCGGTTTCGGAACTTTGCTGCAAAACGGACTTGCCCGTGCCAGGGAATCCCTGGCGGATACGCCCAATCGCCTGGAGGCCCTTCGCAAGGCGGGCGTGGTGGACGCCGGGGCCAAGGGCTTTGTAGACATGCTCGAGGGCATCGTTACCTTTATCGAAAACGGCGATCCGCGCAGTATCGATGACTGGCAGCCCGCAATTGCAGCAGACAGCTTCGAATCCAGTGCCGGTGAGGAAATCGATCTGACGCATCGTTACTGCACCGAATGCATGGTCACCGGCGAGGATATCGATCGACGCAAACTGCGCGAGGCCGTTGCGGTCCTCGGCAGCTCGATGGTGTTCGCGGGCACTCGCAACAAGGTAAAGCTGCACATCCATGTGAACGATCCCGAGCAACTTTTTGAAACGGCCCGGCGCTTCGGCCATGTGACTGCGGAAAAGGCCGACGACATGCATCAGCAGCAGCGCTCGGCTCATGCTCTCAGCCACGAGGTCGCCATCATCACGGACTCCGCCGCAGACCTGACGGATGCAGAAATGGAGCGGCTCAACATTCACATGGTGCCGGTGCGGCTGCATTTTGGCGAGCGATCCTACCTCGACAAGATCAGCATGACGCCGGACGAGTTCTATGCGGAACTCAAACGCAATCCGCAGCATCCCACGACTTCGCAGCCGGCCCCCGGCGATTTTCGGCGTCAATACCAGTTCCTTGCCTCCCACTATCGCTGGGTGGTCTCATTGCACGTGTCGGCTGCGGCCAGCGGAACCTGGCAGGCCGCCAAGTCGGCGGCCGAACGTACCAGCGCCCCTGGCGAGATACTGGTGTTCGATTCGCGCAATGCTTCGGTGGGCCAGGGGCTGCTGTGCGTTTACGCTGCGGAACTGGCAGCCGCCGGACAAAATGGCAAACAGATCTTCGAGGCGCTCACCAGGCTGCGCTCGGCCACTCACACCTATGTAGTGCTGCGGGATCTGACCTATGGCGTGCGTGGCGGCCGGGTGCCGGCCATCCTGAAGACGCTGGCAGATTTCTTGCGTCTGACTATCGTGCTCACCATCCGGGCCGACGGCAGTGTGGGTGCCGCTGGTGTTTTGTTCGGGCGCAAGCGGCTTGCGGCAAGATTTTCGCGCTGGGTGCTCAAGCGCCATGGCAATACGCCGCGCTGCCGCCTGGCCGTAGGACATGCCCACTGTCCCGAGGATGCTGCCGCATTGCTCGCGGCGCTGCGAGAAAAACTCAGCGACGTGGCTTTCAGTTATCTCGCCGAGGCGGGACCGGCGCTGGGTGCCCATGCCGGCCCGGGCGGGATGGTCGTATGCGTACAGGATCTCGGTGTGGATGATGCTTGAGCATCAGGCGGCATGGAAAGTTTCGGCGCGTGCCACACGCCAGGCATCACCGTACCAGGGCGGCACTTCTGATCCTTCGAGCAACTGGCCTGCCTGCAGATAAGGAAACATTTCTGCGTAGCTGCTGGTGGTGGTCGGCGTGACTCGCCGCAACAGCAGATCGGGGCCCAGTTTTGCCGGATCATCCACCCCGCAGACCGCCATGAGTTTCAAAAAATGTTCGAGCGTCGCTTTGTGATAGTTATAGACCCTTTGGGTCTTGTCGCTGACCACAAGACCATTCATGCGCCAGGGATCCTGGGTTGCCACACCGCTGGGGCAGGTGTTGGTGTGACAGCGCCGGGCCTGAATGCAGCCCAGAGCAAACATCATGCCGCGCGCGGAGTTGCACATGTCCGCGCCCATGGCTAGGGTGCGCAGCATGTCATAGCCGTTGATGATTTTGCCCGACGCGACCAGTCGGATCCGATCTCTGAGACCAGCGCCGACGAGTGCGTTGTGGACAAATATCAGGCCTTCGCGCAAGGGCAACCCAACGCGGTTGGTCAGCTCCAGGGGCGCCGCTCCGGTGCCTCCCTCCTTGCCATCTATAGTTATAAAATCGGGTGCTGTCCCGGACTCCAGCATCGCCTTGACGATAGCCATGAACTCATGGGGCTTACCTACGCACAGCTTAAAGCCCACTGGCTTGCCACCGCATAGCCGGCGCAGTTCGTTGATAAAGGCCAGCAGCTCCATCGGGGTCGAAAAGGTGCTGTGAGTCGATGGAGAAATCACGTCTTGGCCCACGGGGACACCGCGGGCGTCGGCAATATCCCTGGTCACCTTGGCAGCAGGCAGTATGCCGCCGCCGCCCGGCTTGGCGCCCTGGGATAATTTCAGTTCAATCATCTTGACCGCCGGGTTCTGAGACTTGGCGGCAAACTGCTGGTGATCGAAGACGCCCGGCTCTTTGCAAGCCCCGAAGTAGCCGGTGCCGAGTTCCCAAACGAGGTCACCGCCAGGCTGCAGATGATAGCGGCTCAGGCCACCCTCACCGGTATCATGATAAAAATCGCCCAGTTTGGCGCCGGCATTCAATGCCAGGATGGCATTCTTGGACAACGATCCGAAACTCATGGCCGAAATATTCAGCAAGGATGCCGGGTAAGGCTGGCTGCAGTCCGGACCCCCCACGAGTATGCGCGGAAATTCCTCAAGCAGGCTGGCGGGAACAATTGTATGTTGAATGAATTCGAATCCTTCCTGGTAAACATCCTCTAAAGTGCCGAAAGGCTGCACATCGCTTACACCCTTGGCGCGCTGATAAACCACGGAGCGTTGGGGCCGTGTAAAGGGATCGCCCTCTTTGTCACCTTGTATGAGGTATTGGCGAATGTGATGGCGGGCATCCTCCAGCATGTAACGCAAATGCCCGATGACCGGATAGTTCCTGAGGATGGTGTGCTTTTTCTGCAATAGATCATAAGCGCAGAGCAACAGAATCGGGCCCAGCAGCACAAAGGCCCAGAGCAACAAAGGCCAGACCAACGCACCGAGGCCGATGGCCACGGTGAGCACCAGCAAACTGATGGAAAGGCGCTGCTTTACGCCGCTTTTGTAACTGGCGGCTTCGGGCTTACTCATGCTATTACGGCCTGCGAGCGGAAAGCTGCCTATTCTTGCAGCCGCGGCCTGTCATGACAATCAATAATCGGTGTATCCTGTGCGACCCGTAATGCTTGCCCGTAAACGGAGAATCTAATGAGTCGACTGGCCATTTTGTCGCTTTTACCCCTGCTGGCTATCGCCTGCTCACAACCCCAAACCCCCTCCGGGGATGACGTACTCACAGACAAGGCCGGTGAGGCCGGTGCCAGGACAGCGTTCGAATTACCGGCAATCGACAGCGAGGCCGCGGGTCGGCTTATCGAGCGCATCAAAACCTTGTCATCCGACGAGTTCGAAGGCCGCATGCCCGCCACAACCGGAGAAGAGAAAACAGTTGAATTGCTGGTCAGCGAATTCAAGCAGCTCGGTGTGCAACCGGGCAACGGTGAACTTTACACCCAGGACGTGCCACTGGTGGAAATTACCGGGAGTCGTGACTCCACCCTGCTGATCAAAGCAAACGGCACTGAAATCATGCAACTCGCCATGGGCGGGAAAATGGCGGGCGGCACGCGCCGTGTACAGGAACAGGTGGCGGTCGAAGATAGCGAAATGGTGTTTGTCGGCTACGGCATCGTCGCACCGGAATACGACTGGAATGATTATGCCGGGCTGGATGTGGCCGGGAAAACCGTGGTGATGCTGGTGAACGATCCTGGCTACGCCACCGGCAATGACGCGCTTTTCAATGGTACGGCGATGACCTATTACGGCCGCTGGACCTACAAGTACGAAGAGGCAGCCCGCCAGGGCGCCGCCATGGCTATCATCATCCATGAAGAGGGTGCCGCCGGGTACCCCTGGGCCGTTGTTACCAGCGGCTGGACCGGACCGCAGTTTGACCTGGTGGGGAATGGCGCCGGCGTGCAGCCTGCCAAAGTCGAAGCCTGGGTTGATAATGAATCCGGCAGCGCATTGCTGAAGCGCGCTGGCCTCACTTACCTGGAGGCCGTGAAAGTAGCGAGTTCGGGAGCCTTCAAGCCGCTACCGCTGGACGCGACCGCCAGCATTGCCATCCGTAACCAGCTGCGCACCCTGGACTCCAGGAATGTCATAGCAAGAATTCCCGGCAGCAGCCGCCCTGATGAGTCCATTATCTATACGGCACATTGGGATCATCTGGGCAAAGACGCAACTCTCGAAGGTGATCAGATTTATAACGGTGCACGCGACAACGCGACGGGCACGGCGGCCCTGCTGACACTGGCCGAGATGTTCATGAACATGGAATCGGGCCCGGAACGCAGTATCGTTTTTCTTGCGGTAACCGCGGAAGAATCCGGACTGCTGGGCTCGCGTTACTATGCCGAACATCCGGTCGTGCCCCTGGCAACAACCGTCGCCAATATCAATATGGATTCGCTGGGCGTTTATGGCCCGACACATGATATTGCCGTGATCGGTTACGGCAATTCGGAACTGGAGGAATTCCTCGCTGCCGCAGTGAAGCAACAGGGACGTAAAGTGGTGCGGGAGGCGACCCCGGAAAAGGGCTTTTTCTATCGCTCGGATCACTTTAACTTCGCCAAGCGCGGCGTACCGGCCCTGTATTTCAAATCCGGCATAGATTTTGTCGGTAAGGGCGAGGACTGGGGCAAGCAGACCGAAGCAGAGCATATTGCCCAGCGTTACCATAAACCCGCTGACGAATACGATGCCGCAAGCTGGAGCCCCGAAGGCTTGATGCTGGATATTGCGCTGTATTTTGAAATCGGCCGCGCCCTGGCCATGACTGATGACTGGCCCAACTGGTATGCGGGTAATGAATTCAGGGCGATTCGCGATCAGAGCGCCTCTGCCAGGCAGTAAGGACCTATGAGTTCAGGCGCCCATGGTGACGACGGGCACGCCCTTAAGCTGGAAACCCGGGCGGTGCACGCCGGACGTGCAGTGGACACTGCAACCGGTGCCGTAACACCACCGCTGCACCTGAGTACAACTTTTGAGCGGGACGCGGACGGCCGCTGGAGTCGCGGCTATGATTATGCGCGCAGCTCCAATCCGACTCGTCGCTTGCTGGAAACCGCGCTGGCCGATCTCGAGGGCGGATCCAGTTGCGCCGCTTTTGCCTCCGGCAGCGCCGCCACTCTTGCGGTCCTGCAGTCGGTTGGGGCCGGCTGTCATATCGTAGTTACCGAGGACTGCTATTACGGCACCTTGCAGCAGCTCCGGGACCTGCTTCCGGCACTGGGTATCGAAGCCACCATGACGGATACCACCAACCCGGATGCGGTGCGCTCGGCTTTGCGTGACAACACACGACTTATCTGGGTCGAAACACCTTCCAACCCCCTGCTGCGAATCACCGACATCTCCGCCATGGCGGATATTGCCCGCGCCCGAGGATGCAAGCTGGCCTGTGATAACACCTTTGCGACGCCGGTCTTTCAGCATCCCCTCGAGCTCGGTGCCGATTACTGCATTCACAGCACCACCAAGTACATCAGCGGGCACAGCGACGTGGTGGGCGGAGCCGTGATTGGAGCCTGCGAGGAAGATCAATTCGAAGCGGTACGCCGATGGCAGGTCAAAGGCGGTGCCGTGCCATCGCCCTTTGATTGCTGGCTACTGCTACGCAGTCTTAATACTCTGCCGTTACGGGTGCGCCAGCAAAGCGCCAATGCCCTGCAGATCGCCCGCTTTCTGGGCCAGCAGCCTGGTGTTGAGGCGGTGCACTACCCGGGCCTGCCCGGGCACCCGGGGCATGCGCTGGCAAGCCGGCAAATGCAGCTCGATGGCCAACCGGGATTTGGGAGCGTGGTGTCTTTCGAAGTGCCGGGCGGTGCCGCCCAAGCACTGGCCACGGCCGCCAGGACCCGCCTGTTCATCAGGGCCACCAGCCTCGGCGGAGTGGAGAGCCTGATCGAGCATCGCGCTTCCAGTGAAGGCCCGGGCAGCAGGGCCCCTGATGGTTTGCTGCGGCTGGCCGTGGGTATCGAGAATCCCATCGATCTCATTGCGGATCTGCAGCAGGCACTGGACCGGTAGCCCTAGAAGCGAACTTGGCAAGGAAACTTTTATGAAGACTTTTGCTGGTTGGATAATCCTGGGTCTGCTGGCCGCGACCAACGCGGCCGGCGATGCTTTTGAGGTCGGCTCCCTGAGCCTCGAGCAAATCATGGCCGATGCCGATTGGCTCGGCAATCAACCCGAGGAGCCCTGGTTTTCGCCCGACGGTTCCCAGGTGTTCTATAAGCAAAAGCGCGACGGCGATAATACGCGTGACTGGTTCGTGGTATCGGCAAGCGGAGGCCAACCCGAGAAAATTCCGGCTACCGAGCATAGCCAGGTGCCCGGCCCAGACCAGGTCTGGAATATGAGCCGTGATGCCCTCGCCTGGACTTTTGACGGCGACATCTACGTACATTCCATGGCCAGCGGCAATTCCCGCCAGCTCACCCGAACTGCTGACAGGGAAACCAATCCGCTGTTTCTGGCCGATGGTCGCAGTCTTGCTTACCAGCAAGATGACGACTGGTTTGTCTTTGATTTCGCCAGCGGCGAGACGCGCCAGCTTGCCCGCATACTGGCCGAAGACGACCCGGCGGACAAGCAACCCGAGGGCTACATTCAAAAGCAGCAGCTACGGCTTTTTGACACGCTGCGCCGCAACCGCCAAGAGCGCGTGGCAGACCGCGAAGAAGAGCGCGCTGCCCGGGCCGTGGATTCCCGGCGCATGCCCAATCCCGTTTATATCGGCAAGGACAAATCAATTGTATACACGGCATTGTCGCCGGATGGTCAGCGCCTTTTGCTGGTGAGCGGCCCGGCCAAACCTGACCGCGGACAGCAGGACAAAATGCCACATTACGTTGCCGAAAGCGGCTATGTCGACGTGGAGGACGTGCGCAGCCTGGTGGGAAGCGGCGAGCCTGCCGATCACGGTCTGATGGTTGTGGATCTGGTCCGCGGGGAGAGCCACGAGCTGGATCTATCCGTTTTGCCGGGCATAAAAGCTGATCCTTTGGCCTGGCTTAAAAAAGGAGACGATGACGACGGCAAGGCAGGCAAGAATCGCGATCCACGGCCTGTCGAATTGCTGGGGCTGGAGTGGTCGGCAAATGGCCAGGCGCTGGCAGTACAGATCGAATCCGCTGATAACAAAGATCGCTGGATCGCGACCGTAGACTTTGAAAACAAAGTACTTAATCCGCGCCACCGCCTGACCGACGAGGCCTGGATCAACTACGATCACAATGAATTTGGCTGGGTCCCCGGCCGAGACGACCTGCTGTGGCTTGTCTCGGAGGAATCCGGTTTTGCCCATTTGTATACGGTTGGCGCCGGTCGTGGGCGGGCACGCGCGTTGACGCGCGGTAACTGGGTAGCAGCGGCTCCGGTGGTCTCGCCAGACGGACAGTTCATTTATTTTGCGGCCAACCGCAGCCACCCCGGCGAGTATGAGATCTATCGCGTCCCGGTGGCCGGCGGCGAAGTGCTGCGCCTGACCCAGCTATCCGGACTCAATGAGTTCGTGCTGGCGCCCAACGGCGAGCAGCTACTGATTATTCACTCCGAACATTACCGCCATCCTGACCTGTGGGTGCAAACGGCCGCCCCCGGAACCCAGGCACGACGCCTGACAGATACGATGAGCGCTGCCTACAAGGCCATCGACTGGGTAGTCCCCGAGGTGGTGCCGGTGCCCTCCTCCCACGTGCCGCAACCCATCTATTCCAAGCTCTATGTCCCCGGTGACTTCGATCCCGAAAAATCCTACCCGGCGGTTATGTTCGTGCATGGTGCCGGCTACACACAGAATTCCGATTTTGGCTGGCCCTATTACTTTCGCGAGCAGATGTTCCACACCTTGCTGACCCGCGAAGGCTACATCGTGCTGGACATGGATTTCCGGGCTTCAAAAGGTTATGGACGAGACTGGCGCACCGCCATCTACCGCCAGATGGGCCACCCCGAGGTGGAGGACCTGGAGGATGGCGTGAAATGGCTGGTTGAGAATTACAATGTTGATCCCAAAAGGGTCGGCGTCTATGGCGGCTCTTATGGCGGTTTTCTCACCTTCATGGCCATGTTCCGCCGCCCGCAGTTATTCGCCGCCGGTGCTTCGCTGCGGCCGGTTACCGATTGGGCTCATTACAACCACGGCTATACCTCGAACATCCTGAACACGCCCGAGATCGATCCCGAAGCTTATGAAAAAAGTTCTCCTATCGAGTTTGCCGCCGGCCTCGAAAATCCTCTGCTGATCTGCCACGGCATGCTGGACGACAATGTGTTTTTCAAAGACACGGTGCGCCTGGTACAGCGCCTGATCGAACTGAAAAAGGAAAACTTTGAAACCGCCATCTATCCGCTCGATCCTCACGGGTTTGTCAATCCGGAAGCCTGGCTGGATGAGTACCGGCGCATCTATAAACTATTCGAGACGCACCTCAAGTAACGCTGGCGTCCCCGTGGAGCTGGTGTTGGCGGCATTCCGGCCTGTTGCCCGATTTACCGCGTCCGTGAAGCGCTGCCGGGGGCTCAACCGGCAGGTCCGATCAAATCCGGTCCTTCGTTCTGGGGACGATTTACCTCGGTGCTTACCGGCCAGGCCTGCAAATTATCCCGCGGCCACGGTTTCAACAGCGCATAGGTCACATCATCGCCGCTGTTGTCACGATTGAGCCAGTCATTGTAATCGCCCGGCTTTAAAATCACGGGCATGCGGCCGTGAATATCTGCCATGAATTCATTGGCCTCGGTGGTACAAATGGTCACCGAGTCAAGGGGTTCTGCTGTGTCATTTTCCTGCCAGCGTTCCCAGAGGCCGGCAAATGCAAAACCCTCTGCATCCCGCATGGAGATGAAATAGGGGGTTTTTCCGGCGTCTGTTTTTTTCCACTCGTAGAAGCCGCTGACGGGAACCAGGCACCGGCGACGGTGAAACGCATTGCGGAAAGACGGTTTCTCCCGCACCGTTTCAGAGCGCGCGTTGATCATCCTGTAACCGATCTTTTTGTCCTTCGCCCAGTGCGGAACCAGGCCCCAGTGCAACATGCTCAGCCTGCGTTCGCCTGTACGGTTGTTTCTGACCGCCGGTACAAAATTACTGGGCGCAATATTGTAGCGAGCGGCAACTTCCGGGGCGTCATCGCCTAGATCGAACAGGCGCACCATCGCCTCATGAGGCAGGTAAAAAGCATAGCGGCCACACATCCCGGAAGTATAAGCCAGCTGTGCCAGCGGGTTCACGCGCAGATATCGGAACCCGACGCGGGAGCGGCAGCTGGCCACGCGGGTTATCATGGGCATGCTCGGCATCCGGGAGATTTTCGGTGAAAGCAGGTGCCCGACAAGGCGGCGACTCGCTGGAACTTGCAGTTCCAGCCGATACTGACAGGTTGAAATTCAGGCTCGTGAACGCAGACGATCACCAGGTGATCAGCTTGATATACGGCGACGAGTCAGCGCAACGCTTCCATCCCGACCTGGCGAAGCCGGAAGGTATTCAGGCATTCATAGATCGGCAGTTGCGACGATACGAGCAGTTTGGCTACGGCATTTGGATCACAGAGGCCCTGTCAGACGGACGCCTGCTGGGCGATGCCGGGCTGACCTGGCAGGAGACTGATCTCGGCGAAGTACTGGAGATCGCTTACGGGCTCGTCGCTGCCGAACGCGGCCAGGGTTTTGCCACCGAAGCAGCGCGCGCCTGCCTGGATTTCGGCTTCAGGTTTCTGGGAGCAACACAGATAGCCTCACTGGTGGATGCCAGGAATAAGGATTCCCGCAAGGTGGCCGCGCGCTTGCACACCCGGCAGCGCGAGTTCGTGCATCCCCGCCTGGGCTCCGGTTACCTGATGTATTACACCAAATCAGCGGACTATGCAGACTGAGGTTCAAAAGGCGCCAGGCATAGGCCCCAGCATTGCTGCCGACCTCGAAGAACTGGGCATAACCAGCCTCGCCGCCCTGGCGGCACAGGATCCCGAGGAACTTTACCGGCGCCTGTGCCGCCTGCGCGGCGAGCGTATCGATCCCTGTGTCTTGTATGTTTTTCGCTGCGGAGTATATTTCGCGAGCAGGCAAAGGCATGCACCAGAACTGCTGAAATGGTGGAACTGGAAAGATCGTAGGCTGGTAATCAGCAATTAATCAGGACATTAAGATGGCAAAAATACTCGGTATCGGTGGGGTGTTTTTCAAGAGTCGCGACACTGGTGCGCTCGGCGACTGGTATCGCAAGTGGCTGCACATGCCGATAGACCCGCAGTTTGGTGGCGCCTCGCTGAAACCAGGCGATATGCCGGCCGGCGGTTTCACCGTTTGGGGTCCGTTTAAAGATGACACCAGCTACTTCAATCCCTCCGATCGGCCATTCATGATCAACTTCGTGGTGGACGATCTCGATGCCGCCTTGCGTCAGGTTTCCGAGGGCGGTGCAACTGTCATAGATGAGATTCTGGAAGAAGATTACGGCCGCTTTGCTTGGTTCATCGACCCGGAAGGCACCAAGATCGAACTTTGGGAACCACCGACTGAAGCGCCTGAAACAACCGAATAGCTGCGGAGGAAAAGACCAATCGATGGCTATTATCAACCGTAACAGCTCTGAACATTACAAATGGGGAAACAACTGCGATGCCTGGCATCTGCTGCGGACACGCCGCTTGAGCGTCATAGAGGAGCGCGTGCCGCCAGGCGATTCCGAAGCGCCCCACTACCATCGTTATGCTACCCAGCTTTTTTATCTGCTCGAAGGGCAAGTACGGTTCAGCCACGCTACCGAAGTTCACGAAATGTGGCCCGGCGACGCCGTCCATGTCATGCCAGGGGTCGTGCACTCGCTGGAGAATACCGGAGACAGTGATGCGGTTCTGCTGGTGGTCTCCAGTCCCGAAAGCCACAGTGACCGCTACGAGGCCCCTGCCCCACGAAACAAGGCATAAGCAACGCAGGGCGCGGCTTCTGCAAAAGCCTAATCGCGTATCCCGATACCGCGATTCAAAAGATACAGGCTGAAGCTATACAGTCCCGCAATGAACAGGCCAATAATCAGGTAAGCGCGGCCGATGGAAATATCGGATACGCCAAGGAACCCGTATCGAAACGCGTTGACCATGTAGAGAATCGGATTGGCAAGAGAAACTTTCTGCCAAAAATCCGGCAATAGCGAAATCGAGTAAAAAACGCCGCCCAGGTATGTAAGCGGCGTCAGTATGAAAGTCGGCACGATAGAGATATCGTCGAACTTGCGCGCGTAAACCGCGTTAATAAAGCCGCCCAGCGAAAAAACGACTGCCGTCAGGAATACGACAGATATCGTAACCATGGGATTGACCACGGTGAGTTCGTCGGTAAAAAACAAGGCAATAATCGTTACCACTACTCCAACCAGCAATCCGCGGGCCACCCCACCGGCAACATGACCCAGCAGGATGACTGCGTTGGGCATTGGCGACACCAGCATTTCTTCCACGTGCTTGCCGAACTTGGCGCCGAAAAAAGACGAAACCACATTGCCGTATGAATTGGTGATCACCGACATCATGATCAGACCGGGAGCAATAAACTGCATATAGTTGAAGCCATCCATGACTCCTATGCGGCTGCCGATCAGGTTACCGAAAATAATGAAATACAGGGTCATGGTAATGGCGGGAGGCACCAGGGTTTGCACCCAGATGCGCAGTACGCGGGTGATTTCCTTTACCACAATTGTGTAAAACCCAACGAGGTTTTCTCTGGTTCTTCCGGGCATCTTTAATCCTGCTGCGCGATCGTGCGTTTCTTGGTTTCAACCAGCCGCATAAAAAGTTCTTCCAGCCTGTTGGTCTTGGTGCGCATGGACAGGACATGGAGGTCCTGCTCAGTCAGCATGGCGAACACTTCATTGAGACTCTGCTCTTTCGAAACGTCGACCTCGATGTTGCCTTCGTCGACCAGGCGCACCTCGAAACCGTTCAGTCGCGGCGGCGCCTCGATCGTTTCCCGCAGGCTGAGCACGAAGGTTTCGATATTCAGTTTGCGCAGCACGTCGCGCATCCGGCCATGCTCGATAATCCTGCCCTCATCGATGATGCCAATATGCCGGCAAAGGTTTTCCGCCTCTTCCAGGTAATGAGTGGTCAGAATGATGGTCGTACCTTCGCTGTTGATCTTCTGCATGAACTCCCACATGGAGCGCCGGATTTCGATATCCACGCCGGCGGTGGGCTCGTCCAGAATCAGCAAGCGCGGCTCATGCACCAGCGCCCGGGCAATCATGAGGCGGCGTTTCATGCCGCCCGAAAGGTTGCGTGAAATGTCGTCACGCTTGCCCCACAGATCCAGCTCGCGCAGGTACTTCTCGGCGCGCGCTCTGGCCTGAGTACGCGGGATACCGTAGTAACCGGCCTGGTTCAAAACGACGTTGCTGACTTTTTCGAACTGGTTGAAGTTGACTTCCTGGGGCACCAGGCCAATACAGGACTTGGCGAGCTCGATTTCCCGGTCGATGTCGTGACCGAAGACCTCCACTGCTCCGGAGGTCTTATTCACCAGCGAGGTGATGATCCCGATGGCGGTGGTCTTGCCCGCCCCGTTGGGGCCCAGCAGGGCAAAGAAATCGCCTTCTTCCACCTCCAGGTCCAGACCCCGCAGGGCCACCACCTTGTTGGCGTAGATCTTGTTCAGATTCCTGATGCTGAGTGCTTTCACGATGGCCGCTTCGCTGCTCAAAATAAAGGCCGGGCGGTGCCCGGCGGCCGGAAATAATAGCACGCGTCGGTCCCGGCTGGCGCGCTGCCACGCCTGGCAAAAGCGCGCGCCCTGCCGCGTTTGAAGCGACCCTGAAATGACACAAGTCGTTGTGAAATAGTGTCAATTTCTTTGACTTCAACCGTCTGTGCGAGATAATTGGACGGATTGGTCGGGGGCGGCTGAAAGCCGCGCAGAACGGCAGATTGGCTCGCCGGACCGCCCTGCTTATCGAAACATAATGGGAGTTTTCAGCATGCTTAAAGAATTCAAAGAATTTGCAATGCGCGGCAATGTCGTCGACATGGCCGTGGGTATCGTCATCGGCGGCGCTTTCGGGAAAATCGTCAGCTCATTCGTAAAAGACGTCCTCATGCCGCCCATCGGCCTGGCGCTCGGTGGCGTGGATTTTTCCAGCCTCGCCGTCACTCTTAAAGAGGCTGCCGAAGGCGTGGAAGCCGTCACCATCAACTACGGCGTGTTCATCAACACCGTCATCGACTTCATCATTATTGCCTTTGCCATCTTCATGGTAGTCAGGGGCATGAATAGCATGAAGAAAGAAGAGGAAGCACCAGCGGCGGAGCCCACCGAGAAAGATTGCCCGCGCTGCTACTCGTCAATTCCAATCAAGGCAACACGCTGCCCGAATTGCACCTCTGACGTCTGACGTCCGGCTGAGGGCAATATCTGAGCAGGCCGCGTACCCCCGGGTGCGCGGCCTGTGCTTTTTTCGGGTTAGCATATCCCCATGCACCCCGGCAAGAACCCGCCCAATCCGTTTGCCAATGCGCCCCTGGAGCGACAGGGCGAGCTGCGCAAGAACCCCGAGCACCTGGCTGAGCTGAGCAGCGCCGCAGCGACCCGTTACCTGCTGATTGCCCGGGAACGCAACGTGGTCGAGCGGCGCAGCAATGTGCCGGTCATGCTGTCCGCGACCAGCTTACGGGCTCTGGCGGGCGACACCGTGCACAGCATATTCCTGGGCGAACACAATGCCGCACCCCTGTTCGTCGCCGATCTCGATGACCTGGGTGACGAAGCGCTGGCCGCCGGGCTGGGGGCCAGGACCGAGAGCCTCCGGACTTTGGGCCTGTCGCTGCCGCCGGCCAGTGCGTCCCTGGCGGCCTATGCCAGGGCCATGGTGTTATGGGATCGCAGGCATCGCTACTGTGGCCGATGCGGTGGTTTTACGAGCAGCCAGGAAGGTGGACATGTCCGCCGGTGCCGTGACGTCGCGTGCGGCAACAGCATGTTTCCAAGGGTCGATCCGGCGATTATCGTCCTGGTCACCGACGGCGAGCGCGCCTTGCTGGGGCGCCAGGCCAGCTGGGATGCCAATCGGTATTCCACCCTTGCCGGGTTTGTGGAACCAGGAGAGAGCCTGGAGGAGGCGGTGGCGCGTGAAGTGCATGAGGAATCCGGCGTGCGGGTCCATGATGTGGAATATCACTCTTCGCAACCCTGGCCGTTCCCGTCATCCCTGATGCTGGGCTTCATTGCCCGCGCAAGCTCCACCGAGATCGTTCTCCGTGATGGGGAACTTGAAAGCGCGCAGTGGATTTCACGGGCAGACATCGTCGACAAGGTGATCAGGCTGCCGTTCAGGGTGTCTATCAGCTATCGGCTGATTGAGCACTGGTACGACGCCGGTAACCCAGGGCAGATGCAACGGGACCTCGGGCAGACATGATTCTCAGGCATGCCAGGTCGCTAACCGCAGTCTGCAGTTCATGAGCCGCCCGGTACTTCCGCCCGGCTCCTGGCCGTCACCCATCTCCGCAGCCATGATCGCACGCGGTGGGCTGCGGCTCGGTCAGCCGCAGATTCATGGCCAAGCTATCTACTGGCTGGAGGGTCGAGCGGCCGAGCAGGGGCGCACGGTGCTGGTACGTGCCCGACCGGGTCAGGACCCCCAGGATGTTTCGCCCGCGCCGCTGAATCTGCGCAGCGGCGCCCAGGAATATGGTGGTGGGGTGTTTTGCATAGACGACGATGTCGTTTACTGCGTGGATTTTCCGGATCACGGCGTTTATGCGCTACAGGAACATGCGCGACCGCGCCGCGTCGCTGCACCTGGCGAAAGGCGCCTGGCTGACCTGTGCCTGGACCAGCCGCGCCGGCGTCTGGTTGCCGTCAGCGAAGACCATGGCGTTGCCGGAGAACCGGCCACCACGCTGATTGGCATGGGACTTGCGGACGGCGCCATCACGACCCTGGCCCAGGGCGCCGACTTCTACAGCTCTCCTTGCCTGGACCGCCATGGCCGGCGGCTGGCATGGCTGCAGTGGAATCATCCGGACATGCCGTGGGATGCCACCACGCTGCACGTAGCCGACAACCTTGGCAGGCCTGGATTGCTGGCTTCGAGGGCTGTGGCCGGAGGGGCGGCCGAGTCAATATTCCAGCCACGCTGGGGAGCGGATGGCGCGCTTTATTTCATGTCGGATCGCAGCGGCTGGTGGAATCTGCATCGTTGGGACGGGCAACAGGTCGAGCCACTGATGAGGGAGACGGCCGACTGCGGATTCGCGCAGTGGGTTTTCGGTATGTCTTCCTGGGGCTTTGTCGGCGAACACGAGGTTCTGTGCTGCGGTGCTCACGACGGTATCTGGTCGCTGGCCCTGGTGGATGTCATGGCTCGCACCACCCGCTGGCTCGACTTGCCTTTCAACACGGTGGAGCATGTCGCCACCGGACCCGGGCGCGCGGCCATTATCGCTGCCAGCGCCGACTTGAGCCTGTCGGTGATCGCCCTCGATCTCGGCTCATTGAACTGGCAGGTGCTGCGCAATTCCAATCGGCTGGATATTGGTGCGGAATGGATTTCAAACGCCCGGCCGTTCCGCTTTGCTACCAGCGATGAAGAAACAGCGCATGCTTTCTACTATCCGCCACGCCATACGGAACTGGTCCCCGAACAGAATCCGCCGCCGCTGCTGGTGAAGTGTCATGGCGGCCCCACTGCCCATGCTGACGCTGGTCTCGACTGGCGCATCCAGTTCTGGACATCCCGGGGCTTCGCGGTCGTGGACGTCAATTACCGCGGTAGCTCCGGCTTCGGACGCCGTTACCGTGAAAAGCTGCACGGCCGTTGGGGCATCGTCGATGTGGCTGACGCGCTGAATGCTGCCCGGCATCTGGTGGACAAGGGGCTCGCGGATCCCGAGCGACTGGCCATCAGCGGCGGCAGCGCCGGCGGCTACACGGTGCTGTGTGCCCTGACTTTTCACGAGCTTTTCAAGGCTGGTGCCAGTCTCTACGGCGTCAGCGAGCTTGAGTCGTTGCTGCAAGACACGCACAAGTTCGAGGCCCGCTACCTGGACCGGCTGGTGGGTCCCTGGCCCACCA
>JBFIQI010000006.1:0-40096 GCA_041609715.1 Gammaproteobacteria bacterium
GCGAATTTTCATGCAGTTCAATTCGTCGGTTACTGCAGTAGCCACCAGTCGCGCATGAGCGACTTTGAGCTGGGTCTCCTTGTCGGCAAGATCCTTGCGAGTCTTGGCAAGGTCGCTGATATTGCGCGCCACGGCGACGAAGCCGCTGATTTCGCCATCATCGTCTCTGACCGGGTGCATGGACATGCGCACCGGAAAATGACTGCCATCACGTCGCAAGCAGTTCCATTCCTGCTCATCGGGAATTCCCTCGCGAGCCCGAAACACAAACACCTCAAATCCGGGCTCAATCAGGTCGCCCGTTTCGTTGCTGAGGTCGCGCGCGCGCCGGGTTATTTCTCGGGGTTCGTGCAGAATCGCGGGGGCAATCTTGCCGCGCAGTTCTTCGAGTTCATAGCCGAGCTGGTGCAGGCCGCCGGGACTGACGTCGAGGATGACGCCATGGGCATCCAGTGCCATTAGCAGATAGTCGCGGCTATCGAGAATTGCGCCTTGCCAGGCGGCACTGCGGGTCAGCAAGCCTTTACCCATTTCGTTTCGAGTCATTTCCTTTCCCTGAATTGATCGACCAGCTTCGATGCATACACCCGACCCATATTGCCTCATCCGGGGGCGCCAGAACATAAGGATTTCCCTTAAATTTGTGGTTTTGTGACGCTGTGCTCACAAAAAAATCGTTGTACGGAGGTGCTGTGGCCAGCTGTGGTCCGCCATGAATTGGCTGATGATGTTGGTTGCCCGCCGCCGGCATGCGAAAATGAGGGATTGTTTCGCGTTGCTTATGACGTCCGAGGTTTGTGGTAGTGAGCGAGTTCAAAGGGATACCCATCATTCCGAGCGGCAGGAAATTTCGCACCGAGGCCGGCTTTACCGCTATCAAGGACGGCATCAAAGCCGTGCGTGATCCTCAGCCGGAACCCTTGGGGCGCAAACCCGACTGGCTGCGCGCCCGGATTCCCGGTGGTCCGGCATACGAGGCCGTGCGCAAAAATGTCCGTGAGCACAAACTTGCCACGGTTTGCGAGGAGGCCAAGTGCCCGAATATCGGCGAGTGTTGGAGTCACGGTACGGCTACCATCATGCTGATGGGCTCTGTCTGCACGCGGGCCTGCCGCTTCTGCTCGGTGGACACCGGCAATCCCCGGGGCGTTATCGATGCCGATGAGGCCCGCCATACCGCAGAGTCGGTGCGACTGATGAATCTGCGTTACATCGTGCTGACTTCGGTAAACCGCGATGATTTACCGGACGGTGGTGCAGCTCACTATGCCGCCTGTGTGCGTGCGGTCAAAGAGCTCAATCCCGCGACCCGTGTCGAGGCCCTGACTCCGGATTTCCAGGGCCAGACCGGTGACGTAGAGACAGTGCTGGATTCGGGCGTCGATGTATTCGCCCAGAACATCGAAACGGTGCGACGCCTGACCCACCCGGTGCGTGATCCGCGGGCCGGTTATGAGCAGACGCTCGAGGTGTTGGCGCATGCCAAGGTTTACCGTCCCGATGTGCTCACCAAAACCAGCCTGATGCTCGGCCTCGGGGAACGCGACGAGGAAATAATCGAAGCTCTGGACGACATCCGGGCTGCAGACGTGGATATCGTGACTTTCGGCCAGTACCTGCGCCCCACGCGCAATCACTTGCCGGTGCAGCGCTTTGTCACTCCGCAAGCCTTTGAAAGATACCGCCAGTGGGGTCTGGAAAGAGGCTTTCTGGAAGTAGTTGCGGGACCGATGGTGCGATCCAGCTACCGTGCCGATCGCGTCTTCGAGGGCAACAACGTAGGCCTGGATACCGGCACCTGAGGAGCAGCTCGATGTTATTTGGCAAACACTGCAGGCACATCATACTTTGGGGGCTGCTGCTGGCCCTGTTGTGGTCGTGTGCCACTTCCCCCACCGGTCGCCGCCAGCTCATCGTCCTGCCGGACGAGCAAGTCTCCGGAATGGGGATGGCCGCGTTTGAAGATCTCAAAACCAACACGCCGCAGCTGAAAAATCCCGCAGCCGTCGATTATGCGCGCTGCGTTGCCGGCTCCATTATTCGCGAAATCAGCGGCGAAAATCCGGGCAATTGGGAGGTCGTGGTTTTCGATGATGAGCAGGTCAACGCATTCGCGCTGCCGGGCGGCCGCATCGGCGTCTATCGTGGCCTGCTGGAGGTGGCCGAGAACCAGGATCAGCTGGCAACGGTTATCGGTCACGAGATTGCCCATGTGCGCGCCCGCCACGCCAATGAAAGAGTGTCCACGGGGATGGTGGCGGAAGGCGGACTGCAGCTTATACAGGTGCTCGCGGGCGAGCCCAGCCCAGGCAAGAACCGGTTGATGGCGGCCCTGGGGCTGGGTACCCAGGTGGGGGTTTTGCTGCCCTTCTCCCGAGCCCAGGAATCGGAAGCGGATCTGCTGGGTCTGCAGCTCATGGCCGGGGCGGGTTTTGATCCTCGCCAGAGCATCCCCCTCTGGGAAAACATGCAGCGGGCCGGGAACGGGCGACCGCCTGAATTTCTTTCCACCCACCCGTCCGGCGATACCCGCATCCGCCAGCTTGGCGAACAAATGCCGGCAGCCCTCGAGGCCTATCAATCAGCCAGGCAGGCCGGCCGGCGACCAGCCTGTGGCTGAGCCGTCGGTCAGGGCTCCTCGTCGGTAAACAGGATCAGTTCAATGCGCCGGTTCAAGGCGCGACCCTCTTTGGTCTCGTTATTGGCAATGGGTCGTGATTCGCCGTGACCTACCGCGCTGATCTGCCCCGGATTGAGACGCATACTCACCATCAGGTATTGGCGGACAGCTTCTGCGCGGTCCCGTGAGAGCTGCTGATTCTTGTCATCGCTGCCGAAGGAGTCGGTGTGGCCATCTACTACCAGGCGTGCCCGCGGGAAGATCCTGATAGCGCTCCCGACTTTGGCCAACAGAGGGAAATTGGCGGCATTGATATCCGATTCACCCACATCAAATTTCAGGCCCAGAAGCCGCAGAGTGATTTTGCCCGATTCACGAATGACCAACGCTTCATCGTCTTCGAACAGTTCTTCCACTTGCCGGTAACGTTGTAGACGCAAGGCGCGACGCTCCAGTTCTTCCTCCAGTGCGGACCTCTCCCGTGCAACGCCACCCAGTCGCTGCTCCAGGTCCCGGATTTCAATTTCCATTTGCGCCAGTTGCTGCTCGCGATCCGACAAAGCCGTCTTGAGGCCCGCTACTTCTTTTTGCAGTTCGCGGATGTAGGTATGCACGGTGTCGGTGACCGGTTTCGGGCCCCGGTCAAAATTTGCCGTCGCGTCAGCCACGGCGGCGAGTCTGGCCAGGGACTCCTCCCACTCCAGCACCAGGGCCTCGACATTGCTGCGGCCGTCCCTGATTTCCGCGAAGCGCCTGGCGAGATAAATGGCATGACGCGCTTCAATGTCGGCAGCGCCGGCCAGGGCACGGGGCCGGTCCGCATCGTACCGGTCGCTTTCCAGCGCCGCTTCGGCTTCGGCCAGCAGGGTTTTAGCACGCTGCAGGGTGATTGGCGCGAAACGATCGGCGCGCAGTTCTTGCGCCTGACTCAGCAGGCCGCGGGTGTCTGCCAGCAGCGCTCTCTTGATGGCCTCGAGTTCGGCCTGGCGGAATTCACCGGCAAGTTCCTTGTCGAACTTTTCCAGGTCGCGGTTGCGGCCTCGTTCCAGGTCACTTGTCAGTTTGACCATTGCTTCCTCGGCCTGCGCGAAGCGCTCGCGTGCGTATTCCGGTGCCCTGGAAGACAGCGCAGCCTCGCGTGCTCGCAAGCTGGCCTCCAGCCCGGCGGCAACCGCAGCGGCGGTCGTGGTTGCCTGGCGCAATGCCTCGCTGGCGATTTGCAGATCCGCGCGGATCTTGTCCAGCGACTGGCTGCGGGCCAGGTGGTCCTCGGCGTCGCGATAAGCGACCAAAGCACGCGCAAAGCTGCGCGGTGCCAGCAACTGGGCACTGGCGTCACGTGCCTGTGCCAGCAATTGATCGGCATCGGCGAAAAGTGCGGCACGAATTTCCGCGTCGGCAGCCATGACCGACAAGGGCATTGTCAGCAGCAGCGCCACCGCAATCCGGCAGACAAATTTCATAGCAAGCTCCGGGCGTATTGGCTATTGCGAGGATAAAGCATGATCATGGCGCAAACCTGGTAATGACTGCAAAAAACCGCTGCAGGTCTTCACCATCGTTATGCAGATGGGGGGCCACCCGGATACAGTTGCCACGCACACTGACATAAACGCCCGCCTGCCGCAGGGCTGCGATGAAAGCCTGCGGTGGCGTCAGCGGAAAGCGCAGGCCCAGCATGTGGGGGCTGCGCCATGATGATTGGGTAACGGTGAAACCCAGTGCCGCCGAGTGGTCGGCGATTTTTCCAGTCAGTTGAGCTAGCCTGGAGGCGATGCGTTCCGGCTGCCAGGCCAAAATCTGCCGCAGTGCTGCGAGCGCCATGGGTAGTAACAGGAAACCGGTGTGTTCGCCAGCGTCGAATCGCCGGGCACCATCCCGGTATCGCGGTTGGTAGTCAACCAGAGCCGAGAAATTTTCGCTACCGGCGCGCGCCAGCCAGGGTTCCTCCAGCGGCCGTCCGTGCTGGTGTTGCGGGGCCACATACAGGTAGCTGACGCCGTAAGGGCCCAGCAACCATTTGTAGGCTGCGGCCACCATGAAATCCGGGCGCACATCAGCGATGGCGAAGGGGAGAGCGCCCAGCGACTGCGTCAGGTCCAGCACCAGCGCGCAGTTCAGCTCCCGGCAACGCTCGCCAATCCTGACAAGGTCGAGACGGGTTCCGTCAGTCCAGTGTGCCTGGGGCAAAGCAGCAATGCGGGTTCGCTCACCCAGCGCCGCGAGTACGGCCGTGGTCCAGTCGCTGTTGTCGGGCCGGGTAACTGTTTGGATTCGCGCGCCGTGCTCTTGTGCCAGCCTCTGCCAGGGATAGACATTGGAAGGAAACTGCTCAGCAAGGATCAGAATTTCATCTTGAGAAGTCAGTGACAGGTTGGCGCCTGCCACAGCCATGGCATAACTGACCGACGGCACCAGGGCAATGTCGTCGTCGGTTGCGCCGATTAAACGAGCAAACGAGCCACGCAGCTGCTCGGGAACCCGGAAAAAATCGGCGGCCGTTAACTGCCAGGGTGTGCGACTGGCTTCGAAGGCCAGGCGGCCGGCTTCGGAAACGCTGCGCAACCGCGGCGCCATGTAGGCGCAATTCAGGTAACAGATATCGCGGGGCATTTCGAACTGTTGGCGCTGATCTTTCAACATGATGCCTGGCTTGGGAAATTGATGTTCGTAATGCGGGCCACGCACGCCTGCCTGGCGTGTATAGTGCCTGACCCATGTCGAGCCACAAAATTCCTGACGCTGCCGAGCTGGAAGAATTGCTGGGCCCGCGCCTGGGAGTGGCCGCGGTACGCCGACGGCTACAAGCCGAAGCAGGGGGGGGTAAGCCGGTAGCCGGACATTCGACGCCCTTCGCCTACGCCGAGGAATGGTTCCTGGGGCCGGGCCTCTTGCGCACCGTGCTCAGGCTCGGCGGGCTCTACGCCAGGGGTCGCGCCAATGCTCTGGCTATCCGTGTGCACCGGCGCGAATTGGAGTCCCGGCGTGTGCCTGCCGCCCTCGACGGCCTGCGGGTTCTGCAACTCAGCGACCCGCATATCGATGTTTCCGATGAATTTGAGGTAGCGCTTACCGAGCAGCTGGCGCGAGTCGAGTGCGACCTGAGCGTAATTACCGGTGACCTGCGCTTCGAAACCAGGGGCAGCGCAGCTCCGGCCCTGGCAGCCATGGGCAGGCTCCGCCCGTTCCTGGGACCTCGCGCTTTGCTGGTGCTGGGCAATCATGATTCTCTTGCCTGGGTGCCATTGCTGGAGGATGCCGGCTACGAGGTGCTGGTGAACGAAGCAACCAGCATAGAAGTGGGTGCTGCCAGGTTGTGGGTGATCGGGCTCGACGATGCCGGCTATTTCGATGCAGCCGATCTGGCCGGGGCCATGCGGAACGTGCCAGCGGACGAGCTACGTCTGCTGCTGAGCCACTCGCCGGAAATTGTCAACGACCCTGGCGTTGAAGAATGTGATTTTGTGCTTTGCGGGCATACCCACGGCGGCCAGATCAATCTGCCGGGTGGCTGGCCACTGGTTACCAATGCACGCTGTGCGCGGCGTTACTGTGCGGGCTCCTGGCGCCGCGGCCGGGCCCAGGGTTATACCTCACGGGGTGCCGGCACATCACTGCTGGCTGTGCGCTTTAACTGCCCGCCCGAAATAACCCTGCATCAGCTGCGCACAACCCGATAAAAATCATGCTTCCCGTTGCGATGCCCCAGGAAGCTGGCGGAAATGTCTGAGCAGGAACTCCTGGTCCCGGGGCGACAGGTCAAATTCGCGGCAAGCGGCCTCAATAGCCTGTGCGCTGTAACAACGCCGCTCTGAAAGCCAGCGTACGGCTTCACGCAGGGCGGTACCGCGATTTTTCAGTTCATCCATTGCTGTTACCGCGGGCCGGCGAATGATGCCCGCCCAGGGCACTCATTATATCGCCCTGGAGTCGGGCAGCTGAACGTACCTTTTGTCAGGCATGTCTTCGGCAAGGTATTGCAGCAGATCGCGGGCACTGAGTTCCGGGCCAAGCCAGCGGCCCTGGAGGTAGCGGCACCCACGCTCGCTGAGCCATTGTGCCTGGGCGGAACTGCTGACACCCACGGCACATACCTCCAGATTCATGGTTCGTGCCATATCCAGAACAGCGCCGACAAATTTTCGTGTTCGGTCGTCGCTGGACATGTCTTTCAGAAACTGCGGATCGAGTTTGATCCCGCGAGCAGGTACCTGGCGCAGGTTAACAAACGATGCCGCTCCCGAGCCGAAATGATCGATCCATAACTCGAACCCGGCAGCATTCCATTTGCGCAGCACACCGGCCACTTCGTCCAGCTGCGTGAGGACCCTATGTTCGCTGGCTTCGATGCGCAAATCCCCGGGCAGGTGTCCCCAGCGTGACAACATACCGGCAACCAGATCCGGCAAGTCGGCGCGCAACAGCTGACGTGAGGAAATATTGATGGATACGAACAAGCCTTCGAGACCGCTCTCGCGCCAGGCTGCGAGATCATTGCAGACCTGTTCCAGTGCCCAGCGCCCGAGCCGTTCGATCTCTCCGCTCTTTTCAGCCACGTCGATAAATTCTGCGGCCTTGATGAGGCCGCGCTGGGGATGATTCCAGCGGACCAGTGCCTCCGCACCAACAACATTGCCGCTGGTTGCGGCAAGTATGGGCTGATAATGCACCGTCAAATCATTGCGATCCAGGGCACCGCGCAGATCATTCATCAGGAATAATTTGCTGCGCGTCTCGTCCAGCATATACGGCTGGTAGAAACATACTGCCTGCTTGCCGTTGTGTTTGGCCTGATACATGGCAACATCGGCGCGGGCAAACAATGCTTCGGCGTCATCGCCGTCATCGGGAAATCCAGCTATCCCGATACTCGCACCAATGAATATTTCATGCCCCCTGATGTTAAAAGGCTGCCCCAATGCATCGAGGATCTGGTTTGCGACGCTGGTGGCGGCCTGGCGGTCTGCCGTGCCCTGCAACAGAACGGTAAACTCGTCCCCACCCAAACGCGCTACCGAGAACTCATCGACTTCCTCTGATTCGAGTGCGGCAACTGCCATCTTTACGCTGTCTCGCAGACGCGCGGCAGTCGCAGCCAGTAGCGCATCGCCTGCTTCATGACCGAGACTGTCGTTAACGGGTTTGAAGTCGTCGAGGTCGATGAATAACAAGCTGCCGGCCCTGGCCTCGGCGCACATATTCTCCAGATCCGCCACCAGCTGGGCGCGGTTTGGCAGGCCGGTGAGCGCATCATGAAAAGCGAGGTGCTGGATGGCCTGCTGGCTATTGGCAAGGTTGTCCTGCATGGCACGAAACGCGCTGGCCAAATCACCAATTTCGTCGTTGCGTCCGATGCTGACAACCGGATCAAAATTACCTTCACCCAGCCGTCGTGCCTGGTTCGCCAGATCGCGAATAGGGCTTGCCAGCCGCCGTCCCGTTACCAGGGCAAGCAGTGCACCGCCCAGCAGGAACAGCAGCATTACGATGCTCGCATAAAGCAGTTCTTTCCGCAGTTGCTTCTGCGCCAGATCGTCAAGAGCATGGCGCAACCCGGCAGTCTCGGCAGCGACAACTTCCAGGGAAAGGACCACGGCGACCCCGCCCCGGTATTCATCAGCCACGAATATCGGTCGCGCAACATGCAGAGCGGTTTTGGTCATGCGTGTCTGTGGAGCCGGCCCTGGATTCACCTGCCAGCCAAGCGTGTCGGCCAGCTGTTCACCGTAGGTTTCGATGGCAGGCGAGCCATCGTGGATGATGCGGCCCTGCTCATCGTATAGATAGGCAAACATGACATCACGCTGAGCAATGGTTGTGGCAAGCTCATCTCGCATGCGGTGCAGATCAAGCCCCAACAGCGCGTTGGTCAGGTTCTGGGCAAGAAACTCGCTCATCACCAGGCCACGCTCACGCACTTGCTGCTCCAGGTGTGACTGTAAGGCGGAACTCGTGACTGTTTCGACTTGGCTGGCGGTGGTGCGTAATTGCCATACCGAGAGCAATGACAAGCCGATCATGCTGGTGAGAATTACCAGCATTATCTGCACTGAGTAACGGGTTCTCAGATCGAATCGCCAACGCGGCTTCATGGGGCCGGCTCTCGGGCTATGCGTCTGCTGTTCAGGGAGTCCCGGATCTGAGCCAGTACATCAATGGAGGCCCGGTCGAGTTCGTCGAACTTGAGCGTTCCGTGATATGCAGTCAGGGCCGCGGAGGCATCGGGATCGGCTGCCGCATTCAGCAGCGCCTCCCGAATGGCCGCCTTGATACGCGGATCCAGACTGCTACGCACCATCTCCAGTGCCCGCGGAATCGGGGCGCTGGTGTACAAAACCCGCAAATCGGATTTGACTACCGTCGGCACCAGCGTCTCGTTTTGCCAGTCGAGATTGCTGAGTACGGCGGCGTCTACCAGGCCTTTATGCACCCACAAAGCCGAATTATATTCGGACCCGGAAAATATGTAATTGACTGCCTCGGGCAACGGCGTATGTCGCACCGAGCGCAGCTCCACCATACGGAAGCCGTTTTTTTCCAGTTCGGAGCGCGGTACAAAGTAACCGGTGGTGGAGCCCGGATGCTGGAATGCGAGCTTCTTTCCCTGCAAGCCGGTTGCGGAGGCGATAGCACTGTCGCGGTGGACGAACAGCATGCTGTGATAGCTGGCAACACCATGCTTCCATTTGCGCAGCAGGATTTCGGCCGCGCCAGTTTCTTCTAGAACCGCCGCCGAGTAGGCGGTCTCCGTAACCCAGTCAACCCGGCCATCGCGCAGCAGGCGCACCAGCTGGTCACGATTCTGAGCAATCAATATGTCAACGTTTTCGATCCCCAGCTTAGCCAGCTTGCTACCTACATATTCGGCCAGCGGCTTCATGGCATTCAGGTGACGTTGCGGGTCATCGCCTACTGCGGCCATCACCACGGTATCGCGAATTGTGTCGGCTCCCGCGGCCAGCAGCGGGCGCGTCGTCAGCAGCGCCAGACCGGCGATGAGTGTCACCCAGCAAATTGTCGACAAGCGATTGAACATATCAGTACTCATAAGCGCTGCAACGCTGCCTTTGGGCGCCAGCAGACCACCGTGTGGCAGAGAGAGATTATGACAAGTCGGGGCGGAGCCTAGCGTGATGCTCATCACAATCGGAGCGTAAACCAGCTCCGGCGCATCCGGCCTTGAACAGCGTGAAATCAGGGGTAGCAGCGATGGCAAGCGTAAAAATCGACTTGGTTCACAGCAGGCTGGTCAACGTTTGGCTAGATTGTCGCGCCATGTCGATGAGCTATTACACCAGTTTCCTCGTGGAAGACCCTGAGTGCGAGGATTTTCGTCATATCTGCGGCGTGTTAGAGCTGCGCAAGCCGCTGGGCTGTTCCGCCGCGGAGGGAGACCTGCAGGCCATATTGGCCAAAGGCATGAACGTCAGCCGCGAAGCCATCCAGGTGGTTTGCTGGTCACCACTTCACTGATTACCGCTTGGCTTGGTGATGTCGATGACATTGCTGGGAGGATCGCGATCAGAGTTCTTCCTGAGCAGGCCGGTAAAATCCTCGGCGGGCACGGGTGGACTGAAAAGGTAGCCTTGCATGACGTGACAATCGCGCTTGGCCAGGAAAGCCACCTGCTCCTCAGTTTCGACGCCCTCCGCGATAACCGATTTTTTCAGACTGTGGGCCATGCCGATGATAGCCTCGGTTATGGCGCGGTCGTCTGCATCCGTGGTGATATCCATTACAAATGAGCGGTCGATCTTGATAACGTCTATGGGCAAGCGCTTCAGGTAACTGAGTGAAGAGTAGCCTGTGCCAAAATCATCGACGGATATGCCAATGCCCATGGATTTCAATTCACCAAGTGTCCTGGTGGTCTCCACTGCATTGCGCATGATCATGCCCTCGGTCAGCTCCAGCTCCAGCAGCCGCGCGTTCAGGCCCGACTTGATCAATGCCTGTGCGACGATCAGCACCAGGTTGGACTGCCTGAACTGCCGGCCGGACAGGTTGACCGCGACCTTGAGGCTGTTGAACCCGGCCTTGTGCCAGAGCTGGGCCTGTCGGCAGGCTGCATTGAGGACCCACTCGCCGATTTTGTGGATCAGGCCACATTCCTCGGCCAGCGGTATGAAAACCATTGGAGATACCATGCCGCGCTCGGGATGATGCCAGCGCAGCAGCGCCTCGCATCCCACAATTTTGCCATTGCGGCCATCGATTTGAGGCTGGTAATAGAGTTCCAGTTGTTCCAGCTCGACCGCCCGTCGCAAGTCGTTTTCCAGAGACAGCCGATCGACGGTCTCGGCGTTCATGTTCTCGTTGTAGAACTGGTAGGTATTACGTCCCGCATCCTTGGCGTGATACATCGCCGTATCCGCATTTTTGAGCAAGCTCTGGGTATCGGTGCCATGCTGGGGAAACTGTGCGACACCCACGCTGGCGCTGATGGTCACTTCATGGTCGCCGAGGTGGATGGGGCGAGCCAGGTCCTCCAGCAAGCGACTGGCGAAACTGCGAACCTCGCTGAGGTCAACCAGCCCCGCCATTGCCAGGGCGAACTCGTCTGCTCCGACTCGCGCCAGCAAACCTTGCGGCGCAGCACCTGAAAAGGGATCGCCGGAATCGGGCCCCGTGAGCTGGGCTTGCAGACGTTCGGCGACCACGCACAGCAGGTCGTCTCCTGCAATGTGGCCCAGCGTATCGTTGATCCGTTTGAAGCGGTCAAGATCGAGATACAGGATTGTGATTTTTCTGTTTTCATTGCGCGCTGTTTCAAGATCGCGCTCCAGACGATCGTAAAAAGTCAAACGATTGGGCAAGCGGGTCAGGTCGTCATTAAAGGCCAGAAACTTTACGCGCTCTTCAGCCCGCTTGCGTTCGCTGATATCACTCAGAAGAATTATCGAGGCTAGATTGGTGTCGTAGCGACCATGCATGCGCGATGCGGACAGACTCAGCGTGCGCACCGTGCCGCCAGCATCATGGTAGGCAACCTCGTGATTGCGAATAACAGCTCCCCGATCCAGTTCCGCTAGCAGTTCATCGAGGTGCAGGTCGGCGAGATATTTGTCAGCGGGACTGCCGACCAGGTTTTCTTCGGCGATTCCCAGGAGTTCGCCGGCTGCCGGATTGGCCAAGGAAATGCGGGCATTCTCATCGAGCACCAGCAAGGCATCCGTCATTGTCTCGATGATCTTGCGGCTGGCTACGGCAGGTGTAATGTCAATCAGATGATAGTGCCAGGTGATAATTGCCATGATGCAGAAAAAAACAAACAGCATGGTAAAGCCGAATGGATAAACCGGAATGCCAAAAGTAGCCAGGACATCGACGGCACTCAGGCAGGCGATGGCAACACCGACCAGCAACAGCAAAATACGCCGCTGTGTAACGCTGTTCTTTTCCGCGACCAGAAAAGCCTTCCACAGCAGATAAAGGCTGCATCCGAGCATTATGGATATGTAAGCGACAAACAGCATGCCAGCTGGCCCATAGCGTGGATAAAATCCCCAGGGGTGCCGGTAAATGCCGGCGGTGTGCAGATCAGAGAACAGCACCAGCAGGAAAAAAACTGCCGATATCGACATGGACAGGTAGACCGCAAGGCGCAATTGTTCGCGGCGGTTGACCAGGCGAACTGCGAAGAAGAAGGCAAAAGCGGGAATAAAGGCTATAGCCAGTTGACCGAACCGCGCCCAGAACTCGGCTACCTCTGCAATCTGGGACAGATACATCATGGTGGCGCCGAACATCCAGACGGTCAGGGCCAGGGTCACCAGGCCAAATGGCAACGCAACCCGCGAACCGCGTTCACGGCTCAGTGTAAGAATGCCGATCAGTGCACCCACCAGGCCCGTCAATAGAGTCGCCATGGCGTGCGGGTTGAAGGCATATGCCTCAGGTTTGAAGATCAAGGAAGCTAGCATTTTTATCCCGGTAGCCGCTGCACGCAGGGGCGACCATTGGCCCCGTTACCGGGCATGGGTTGCCGGATGCGCAGTGTTTACGACCCGCACATCATGCCTGAGGACGAGCGCCGCACCAATCGGGAGAACCCTGAGAAAAACAGCTGATTCAATAGCGCCGGCGGAACCAGTTCACAGAAACTGCCGGATAAATGTGATGCGGGTCTGAATTTCTTAATCTGGCTGGGCGACCGTGCAATTTTAGGCTTGCCGGTGTGATGGCAATCACGGCAAAAATCCTCGAGCGGCGTAAAGTCATGTGCCATGGGCGCAAAATTTCATACAAGTTTTCTGGTACAGGATGCGGGGTCCAGCCTGTGCCGCGAAGTGAACGCAGTGGTCGAAGTAAACCGGTTGCCCGGCGCCATGCTGGAGCAGGAAGACATCGAGCAGATTCTTACCGACAGCCTTGAGATCGAGGCCGCAGAACTCCGCTTGATACACTGGTCGCGGCTGCACTGAGCGCGTTACGATGCAAGCAGACCCGCCGACCGGCGGGTTTTTTTCAGGCGTAATTCAGGAAACCAGTCGGTAACACGGCTGATAATCGTGGCCATGCAGTTTCATGCGATTCTGAGCAACGAATGAACCGAGCAGTTCATCCAGCCTGCCCATCAATTCCGAGTCGCCCCGAATTTCAAAGGGCCCGTGTTCCTCGATGCGCCGAATACCGGGTTCTTTGACATTTCCTGCTACGATTCCGGAAAAAGCACGGCGCAAATTGGCCGCCAGCAGGTGCGCGGGCTGGTCTCTATGCAACTCCAGCGCATGCATGTTGTCGTGAGTCGGCTCGAAGGGCAGCTGGAATTCATTCTCGATGTGTAACAGCCAGTTAAAATAGAAAGCATCTTTACCGGCTATCCGGTATTTGCGTACTTGCTGCATACCGCGGCGCATAATTTTGGCCACGGACGCGGCATCACCCACCACGATGCGATACAGCTCAGTGGCTGTATCGCCCAGGGTATCCCGAATAAATGCGTCGATTTGTCTGAAATAGTCGGCGGACTCGGGAGGGCCGGTAAATACCAGTGGAAAAGGCATGTCTCGATTGTCCGGGTGTAGCAAGATTCCAAGCAGGTAGAGAATCTCCTCCGCGGTACCCGCACCACCCGGAAAGACCACAAATCCGTGTCCGATGCGCGCGAACGCCTCCAGGCGCTTCTCAATATCCGGCATGATGACCAGGCCGTTCACAATGGGATTGGGAGACTCGGCCGCGATGATCCCTGGTTCCGAGATGCCCAGGTAACGGCCATCTTTAATGCGCTGCTTGGAATGACCGATAGTGGCTCCCTTCATAGGGCCCTTCATGGCGCCGGGCCCACAGCCGGTACAGACGTCCAGTCCGCGCAGACCGAGTTCGTAGCCAACTTCCTTGGTGTATTCATACTCGTCGCGGCCGATGGAATGCCCGCCCCAGCAAACCACCATGCGAGGGTCACGATTCGGAATCAGGGTGCGCGCGTTTCTCAGGATATGAAAGACCGCGGAAGTTATGTGTTCCGAATTGTCCAGTTCGAAGGTGCCGCCATGATAGATTTCGTTGCGCGTATAAATAATGTCGCGCAACACGGCGAACAGATGCTCCTGGATGCCGCGTATCATACGCCCGTCCACGAACGCTGACTGTGGTGCATTGCGCACCTGCAACTTGATGCCTCGATCCTGCTGCACCAGCTCTATGTCGAAGCTCTTGTACTGCTCAAAAACCTCCTTTGCGTCATCCGTGGTGCTGCCGCTGTTGAGCACAGCCAGGGCGCAGCGCCGGAACAGGTTATGCAGCCCTGACTGGCTGCTGTCACGCAGCGCCATCACTTCCAGTTGCGATAAGACCTCTAAACTGCCTTCAGGCGTAACGCGGATTTCTTTGTTCTTCGTCAGCATGGTGTCAAGCGCTCTCCGCTTATTGATCATGGCAACCGCTGTTGCCGAAGTGTTCATGGCGGACATAGTCGCCTACCTGGATGCCGCGGGCGGCCGCTGCGCCACCTGGCAACTCCAGCACCGCGCGCACACTTTGTCCGGAACCAATGTGATCCAGAGAATGTGGTTCGGCATTGGCGTGGATCTTGATGATTTTGCCGCTGGCGTCCGCAAAGAGAATGTCCAGCGGAATGTAAGTGTTACGCATCCACATGGAGATGTCTCGTTCGATCTGCATGGCAAACAGCATCCCGCCATCCTCTTCAAGCTGCCTGATGTACATCAGGCCGCGGGAAAACTGCACGGCTGTTCTTGCCACCCATATTCGGAAACGGTGGCAGCGGGCGCTTCTCGAGACGATCCACAATGGCGTGACCGGTTGGTACCGAAGCCAGGCGGCGCCGTCGGGCAGCGGTCCTGATTCGCCGGAGTCAGCGCTGAAACCGGCCGTTGCCAGGCATAACAGCAAGGCTGCGAGTGTTGCCCGATATCTGCTGAAGCTTGGGATCATCATTCAAGGTATGGATTCATGGCGGGTCGCGAATTATAGCTGGTTGTGGCGCTTAGCTGCTCGCAGGATCCGGATCACCCGGCCATAGTCCCGACCTTGACCCCAGGCACTGGGGGCCGCAAAGCCCGCTGAACAGGCGGAGCAGGACGCAGCGCACTTGCCGGCGCCGTTCTAAATGGCTGTTTTTGTGGGCGACAAGCAATGCTGCTACTGTGTTGCCAGGTGCTCAGCCGTTGGCCGGATTCTTGACCTGCGTCACTGCTGCCGCCGCCGGCGGCGGCTATAATCCGGCCGCTTGCACTGAGGAGATTGAAATGCGCAGCCCGCCTGTGGAACGTACTGACATCCCGGCGCTGAAGAGCTTTGTCGAATATTGCCGGGTCCGGCATGCGCCCGCACGCAGCATGATTATCAATGCTGGTGACGTTTCCGACAGCCTGTTCTATGTCGTCGAAGGGTCAGTAGAAGTGATGATCGAGGACGAGGATGGCAAGGAAATCGTCCTCGCGTATCTCAATCCCGGGCATTTCTTTGGTGAGATGGGTTTTTTCGCCGGTCAGTCCGAGCGCACGGCCTGGGTGCGAGCGCGCACCGATTGCCGGGTTGCAGAGATGACTTACGTACGATTTCGACAGTTTGCCGATGAAAATCCGGAGCTGGTGATGGAGCTTGCTGTACAGCTGGCGACCCGGCTCAGTCGCACCAACCGAAAAATCGGCGATCTCGCATTTCTGGACGTGACCGGTCGCGTTGCCCATGCGCTGATGAACCTGGCGGAAGAGCCCGATGCCGTCGAGGTGCCTGGCGGCATGGCCGTATCCGTAACCCGAAGCCAGCTGGCCAGGCTGGTGGGCTGTACCCGCGAAATGGTTGGTCGGGTCGTCAAGATTCTGGTGGATCAGAACCTGATCGAAGACCAGGGTCGCGTGCTGGTGGTGCTGCGCCGGCCGGAACCACCGGCCGCTGTCGAGGCAGGGGAGGCAACCGCCTGAGGCATGGCTGCTGTCACACAGGACAGGCTGGTATTTCTGGACCTGGAAACCACCGGCGGTAATGCCAGCCGTCATCGCATCATAGAAATCGGGCTTATCGAAGCTCGGCCCGGGAAACCCGCCCGCAACTGGCGCAGCTTCGTGGATCCCGGATGTAGCGTGCCCGCCTTCATCCAGAGCTACACCGGTATCGATGCCGATATGCTGACGGGCGCGCCGAGCTTCGCAAAGCTGGCGCGGGAGCTGCTTGAAATCCTCGATGGTGCGGTGCTGGTCGCCCACAACGCCCGTTTCGATTACGGTTTTCTGCGCAACGAGTTCCGCCGTCTGGGGATTCGCTATCGTTCGCCGGTTTTATGTACGGTCAAACTCGCACGCGCGCTTTATCCCGGCGAGAAAAGCTACAGCCTGGATGCACTGATTGCGCGCCACGGGCTGGCCTGTGAGGCTCGTCACCGGGCACTTGGCGATGCCCAGGCCATGTATGACTTTTACCGGGCCGCCATGGCTGAACATGGGGAGCACGCAGTTGCCACGGCCAGCGCACCACAGCTGCGGCGACCCAGTCTGCCGGCGCAAATCGATCCCGGCTTGGTGGATCGGTTGCCAAATGCCCCCGGGGTATATCAGTTTCTCGATGCCGCTGGTCGCTATTTGTATGTGGGCAAGAGCGTCAGCATTCGCAGTCGCGTCTTATCTCATTTCAGTAGTGATCATGCCCATCACAAGGACATGCGCATTTCCCGCCAGCTTGCCGATATCCAGTGGGAAGAAACAGCCGGCGAACTCGGTGCCCTGCTGAAAGAATCGTGCCTCGTGAAGGAAAAGGCACCGGTTTACAATCGGCGACTCCGACGCCAGAACTCACTATTCAGCTGGCGGCTCGATCGCGACGGAGAGTTCCACAAACCGGTGCTGGTGGGAGAGTCGGACTTGCGGCAACTCGATCCGCACGAGAATTTTGGCCTGTTTCGCAGTCGGCGTGCCGCCAGGAATGCCCTGCGCAAGCTCTGTACTGCCGAAAGTCTGTGTCCGGCGCGCTGTGGCCTTGAAAAATCGGAGGGCGCCTGTTTTGCTTTTCAGCTGGGCCGCTGTCGCGGCGCATGCGCGGGCAAGGAAAGGCATCTGATACACAACCTGCGCCTGGCCGCCACACTGGCCGGAATGCGTATTGCGGCCTGGCCATTCCCCGGCCCCATTGGTCTGCGTGAAGCCGACCGACTGCGCCAGCGCGAAGAGATTCACGTGTTCGATAACTGGTGCTGGCTGGGCAGTGCCAGCGAAGAACACCAGATTCGCCAATTGCTGGCTGACAGCAGCCGGCGCCGGTTTGATCTCGATATTTTTCGAATTCTGCGAAGCTGGCTGGATCGCAAGCAAAACCGCAGCCAGATTATCTGTTTACAGCAAAGCCTTCAGGCGCAAACATCAAGCGCCTGAACCGGACGTTCGAAATAGCCCTTGAGCGCCTCTGGCAAGGCCGAAATGTCCTGTTGCAGGAGGTCCTCGGGGAACGGCCGCGAATTGTAAGTATTCCAAAACAGCACCTGCTGACCGGCGAGACGTCCGGCCTCCAGGTCGTGCAGCAGCGCCGCAAAGGCCTTGCCGGTGTAGGTGCCCTCGAGTGACGGAGACCCGGCCTGCGCAGCGCGCTGGATGGCGGCCATACCTTCGGGGGTAAAACGCGCATACTTGCCGCCAAAAAACTCGTCACGAAATTCCACCGCCAGTTCGTCAAGGGGCAGGTCGGGAAACGTTTTGCAGGCCTGTCGGAGTTGGGCAAGGCATGCCGCCGACAGTAGTTTGAATCGCTCGGGGTTGGCAATATGCCGGTGCACTACGCGAACGCAAACTACCCGGCTGGCAAGCCCGGCCACGCGCAGGCCCAGGGCCAGTCCCACGGCGGTTCCCATGGTGCCCAGCGCCACGTAAATAAGGTCCGGTTCCGGCAATATGCCTGCATCGATCTGGGCACGCAGTTCGAAGCCGGCATTGACGAAACCCACGGTACCCAGGGCCGAGGAGCCGCCCCCGGCGACGATGATGGGTGCGACACCATCGATGCGTCGATGACGCAGGCGAACCCAGGGCAACGCTCGCAGCGCCGCCCGGTCATCCGCGTAGGCATGAAACTCGATACCGGCGCGCAAGCCACGTAACAGATTGCGTGCCACATAGCGGGCATTGGTCTGGGGCGTCAGCATTGAAATTCCCTGCAGGCCCGCCGCCTGTGCGTAGATTCCGGTAGCCAGCGCGTGATTTGAGCCAGCCGTGCCAAAAGTCATGGTCTTTCTGGCCCCACGCGCCAGGGCATCGCCCAAAAGATACTCGAGTTTGCGCACTTTGTTGCCGCCATACTCGCAGCCGCTCAGGTCATCGCGCTTGATCCATACACCTGCCGGCCCGTCGCCCAGATCCAGGGACATTACTGGCGTTGGCAGTTTGGCAATGTCCAGGCGCGGTAAGGCAGTTGCCAGGGTTGGGTGGGTGTCTTCGAGATGATGCATGGGTGGCCTCTTGTAACCGTTGTCAGAGATACGGGTCAAGCATGGGAGGGAGGGTCTGCCAAACAAGCGGTGTTGGCCTGTGCACTGCGCTGTGGCTGCGCTGCATCGGCCTGCGCGGTTAAAATGGAGCTATTGTGTCGACCCGCTGCATCTATTTCGCCTACGGATCCAACCTGCACCCCTTGCGATTGCGGGAGCGGGTGCCGTCGGCACAGGTGCTGGCCCGCTCGGTGTTGCGCCAGCATGAACTGGTATACGGCAAACGCGGCCTGGACGGGTCGGGAAAATGCACCGTGCGACCAGCAAGGGGCGGCGGCACCGAGGTGCACGGGGTGTTGTTTGAAATGTTATGCAGCGAGCGCCGGGTGCTGGATCGCGCCGAGGGGCCCCTGTACGAACGCAAGCTGGCGTACTTTCAAACAGGCAAGCAGCGCCTTCGCGGCTTTTACTACGAGGCGAAAGATCATGCTGTAGACGTGGGCCTGACACCCTTCGACTGGTATCGGGACCTGGTCGTTGCCGGGGCCCGCTATCACGGCCTGCCAGAGGCCTATGTGGCCTTGCTCGCCGGGGTGAGCTGTCAGCCGGATTTCGATGCCCGGCGGGCGTTGAACATGCGCGCCTTGCTGGCCCGGATGTCAATCAGCTGATGGCGCTGTGCCGTAACCACCGCCGCCAGGAGTCTCGATTAGCATGCGGTCACCGGCCGTCACTTCGATTTGCGCCGTGCCCGTCAGCACTTTCGCCTCCTGGTTTCGGGGTATCCAGGTATTGCGCCCGCACTGACCGGGCTCGCCGCCGGCGAGGCCGAAGGGCGCAATCCGGCGATGGCCTGAGAGTATCGCTGCCTGCATGTCGGCCAGAAATTCGATTTCCCTGCGCACGCCATTGCCACCCGCAAACTCACCGGCACCGCCCGAACCACGGCGCACCGCAAATTCGCGCAGCCTGACCGGGTAACGCAGCTCAAGAACCTCGGGGTCGGTAAGGCGGGAATTGGTCATATGGGTTTGTACGGCGTCGGCGCCCGGGAAACCCGGCCCCGCGCCGGAACCGCCAGCGACGGTCTCGTAGTACTGCCTGTCTGCATTGCCAAAGGTGAAGTTGTTCATGGTGCCCTGGCTGGCAGCCATGGCGCCCAGGGCACCGAACAGGGCGTTGGTTATGGCCTGGGAGGTTTCCACGTTACCCGCGACAACCGCGGCCGGTGGTTCGGGATTGAGCATACTGCCTGCTGGTGCGTTGATGTGTATCGGCTTGAGACAGCCGGCGTTCAAAGGTATATCTGCATCCACGAGACAGCGGAACACGTAGAGCACCGCCGCCCGGCATACCGAAAAAGGCGCGTTGAAATTACCGCTGTGCTGGCGGGAAGAGCCCGCGAAGTCAATCGTGGCGACACGGGCCTTGCGATCGACCTGCACAGCTACCCGGACCACCAGGCCATTGTCCAGGGGATACTCGAACTCCCCGTCGTCAAGCCTGGCCAGCACCTCGCGCACCGCATTCTCGGCATTGTCCTGCACATGCCCCAGGTATGCCCGCACCAGATGGGGACCATATTTTTCCATGCTGGCCAGCAGCAGTCGCCGGCCCTGGGCGCAGGCTGCCACCTGAGCTTTCAGATCAGCGATGTTCTGCTCGGGATCTCGGGCGGGCCAGGATCCGGCGCAAAGCTCGCTTCGCAGTTGCTCTTCATTGAACAGGCCGGCTGCCACCAGCCTGAAATTTCTGAACAGGACGCCTTCTTCATTGATGCTACGGCTGTGGGGCGGCATCGAGCCCGGGCTGATCCCGCCGATGTCCGCATGGTGCCCCCGCGCAGCCACGAAAAAGTCCGCTTGCTGGTGCCCGGGCACAAAAACCGGCGCCACGACCGTGATGTCAGGCAAATGGGTGCCGCCCCGGTAGGGATCGTTGAGCATGAACACATCGCCATCTTGCATCTGGGCATTGTCAGCGATGATGGCGGTGACGCTTTCGCCCATGGAGCCCAGGTGGACCGGCATGTGGGGCGCATTGGCCACCAGCTGACCTTGTGGGTCAAAAACCGCACAGGAGAAGTCCAGGCGCTCCTTGATGTTGACCGAGCGCGCAGTGTTCTGGAGTACCACACCCATCTGTTCTGCAACATGCATAAACAGGTTGTTGAAGACCTCCAGCCGGGCAGGATCGGCCCGGGTGTCATTCTCGCGCACCGCAGGCCGCTGACGCACGCGCGTCAGCAATAACTGGTTGCGAGGTGTTACACGAGCACGCCAGCCGGGTTCGATCACGGTGGTGGCTCCCTCGTCCAGGACAATTGCCGGCCCATTGATACTCATTCCGGGCCGCAGTGAATCGCGGTGGAAAAAAGCGGTTGCCTGGCGAGAATCATGAAAAAACACCGGCCGCGTATCCAAAGCTTCGGGTTGAGTTCCATCGTCTGCCGCTTGCGGAACCGGCAACTCCGGCACCGCCCTGGCACGCAGGGTGGCAACTGCGATCACGCTCTCGATCACCAGCTGCCTGTCGGGGTGACTGAAGCCAAACCGCGCGAGGTGCGCCTGGGCGAATTCCGCCGACATGGTCTCGGGGTCGCTCATGGGGACTGGCAGGCTGGTGTCGGTGGCCTGATAGCGCAGTTTGACGCTCGTTTCTACCTGCGCTGCCGCGCGCAAGCGCGGGTTTGCGGCAAGCTCGTGGCGAGCAGCAAGCTCCACTTCCCGGGCGTCCCTCGCGAGCTCGCTGATATTCGCTACGCTCAATGGTCGGCGAACGGTTTTCTCCCTGACCGCGGTGATGGGTGCGAGGCCAATACCCAGCGCGGAGAGCAAACCGGCCAGCGGGTGCACCAGCACCTTTTTTATGCCCAGTTCGTCGGCGACCTGGCAGGCGTGCTGCGGTCCGGCTCCGCCAAAGCAAGCCAGCACATATTCGCTTGCGTCATGGCCGCCAGCCAGACAGATTTTCTTGATCGCGCCGGCCATTCGCTGCACGGCAATTTGCTGAAACACCAGTGCAAGTTTTTCCGGGGTCGTGTCGTATCCGGCGCCGACCAGTTGTTCTCCCAGGGCGGCAAACGCTCTCCGTACGGCCTCAATTTGCAGTCCGGCATCACCCGACGGGCCCAGAATGCGCGGAAAAAAATCAGCTTGCAGTCGTCCCAACAGCACATTGCAGTCGGTCACCGTCAACGGTCCGCCCAGGCCGTAAGCGGCAGGACCGGGGTGGGCGCCCGCCGAGCGCGGTCCGGCCTGCAGACGGCCTTCGCTGAAATGCAGGACCGAACCGCCTCCCGCGGCAACAGTGTGAATTTTCAGCATCGATGCGCGCAGACGGGCGCCGGCAATTTCGGTTTCCTCGTTACGTTCGTAGCGGCCGCTGTAAACCGAAACATCCGTGGAAGTGCCGCCCATATCAAAGCCGATAACCCGGTCGAAACCCTCGGCGGCAGCGCTCTCGACCATGCCCACAACACCCCCGGCCGGGCCGGACAGCACGCTGTCCTTGCCGCAAAAGGTGGCCGCTTCGGTGAGCCCGCCGTTGCTTTGCATAAACAGCAGGCTTGCGACCCGGGCAGTTGCTTCGAGCTGCGCGCTTATGTCGTCAACATAGTCGCGAAGCACCGGGTTCAGGTAGGCGTCGATCACGCTGGTGTCGCCGCGACCGATCAGCTTGATGATGGGATTCAATTCATGGGAAACCGAAACATTTCTGAAGCCGAGGCGGCGCGCCAGCGCCGCTGCCTGTTGCTCATGGCAGGGGTGCGCGTAGGCATGCATGAAAACAATCGCCAGAGATTCAATGCCTTTATGCAAGACATTTTCCAGACTTTCCTCCAGCTGTTTTTCATCGAGGGGCAATACGACGGAGCCGTCCGCAGCCAGCCGCTCGTCGCACTCTATGACTGCCTCATACAAGGGGTCCGGCAGCTGGATATGACGGGCAAACAGTTGTGGCCGGTTTTGATAAGCGATTTTCAATGCGTCGGCGAAACCGCGGGTAATCAGCAGGGCGGTAGCTGCGCCCTGACGCTCCAGCAGGGCGTTGGTAGCCACGGTAGTGCCCATGCGCAGTTCTTCAATCACCGGTGTGTCGGCAGTCGGATCGTCATCAGCGCAGAACAGAGAGCGGATAGCGACCTGCACGGCATCGCTGTCACTGCTGTTGCTTTGTGACAGCAGCTTGCGGCTGAAGAGCCGGCCGCCGGGAGACACGCCGATTACGTCAGTGAACGTACCGCCACGGTCAACCCAGAAACGCCAGCCGGCACCTGCCTTGATTGCTCGGCTCAATCGCGTGTCCCTCTTGGCAGTCAATGATTCCGGTGCTCAGTGTAGCGCAGCAAGGCGCTGCAGATCGGGAGAGTGTGCTAGCGTTAGCCGCGGTTACCGGAGCCAACATGGAAAAAACCATTGCTATTCTGCTCACGCTGATTGCTTACAAGATTTTGCTGGTAGTGATCGGCCTGTGGGCCAATCGGCGCACCCGGGACAATGCGGACTTTTTCCTGGGTGGTCGGCGCCTGGGGCCGTTGGTGGCGGCGATCAGTGCATCAGCGAGTTCTTCATCGGCTTGGACCCTGCTGGGCGTGAGCGGTGCAGCTTACGCCTTTGGACTGCCGGCGCTGTGGCTGTTTCCGGCCACCCTCTCCGGATTCCTGATCAACTGGTTTTTTATAGCGCCGAGACTAATGCGCGTCAGCCAGGCAGAAAATTCGGTTACGGTGACCGACGTGATCAGCGGACATCGACAGGACATGCTGTATCCCGCTATCGTTCGCGCGGCCAGTCTGATCATTCTGGTCTCCTTTATTTTTTATATCGCTGCGCAATTCCAGGCGGCTGGTGCCGCGTTTGCCAGCACCTTTGGCATGGCCACACCCACGGCCATTCTGACGGGCGCCGTGATTATTTTGCTGTACACCTTGCTGGGTGGATTCTGGGCGGTCAGCGTTACGGATACCTTGCAGGGTTTGTTGATGGCAGCGACCGCAGTCATCTTGCCCATAACGGCCCTGATTGCCGTCGGCGGTCCTGCCGGTCTGATAAGCAGCCTGGTGGCCAACAGCCCGCCCCACGAACTGAACGCCACAGGTGTGCATGCGGGTATTGCGGGACTGGGATTTATCGTGGGCACTCTGGGGATAGGGCTGGGCTATCCCGGTCAACCTCACGTGATCAATCGCTTCATGGCGCTGCGCGATGAGCGGGCGCTGGCCAGCGCCCGGGTCATTGCGGTTACCTGGGCGGTGTTGGTTTATGCCGGAATGCTGCTGTTGGGGCTGTGCGCGCGGGTGCTGACCCTGCCGCCGGACGCCGTGGGCGAGCAGGCCTTGTACATGGTCGCCAATTCCCTGATGCCGCCGGTGCTGGCCGGCGTGATGATCGCCGCCGTGCTGTCGGCCATTATGTCCACGGCTGACAGCCAGTTGCTGGTGGCGGCATCTTCGGTGTCCCATGATCTTGGCGGTTTGCGCGCCGGCCAACCCCCGGCCTTGTCGCATTCCCGCTGGGTGGTGGCAGGTATTTGTACCCTGGCGGTGCTGCTGGCAATTTTTGCTCCTGACAAAATATTTACCCGCGTGTTGTTTGCGTGGCATGCGGTGGGGTCGGCATTTGGTCCCCTGGTTATCATGCGGGTGTTGGGACGCAGCGTGGACAGTCGGGCGATATTGGGTTGCCTGCTGAGTGGTTTCGGTCTCACGGTCCTGCTGCATGCACAAGCGGATGCCCCGGGAGACGTCAGCGAGCGGCTGCTGCCCCTGGTAATCGCACTGTTGATCGCCGCGGCGGGTTCGCGTGTCAGACCCGCACCGAGTAACGGTTGAAGGCGGTAATGGTATCCATGGGCAGCGTCGGCAATCGTCCGCCGTAGACTTCCTGACGTAAAAAATCCAGTTCGGCGTCCAGCTGGGGTTCATCGACATCGCGATACCAGGCTTTGGGGCGACCGTCGTCGCCGGGATTCCAGACGTATCTGCGCGCTTTCAAGAGGTCTTTGCTGTCATAGGGGCTGCCTTCTGCCCAAACTCTGGTGGTTTTTCTTCGCGCACTGTCCAGCAAGCTGACCAGCACACCGGTACCGCTCGTGGGTAAGGTCTGGGCCAGCAGGTTGATGCCGGCACGACAATCGTCGGCAGCTCGATGGGCAGCGTAGAAAAATCCGAATCGATATGCGAGGTAGTCCAGCTTGGTACCCTCCAGGCCTTCCTCACGCCACGGTACCTCGGCGAGGGAGCAAGCCCACGCCCGGGCGGCAAACAGGGGGTGCAGAGATTCGGCGAAGGGCCGGTCGAACCCGGCATTGTGAGCAACGATAAGATGTGCAGGCTCCAGCAGCGCTTCGATCCGGGCGTTATCCAGGGCTTGCCCCGCTACCATACTGTCAGTGATGCCGGTCAGGCGGCTGATCTCCTCGGGAATCGGGACGCCCGGATCGCGCAGACCGTTATAGCCGTCGCCAACGCCGAATATCCTCCCGTCAGAGGCAAACTCGAAAGGTATCATCGCCAGTTCGATGACCTGTTCGGTAGAGGCGTCGAGCCCGGTGGTCTCCACGTCCAGAAAAATGCCTTGGCGCAGTGCGCCACTGGCGCGTAATTCCGGGTCATCTTCGTTATAAGAATCGATTACGCCCAGGCGACGAATGACCCGGTAGTCTTCGTGCTGCTCCAGCTGCCTGGCAAGCTGTTCAGGATTTTCTTTTTTCATATCGCCTGCACTCAGAATAACAAGGGCAAAAACAGCCAGCTTTGCGTCCGATAATCTTCGAAGCCCGGGTAGCGGGCCAGCGACCTGTCTTTGCGCAACATATTGGGCACCCAGTAAGCCAGCACGAAGATTGTGAGTATGAGGTACACCAGCCAGTGCATGCTCAGAATCGCGAATGACAGGTAGATAAGCAATTCCCCGAAATAATTCGGATTGCGCAAGCGTGCCCAGAGACCGGTGTGCAGCAGTTCACCGGGGCGCAGCGTGAGCGACATGTGTTTTTGCATATCAGCGGCGAAATGCAGGAATACGCCCAGTCCGAATACGGCAACCGCCACAGCCAGCAATCCCGCTGGCGCGGATACATCACCTGTAACGATGATCCAGGGCGCCACCCAGTACAAGGTCAATCCGAGCCAGATGCCGAGACCCCGCCACAGGCCACAGGGCTTCTCCCAGGAAGCGTCCGGGAAGTGACGGCTTTTCAGAACCCACATCAGACCGTAACTGCCATGCAGGGCGAGATAAGTCATGGCAGTCGTGTTTTGCCATGCGCCCTGCCATGCGATCAGCGCCAGGACGAATAGTCCGGTAATGCCTTTGTGGAAATCGATAAAATGTTTTTCCCGCATGATTACTGCCCCTTCCTGCAGGCCACTGATTGTAACTGGATTTTTTTCCCGCAGGACTCGTACCCACAGCGCTTTGGGTTTAAACTGTCAGGGTTAGCCCCGAGGGCAAAATCGGAGCAGCTGTGTCCGAGCTTGAGGATACCGGCATATATGTGGCGGTCGGGGCCGGGGAGGGCGAGTCCATACCCATGGCGCCCACCGCGGTAGCCGCTTTTGTCGGTCGCGCGCGACGCGGCCCCGTCAACTTCCCTCTCACAATCGACAGTTTCGAGGACTTCAAACGAATCTTCGGTGGCTTGTGGATGCCCAGCACCATGAGCTACGCGGTACGCCAGTTCTTTCTGAACGGGGGCGAGCAGGCGGTCATCGTAAGGGTCATCAACGGTGGCAGGCACAATACGATCCGGCTGCCGGCCGGCAAGCAGGAGCTGGTGCTCGCCGCGCTTCATCCGGGCAGTGGCGAAGTCCTGCGCGCTGCGGTGGACTACGATCAGATCCCGGAGAATTCCAACAGCTTTAACCTGACCATCCAGCGTGTCCGCGGTGTTGGCTCGGCCATAGTGGAAGATCAGGAGATATTCAATCGCGTATCGACGCGCGCGGATTCCGAGCGTTACGTGGCGGACGTACTGCATGATTCGATGTTGGTGAGAGTGCGCGATGGTGTGCCCACATCCAGACCCGACAGCACCGAAAGCCTGGGGTCCGGCATAAACCGTGGCTATGTGAGTACTGTCAGCGACGGAGATGACGGCCGGCCGCTGACCGATAACGATATCATTGGCTCGGAGCGGGAGCAGACGGGCCTGCACGCCCTGGTTACGGGGCCGCATTTCAATCTGCTGTGCATACCACCACTGTCGCGCAATCACGATCTGGGATTCGCCGCCATGCGCTTTGCAGCCGAATTCTCCAGACGCAACAAGGCGATGTATATCGTCGATCCGCCCTCGATCTGGCGCTCTCCCGATGATGCCATCGCCGGCCTGGGCGACCTGGGATTCAGCAACGAAAACGCAGCGATTTTCTATCCCCGGCTCATCATGGATGATGAAGCCCAGGGCGGGCGCTCGGAATTCGCGCCCTGCGGCACCGTAGCCGGCCTGCTGGCAAGAACCGATGATGCGGCCGGCCCCTGGCAGGGCCCCGGCCTTACCCACGCACCATTGCGAGGGGTACGGCGCTTCGCAGACGAGATCGATGACTACGAGTGTGAAAGCCTGGTTGCCAGTGGAATCAATTGCCTGCGCGCGCACGGGCGCAGCATCCGTGTTCTGGAAGGTGATCGCACGCTGGCAGGGGCCGATTGTCCGGCCAAGGAATGGCGCAGCCTGTCGAACCGCCGTTTTGCCATGATGATCATAGACAGCGTGCGTGACGGTACCGGCTGGGCAGCCTTTGAACAAAATGGGCCCGAGCTGTGGCAGCGTTTGCAGGGCAAGGTTGAAGAGTTTCTTATGCGCTGCCATGCCCTGGGTGCATTCGGTGATCTCAAGTCCAACCAGGCCTGGTTCGTCAAATGCGACCGCGAGACCACTACCGAGGAAGATCGACGCAAGGGCCGCGTTAACGTCGTGGTCGGTATTGCCCATAACCGCCCGTCGGACTTCCTGGTGATCAATATCAGTCAACCGGTTCAGCCGCTCGCCGAGGAAGCGGCGTTCGCGGAGGCGAGCCTCGCGAGTTACGATGCACTCGCCTGAACAAAAAAGAGCGAGTTTCCATGTCCGACGAAAGCCTTATTGCGGTATTTATCGACTTTGAAAACCTGGCGCTGGGCGTCAGGGACATGAAAGAACCCAAATTCCAGATTGACCTGGTGCTGAAGCGCTTGCTGGAGAAGGGCCGGCTCGTGTACAAGCGCGCTTACTGTGACTGGAGCAATTATCGCAGTGCGGTGAGCGAGTTTCACCGGCACGGTATCGAACTCATCGATATTCCACAGACCAAGATGAGCGGCAAAAACAGCGCTGACATACGCATGGTCGTGGACGCGCTGGATCTCTGTTACGCCAAGGATCACATCGACAGTTTTGCGCTGATTTCAGGCGACAGCGATTTTTCACCTCTGGTATCCAAGCTCAAGGAAAACGACAAGCGGGTGGTGGGGTGCGGCGTGAAAAGTTCCACCTCCGACCTGCTGATCGCCAATTGTGATGAATTTATTTATTACGATGATTTGATTCGCAAGGCACGCCGCAAGAAGCCAACGCCCAAGAAGCGCGGGCGCAAGAAGTCCAAGAAAGATGAAGCCCTGGATATGCTGCTGGGCATCGTGAATTCACTGGAGACCGATTACGATCCGGTCTGGGGTTCGCTGGTCAAGCAGACCTTGCGCCGGGTCCACCCAGGTTTTGATGAGACCTATTACGGTTATCGCAGTTTCTCGGACATGCTGGAAGATGCTGCCGCCAACGAGCTATTGCAGCTGGACTACGACGAGCGGCGCGGCAACTACAAGGTGCGTTCCGGGCTGTAGGCCAGGCGACTATGACCAGACGATTCTCCAGCTTCCCGGAGTTCTATACCTACTATCTGAGCGAGCACAGCCATCCGCACTGTCGACGCCTGCATTTCGTCGGCACGCTGCTGGTGATCGTGATCGCCACCTATGCCGTATTTTCAGGCCGCCTGCAGCTGCTGTGGCTGCTGCCAGTGGTCGGCTATGGCTGTGCCTGGCTGGGGCATGCCGTATTCGAAAAAAACCGACCCGCCACTTTCAGCCACCCCTTCTATAGCCTGTTGGGCGATTTTGTGATGTTTGGGCAGATGCTCACGGGACGGCTGCGGCTTTAAAAAGAGCCTCCGGCGGCCGTGAAATCGCCGTCAGGCATGGCGTATACTGACCCGTTCCCGCACGCGCCGGCTCACACCCTGGCGCAGCCAGAACTAACAAATGGGAATGTGACCATGAATTATTTCGTAACCGGTGGAACGGGCTTCATTGGTAAGCGTCTCGTCAGCAAGCTGCTGGCGCGCGGCGGCACCGTGTATTTGCTGGTCCGCAAGGCGAGTATGGGGCGCGTGGAGCGCATGCAAAATGAGCTGCAGGCTGCCGAGCAACAGCTCGTTGCCGTAGAGGGAGATCTGACGGCTGCGAATCTGGGAATCAGTGCCGCGGAGCGTAAAAAACTTAAAGGCAAAATCGATCATTTTTTTCATCTGGCGGCCGTTTACGACCTGTCAGCTGATGCGGGCATACAGGACCAGGTGAATGTGGAGGGCACCCGGGCAGCCATCGAGTTTGCCGAAGCAGCGGAGGTCGGTGTCTTTCACATGGTCAGCTCCATCGCGGCAGCGGGCACCTACAACGGCGTCTTCCGCGAGGACATGTTTGAGGAGGCCGAGGGGCTCGAGCACCCGTATTTCCGTACCAAGCACGAGTCCGAGGGCCTTGTAAGAACGGCCTGCCAGCGGCCATGGCGTGTTTATCGGCCAGGCATCGTGGTCGGCGACTCCCGGACTGGCGAGATGGACAAGATCGACGGTCCTTACCATTTTTTCAAGGCGATCCAGAAACTGCGTCGCACGCTGCCACGCTGGATGCCCACCATTGGCGTTGAGGGCGGGCGTATCAACATTGTGCCGGTGGATTACGTGGTGGCAGCGATGGATCATATCGCGCACCAGCCGGGCCTCGACGGAAAGTGTTTTCATTTGACCGATCCCGAGGCGCGGCGCATCGGTGATGTGCTCAATATTTTTGCGCGCGCGGCCCATGCGCCAGAGATGGCGATGCGCGTGAATGCCCGGATGTTCGGATTCATCCCGGCTTACGTGTGGAAAGGCGTGGGGTCTATTGCGCCGGTACGGCGGATGATCGCGTCGCTGCTGGAGGATCTTAAATTGCCTCCCGACATGCTGAAGTTCATCAACTATCCCACCCGCTTTGACAGCCGGGAAACAGAGGCGGCGTTAGCGGACAGCGATATCCGCGTGCCGGATCTGAAGGATTACGCCTGGCGGTTGTGGGATTACTGGGAAAGGCACATGGATCCCGATCTTTTCGTGGATCACACGCTGGGCGGTCGGGTCGCCGGCAAAGTCGCGCTGGTTACCGGTGCGTCTTCGGGAATAGGCCAGGCAACGGCGCTCAAGCTGGGTGAAGCCGGCGCCAAGGTGATAATTGTCGCGCGCGGCGAGGAGAAACTGATTGAGACGGCCGAGCTGATTCGTGCACAAGGCGGTGAAGTGAGTAGCTATACCGCCGATCTCTCGGTGACAGAATCCTGCGACAAGCTGGTGGCAGACGTTCTGGCAGATCATGGGCAGGTGGACATCCTGGTCAATAATGCCGGCAGGTCGATCCGGCGCAGCATCGAACAATCTTACGATCGGTTCCATGATTTCGAACGCACTATGCAGCTGAATTACTATGGGTCGCTGCGTCTGATACTCGGTTTTCTGCCGCGCATGGCCGAACGGCGTCGCGGGCATATCATCAATATTTCATCCATCGGCGTGCTCAGCAATGCACCACGGTTCTCGGCTTATGTAGCGTCAAAGGCCGCGCTGGATGCCTTCACTCGCTGTGCCGGTTCCGAGTATTCGGATCGCAATGTGCGGTTTACCACCATCAATATGCCGCTGGTGCGTACACCGATGATTGCTCCAACCAAGATCTACGAAAACGTGCCTACCATATCGCCCGAGGAAGCAGCTGACATGATTGCGGAGGCCATCATCGAGCGTCCAATCCGAATTGCCACGCGCCTCGGTGTCACCGCACAAATTCTGCACTTATTGGCCCCCAAGATGACGGAGGTCGGGATGAACACGGCTTTCCAGATGTTTCCCGATTCGGATGCCGCCAAGGGCAAGAAGACCAGGGGAGAGCAACAGCCATCGCCGGAGCAGATTGCGCTGGCGCAGTTCACCAAAGGCATTCACTGGTAGCGGTACCAGCTACAAATGCCGGTCAGCAAAGCGCATGCGAAGGCAATTCGGCAGGCAGTCATAGCGATACCTCGGGGGCGGGTTTGCGCTTACGGGCGGGTCGCGGAGGTGGCGGGTCTGCCCGGCCGCGCGCGTCTGGTAGGGCGCGTTCTGGCAGAATTGCCTGCGGACAATGACCTGCCCTGGCACCGGGTCATCAAAGCCAGTGGCGAGCTGGCATTTCCCTGCCCCAGCCGGGGTTTTGAACGGCAGGTTGCGCGGCTTGAAAGCGAGGGCGTAGTCATCAATAACGGGCGCGTTGACCTGAGTCTCTTTGGCTGGCAACTGAGTCTCGACGAGCAATTGTGGGGACCCGCCTGAAATGAATCCCTATCTCGGTTTTGATCGGCTCGGTCTCGGGCTGGTGCGGCGTCTGCAAAATCTGTGGGTACGCACCCGGGTGCTGCCGGACGAGCTCGGTACCCTGGCCATCGATAGCGAGCGACCGGTTTGTTACGTGATGGAGATGCGATCCCTTGCGGATTTACTGGTGCTGGAGCGCGAGACACTGGCGCGGGGCCTGCACCGGCCCACCGACGGGCTGGTAATGAACGACGCCCGGGCACGTCGCTCAGTGTTTGCCACCGCGCGCGTGCGCGGCTGGCTGCTCAAGCGGGTGGAGCGCCAGGTACCGGATATGCTGTACGACATCGCGGCCGCGGTCAGCGATGACCCGGAACTGGACGTGCAGCTGGTACCGGTGTCGATTTTCTGGGGGCGCTCGCCGGAAAAAGAAACCTCCATTATGAAGGCGCTGTTTGCGGAACGCTGGCAGCCCCAGGGGCGAATCAACAAGCTGCTCACCATATTGCTGCACGGCCGGGCGGTGCTGCTTCAGGTGGGGGCACCGCTGTCGGTGCGAGCCAACCTTGAGAATGGCATCGAAAAGAAAACCCTGGCACGCAAACTGGCCCGGTTGCTGAGAGTGCATTTCAAGGGTGTGAGAACGGCGACCATCGGTCCTGACCTATCGCACCGCAACACGCTCATAGGCCAGATTCTCGAAGCTCCGAGGGTACAACAGCAAATTGCCAGAGAGGCCCGGGCAAGGCAGCAACCGGAGCGGGAAATCGCGCAGGAAGCTCGCCGTTACGCGCTGGAAATCGCTGCCGACTACTCGCCCGGGTTCGTGCGTTTCGCCGAGGGCGTGCTGTCGAGATTGTGGAATCGCCTTTATGACGGGATTGCCGTTTACCAGATCAATCCGGTGCTGGAACTTTCCCGTGATCACACCATTGTCTATGTGCCATGTCACCGCAGCCACATAGATTATTTGCTGCTGTCTTATCTGGTATATCAGCATGGTCTGGTGCCACCGCACATTGCCGCCGGACTGAACCTCAATCTGCCCTTGCTGGGCAAAATTCTGCGTCGCGGCGGTGCATTCTTTCTGCGCCGCAGTTTTCGCGGTAACAAATTGTATGCCGCGGTATTTCATGAATACCTGCGTGCGAACCTGGCCAAGGGTGTTTCCATCGAATATTTCATCGAAGGCGGCCGCTCCCGCACGGGTCGGCTACTGCGTCCGAAGCCAGGCATGTTATCGATGACCCTGCGCAGTTTTGCCGAGCACCCGGTGCGGCCACTGGCGTTTGTGCCGGTGTATATCGGCTACGACAAGCTGGTGGAGGGACAAAGTTATATTGGTGAACTCAGCGGCAAACCCAAGCGCAAGGAGAACTGGCTGGATTTTCTGCGCTCGCTGAAGATTCTGCGCAGCGAATTTGGCACGGTGCAACTGGCATTCGGTGAACCTGTCGAAGCCGAGGCGCTGCTGGATCAAGAAGCGCCAGGGTGGCGCGACGGCACCGATTCTGATGAAAAGCCGGAGTGGCTGCCCGAAGCCGTGCGGGTGCTGAGTGAAGAAATCATGGTCCGAATCAACGAAGCGGCAGTGCTCAACTCGGTCAATCTGCTCTCCTTGGCCCTGCTGGCAGCGCCTCGCCAGGCCATGCCCGAGGATGAGTTAATCCAGCAGGTGGAAATGACGCAATCGCTGGTGGCAGCCATTCGCGCGTCAAAGCTGGATGGCAAGCCACTTCTGGCGGGTGCCGAGATCATCGCCGAGGGTGAATCGCTCGGCTTGCTGGTGCGCCGCACACATGAGTTTGGCGACATCCTGGTGCTGAGCGAAGAGCAGGCGGTGCTTTCAACTTACTTCCGCAACAACGTTTTACACCTGGTCGCTTTGCCATCATTAATCGCCTGCGCGTTTTTGCATAACGAATTCATTGAACGCGACCGGTTGCTGGAGTTATGCCGGATGGCTTACCCGTTCATTCAGTCCGAGTTATTCCTGCCGGCAGGGGAATCCCAGCAGGAACTGTTGCTGGAGCGTAGCCTGCAGGCTCTGCTGGATCTGAACCTGCTGGCTCGTTACAAGGACCGGTTGGTAAGGCCCCCCGCAACATCCCCGGAGGCCGGCCAGTTATCGCTGCTCGCCCAATCGACGCTACAGATTCTGGAGCGCTATTATCTGGTGATTGCGCTGCTGAGAAACCGCGGCTCCGGCAGCTTGTCGCAAAAGGACCTGGAGTCACTGTGTCAGTTGATGGCGCAGCGCATCTCCATGATCTATGAGCTCGACGCGCCGGATTTCTTTGCCAGAGATCTGTTCAGTAACTTCATAAATGTCTTGAAGAATTATGAGGTCATCAAGGTCAACGAGGATGGCAAGCTGGAATTTGGAGACGTTTTGACCGAAGTCAGCGAAAAAGCCCAGCATGTGTTGAGTGCAGAGATTCGTCACAGTATTTTGCGTGTAACCCTGGCTTGAAACAGGAATGAAAACCATGAGTGATTCGCAGGTTGAGTTGCAGACCCGGCTCACTTTTCTCGAAGACACAGTTGCCACTCTCAACGACGTAGTGGCTGCGCACGAGCAGACCATCGAGCGGCTGGAGCGGGTACTCGGCAACATGCGCGAGCAGCTGGCGCTTGTGGTTGGTGGTGTGACAGAAGTTGATGACCCGCCACCCCATTACTGACGGCATCCACATGCAGTCCAGCGGGGCTCAGGCAGCACCCGCCGCGGTGTGTGTTGCCACGTTTTACCGTTTCGTCGCCTTGCCGGACTACCGCGAACTGGCCGGGAGCCTGGGATTACAGGCCGAGCGGCTGGGACTGCAGGGCACCATCATTCTGGCCGAGGAAGGCATCAACGCAACGCTGGCGGGCAGCCCGGATACCATCGATGACTGGTTCCGGATACTGAATAAGGATCAGCGCTTCGCCGGGATAACGCCACGCTTGTCCGAAACCCCGGACATGCCTTTTTATCGCTTGAAAGTGAAAGTGCGGAAAGAGATCGTGACCATGGGCGAGCCCGGGGTCAGTCCGCTTCGGGGTACCGGTGTGCAAGTTGATCCACAGGACTGGGATGAATTGATCGCAGATCCCGAAGTGCTGGTCATCGATGCCCGCAATGTTTACGAAACCCGGCTGGGTTCATTTCAAAATGCGGTGGACCCCGGCACCGACTCGTTTCGCGAATTTCCCGCCTATGTTGCCAGGCACCTGGATCCCCACAAGCACCGCAAGGTGGCCATGTTTTGTACCGGCGGAATTCGCTGTGAGAAAGCCTCCGCCTGGATGCTGGAGCAGGGCTTCGACGAGGTCTATCAGCTGAGCGGCGGCATACTCAACTATCTGGAGCAGCAAACAGCCGAGGACGGGCGCTGGCGGGGGGCCTGCTTTCTGTTCGACCAGCGCGTCGGGGTTGGCTATGGTCTGGCGCGCAGCAGCGTCGAAATCTGTTATGGCTGCCGGCAGCCCCTCACGCCGGAAGATTTGCAATCAAGCGAATACGAGGAGGGGGTGAGCTGTCCCTACTGCGCGCCGGACCTGGATGACGCCAGGCGCGCGTCGCTGCGCGAGCGCCACCGGCAGGAGATGCTGGCGCGTAAACGCGGTGCGCGACACATCGGCAATCGGCAGACCTGATGGGTCAATCGCCAGAGGGGCCGTCGGCATCCGCGACGGCTGTGCTGGCCTCGTGCTGTGTTGCCAAGTGACCGGGCGCCGCAGCTTCCGGCCGGGCCGCGGGTTCATTGATCAGCTTGATGGCCCGATCGAGCATTTGTTCCAGGTTGCGGCATTCGGCGGCCAGTTGTTGGCCGTCGGAGCCCTGTTCGGAGAGTTTTGCCAACTTGTTTTTCATCGTACCCAGCAAGTTCTTAAGCCGCGCCGCCTGACCAAGCACGGTCGAGCGTTCGATGGCAACCGCCAAAGGCGATGCAATGATTTCGAGGACCCTGAGTTCACTTTCCGTGTAAGCCTTGTCGCGGGTAGATTCCAGATTGATGACGCCCATTACGCCCCGCGATGTGAGCATTGGCACGCAGACCTCCGAGCGCACGTCCGGCCGTATTTTCAAATAGCGCGGGTCCCGTTTTGGGTCGTCTACCAGCAGGCTCTTGCCATGCTTCGCCACCCAGCCGGTGACATTTTCGCCAACTTTAAGGTCGAATGAATCGATATATGCCTTGTCCTGCTCGTGGTTCTCGATACCGATACCCGGCACGCTCACGGCGAACGGGCGCAGCCGGTCTCCCTCCACCAGGCAGATTGCCGCATAATCGTGGTGTACAACATCGTGGAGGATTTCGATGACTTCCCGCGCAAGGGTCTCTGCGTCGGTAATCTGGGCGAGGCGCATGCTGGCCCTGTGAATAGCTCCGATTCGTCCTATCATCGTGGGCTATACCCTTCTGATAATTTTCCGCAACAAACCGATATTGGCAGAGCGCCGCACAAATTTCGACCGGGTAAGCAGGTGCAGCATCCGCTGCGGGTCAATATGGCCCTGTTGCCAGCTCCTGCTTAGGCATTCAGGTCCGGTATCAATTCACTTTCCAGCTTTTCGATCAGGTCTTTGAGCAGCAGTTTGCGCTTTTTGAGCCGGCGCAGTCTCAACTGGTCCACGTGCAGGTCGGAATTCAGGCGCTCGATGACGTCGTCGAGGTCCCGGTGCTCGATACGCAACTCCTTGAGCCGCCTCAATTTTTCAAATGATTCTGTGTCAACGTTGTCGGTCATGCCTGTCTAATCTTAGACGCCCGCAGCTGGTGTGGCCACGCAGTACGCATCAGGATGCGCCGGGAATGGCAGGCCAGTTCCGCGCAGTATCGCCGATCACCAGGAAATGCGGATTCAGGATGTTGTCCTTGGTGTTGTAAGCCAGGGGCTTGCCATCGGCGGCCAGCACCTGGCCTCCGGCGCATTCAACCACGGCCTGCGCGGCCGCCGTATCCCATTCGGAGGTCAGCCCCAGGCGTGGATATATGTCGGCGCGGCCCTCGGCCACCAGGCAGAATTTCAGCGAACTGCCCACCGGTATCACCTCGTGGTCTCCAAGTTGCTTCAGGAAGGTCGCCAGTCCCTGGCCGGGATGCGAGCGCGAGCCCACCACCCGCAGCGGCGATTGGGCCGGTGAGGTGACCTTGATAGTTCTGCGTTCACCGTCGGCATCTTCGCGAAACGCACCGATGCCGCGCGCAGCACTGTAAGTTACTCCTTGCACGGGCACATAGACCACGCCCAGCACTGCCTTGTGATTATCTATCAAGGCAATATTAACGGTGAATTCTCCGTTGCGCTTGACGAATTCCTTGGTGCCGTCCAGGGGATCCACTAGCCAATAGCTATCCCAGCTGCTGCGGGTAGACCAGGGCAGGCTGCGCGATTCCTCGGACAGCAACGGCAACTTCACCGGCAGGGCCGCGAGCCCTGCCTTAATGGCTTCGTGGGACGCCAGATCGGCCACCGTCAGGGGGGAATCGTCGGCCTTGCTTTCCACCTGGAAGTCCGTTTCGTAAACTTCCAGGATTCGCTGGCCTGCTGTTCGGGCAATATGCCGACACGCTGCAAGCAGGCTGTTCATGTCAAAATCGGGCATGGGTTTCTGCAGTTAACCGGGGTAGTTGATGGGCGTAGCGGGCGCAAGTTTAAAGCAAACCAGGCGCGACTGGCAGGATATCACCACCATCATGCTGGATATGGATGGTACCTTGCTGGACCTGCGCTTCGACACCTGGTTCTGGACGGAGTTGGTTCCGCGACACTACGGTCTGCGGCATGGTTTGAACGCGCAACAGGTGCGCGAACGCCTGCTCCCGGAGTTTGAGGCGCGCCGCGGGACCCTTCAGTGGTACTGCCTGGATTTCTGGGCAGATCACCTGGAACTGGATCTGCAGGGTCTCAAGCACAATGCTTCTTCCCAGATTCGTTTTCTGCCGGGAGTGACCAGCTTTCTCACGCGGCTGCGCGGCATGGGAAAACGGCGACTGCTGGTTACCAACGCCCATGCGGGTATTCTCAAGCTCAAACTTGCCTGTACGGGGCTCGCCAGCTATTTCGATCATATTTACACCAGCCATGAATTCGGCGCCCCTAAGGAAACGCAGTCATTCTGGGAGCACTTCAAGGAGGCTGAGGGTTTTGATCCGAGGCGCAGCCTGTTCGCGGATGACAGCCTGCCTGTGCTGGAAGCCGCCCGCGCCTTCGGTATACGTCACCTCGTCGGCATCGGTCGGCCTGACAGCGGCATGCCGGCGAGAGACCTGCAGGGTTTCGAGACCATCAGCGACCTCAGCGAACTGCTGGACTGATCAGGATCGGCTACCGGAGCGGCGTCGGGGACGCCCGCCCCTGGAACTGCGCTCGCTGCCGTGCCGAACAGGTTTCTTGCTTGGCCTGGGAGCCGGGCGCTGCAGCCGCGGCAGCATACCGGGATCAATGTTTTCGGTGGGAATTTTGTAGCCGATAAAACTTTCAATTTCAGGCAGGGCAAACACGTAATCTTCGCAACCGAAGCTGATAGCGTCACCGGCAGCGCCGGCGCGTGCCGTGCGCCCGATCCGGTGCACATAGTCCTCTATATTTTGTGGCAGATCGAAATTGAATACGTGGCTGACGTTGTCGATATGCAAGCCCCGTGATGCGACGTCCGTGCCAATAAGCACCGGCAGTGCGCCGGTTTGGAAATCGGCCAGCATGCGTTCTCGCTTGCGCTGTGGCACGTCACCCGATATGGCTGCCGCATCGATACCGTTGCCCACCAGGTATCGCTGCACGATTTCGGCGGCGCGCTTGGTGTTCACGAACACCATGGTGCGCTTGGGGTCCATTTTCTGCAGCAGCCCCACCAGCAGCGGTATTTTTTCGTGGTTGGAAGGGAAATAGATGACCTGACGAATACGATCAGCCGTCACTTTGTCCGGTTCAATCCGAACCAGTTCCGGCTCGTTCATGTGTTCGTAGGCAAGCTCCAGGACCCGGTGTGAAAGGGTGGCGGAAAACAGCAGGCTGAGCCGGTCATCCGGCGGTGGCAGGCGGCGCATTACGTAGCGAATGTCTTTGATGAACCCGAGATCGAACATGCGGTCAGCCTCGTCGATTACCAGCACTTCCACCGCCGCCAGCCCGAATACGCGCTGCTTGAAGTAATCGATCATGCGGCCGGGTGTGCCGATCAGGACATCCACTCCGTCTTCCAGGATTCGCCGCTGCTTGTCGTAATCTTTACCGCCGTATGCAAGCCCCAGGCGGATGCCCGTGAACTGGCCGATATCCTCGGCATCCTTGTGAATCTGGACTGCGAGTTCCCGCGTGGGCGCCAGGACTACGGCGCGCGGATCGTTGGCGCGGCGTTGCGGCGAAGCCGGATGTTTGAGCAAGCGGTTGAACAACGCTACCAGGAAAGCCGCGGTCTTGCCGGTGCCGGTCTGGGCCTGGCCCGCGACATCATCGCCTGCCAGCGCCAGGGGCAGGGTTGCGGCCTGGATTGGAGTACATTTCTCGAAACCCATCTCCGCGATGCCACGCGCCACGGGTTCGACCAGCGGCAGGCTGGCAAAACTGGTATCGCTTAAATGCTTGCTTGTCATGGTCGTTTCTGGACCTGCGAGGCCGGCGCCGGCGCCGGACTTGCAAAATGTCGGCTAAAAGGGTGAAATATGAAAAACGCGCGTTGCGGGTCCGCCACGCGAACCGAAAGACGCCACCAGCCCACTTTTCCACGGAAGTTTCGAGCGAGCCCGCTCATTGTGCCTCAACGGGACTTCCGCGTCACATATATCCTGAAAAAGCTGGTCCTGACAATTACGTGCCATTTCTTATAAGCAGCAAACCTGTAAACCTCCGGAGGGCTACGACGTGAGCGATCACATCCTGGAAACTTCTGATGCCACTTTTGAAGAAGATGTACTGAAGGCCGAAAATCCCGTTCTGCTGGATTTCTGGGCAGAGTGGTGCGGACCCTGCAAGATGATTGCCCCGATCCTGGAGGAGGTAGCCCAGGAATACTCCGGGCGCCTGAAAGTTGCCAAGATCAACATTGATAATAACCCCGCGACGCCGCCCAAATTCGGTATTCGCGGAATTCCCACACTAATGCTGTTCAAAAACGGTAGCGTGGAAGCGCAAAAAGTTGGCGCGCTTTCCAAGTCGCAGTTGTCAGCATTCCTGGACACCAATCTATGAGAGGCTACTTGGGAAATTCCAACCGCGGACGCACAAAGTCGTCCAATTCTCCTTCCGGGCGCCCCAAGCGATCCGGCAACACCAACAAAAAGGGCCGCTCTCGCAAACGGCAGCCGAACAAGTCCGAGCTGCCCAATGACGACGATCTGGATCTGGAGCCGGCGGGCCCCGTCACGCTCAGCGAAAATGCGCTGAACCTGACGGATCTGAAAAAGCAACCAGTTTCGGAACTGGTCGAGCTGGCCAATTCAATGGGCCTGGAAAGCCTGGCGCGTTCGCGCAAACAAGACATCATTTTCTCGGTCCTCAAGGCGCATGCCAGCAATGGCGAGGACGTCTACGGGGACGGGGTGCTGGAAATTCTGCAGGACGGCTTCGGCTTCCTGAGATCTGCGGACAGCTCCTACCTGGCAGGACCCGACGATATCTACGTATCGCCGAGCCAGATTCGGCGTTTTAACCTGCGCACCGGAGACACCATTTCCGGCCTGATTCGTCCGCCCAAGGATGGCGAACGGTACTTCGCGCTGCTTAAAGTCGCCGAGATCAACCTGGAAGCGCCGGAGAACGCCCGCAACAAGGTACTGTTCGAGAATCTGACGCCGCTGTTCCCGAACCAGCGCATGAAGCTGGAAACAGGAACCGGCAGCACCGAAGACCTCACGGCGCGCATCATCGACCTGGTGGCGCCCATCGGCAAGGGCCAGCGCGGCCTGATTGTCTCGCCACCGAAGGCGGGCAAGACGATGCTGCTGCAAAACATAGCCCAGTCCATCACCACCAATCATCCGGAGACGGAAGTGATCGTGCTGCTGATCGACGAGCGACCCGAAGA